>JBGOUY010000408.1:0-2992 GCA_041477795.1 bacterium
AGCCGCCGCGCTACGCCCGGCGCTCCGCCCGCCTCAACGCGGCGCTGGGGGCGCTGGTGGCCGCGCTGGCCGCGCCATCCCCGCAGTCCGGCCCGCCCGACCGCAGCGCAGGCTCCGCCTTGGGCGGGCTCGTGCTCACCGGCGGGGACATTGCCCGCGCCGCCCTGCGGGCGCTGGAGGGCGAGGCGCTGCAGCTCGGGCCGCAAGTGCTGCCCGGCATCGCGCTGGGCTGGCCCGTGGGCGGCGCCCAGCCGGGTCTGCCCATCGTGACCAAGGCCGGCGGCTTCGGCGGGCCGGAGGCGCTGCGCCAGGCCGTGCACTTCCTGCGACACGGAGCGGCCGGCTCGTGATAGCCTCGTGGTAACACCGGGAGGCGGCGCCCTGCGCCGTCCCCACCGCCCCCGCTGCACCAGGAGCGCACCATGACCGATCTCCCCCTGCTCGGCGTGACGCTGGGCGATCCGGCCGGCATCGGCATCGAGGTCACCCTCAAGGCGCTCGCCCGCCCCGATTTCCACCCGCGCTGCCGCCTGCTGCTGATCGGCGAGGCGCGGCAGGTGGCCCGCCAGCTCGCCTTCGCGGGCGAGGGCTATGCGCTGCACAGCGTCGCCGGGCCCGCGCAGGCGCGCTGGCAGCCCCGCACGATCAACGTGCTGGACATGGGCGTGCTGCAGGCGCCGCTGCCGCCGGGCGAGCTTTCGCCCCTGGGCGGCGAGGCGGCCTTCCGCGCCGTCGAGCGCGGCATCCGCCTGTCCCTGGCGGGCGAGCTGGCCGGCATCGTCACGGCCCCGCTCAACAAGGAGGCGCTGCACGCGGCCGGGCACAACTTCGATGGGCACACGGAGATCCTGGGGCACTTCTGCGGCAAGGTGCCCACGTATATGCTGCTCAGCTCGGCCAGGCTCAAGATCGCCCACGTTTCCACCCACTGCTCCCTGCGCGAGGCCTGCGAGCGGGCCCGCAAGCCGCGCATCCTGGCCACCGCGCACGCCCTGGCGCAGCACCTGCGCGAGCTGGGCCTGGAGCGCCCGCGCATCGCCGTGGCCGGCCTCAACCCGCACGCGGGCGAGCACGGCCTGTTCGGGCGCGAGGAGATCGACGAGATCATCCCCGCCATCGAGGCGGCGCGCGCGGAGGGATTGCCGCTGGACGGCCCCGTGCCGCCCGACTCGCTCTACCTGCGCGCCTTCCGCGGCGCGTGGGACGGCATCGTGGCCATGTATCATGACCAGGGGCACATCCCGCAGAAGCTGGTCGCCTTCGAGGAGGCGGTCAACGTCACGCTGGGCCTGCCCATGATCCGCACCGCGGTGGACCACGGCACGGCCTTCGACATCGCCGGCAAGGGCGTGGCCGACCCCACCAACATGGTGCAGGCCATCGACTACGCCATCCGCATGGCCCAGGGAGCCGCCGCCCGCGGGGCGGCGTAAGTCGCATGGCCCGCGCCCGCATCCTGGTGGTCGAGGACGAGGAGGACATCCTCGAGCTGGTGCGCTTCAACCTGGTCAAGGAAGGCTTCCAGGTGGACGGACTGGCCAGCGGCGAGGACGCCCTGCGCGCCGTGCGGGCGCAGCCCCCCGCTCTGCTGATCCTGGACCTGATGCTGCCCGGCATGGACGGCCTGGAGCTGTGCCGCCGCCTGCGGGCCGAGCCGGCCACGCAGCGCCTGCCCATCGTGATGCTCACCGCCAAGGGCGAGGAGGCGGACGTGGTGACGGGCCTGGCGCTGGGGGCGGACGACTACCTGGCCAAGCCCTTCAGCCCCCGCGTGCTGGTCGCGCGCGTCAAGGCCGTGCTGCGCCGCGGGGAGGGCGCGCCGCCGGCCGAGGACGTGCTGCTGCGCAGCCACGACATCGCGATCCACCCCGGCCGGCGCGAGGTCACGGTGGGCGGTGCGCCCGTCGCCCTCACCTTCACCGAGTTCAACATCCTGCACTTCCTGGCCCGGCGGCCGGGCTGGGTCTTCACGCGCGACCAGATCATGGATGCGGCGCGGGGACAGGACTACCACGTCACCGAGCGCACCGTGGACGTGCAGATGGTGAGCCTGCGCAAGAAGCTGGGGCCCGCCGGCAAGCACCTGGAAACCGTGCGCGGCGTCGGCTACCGCCTGGCGGAATAGCCCCATGAACGGCCTGCACCTGGAACGCCGCTTCGCCCTGGCGATCGTGCTGCTGCTTGCAGCCGTGCTGGCGGCGCTGTACGCGCTGGCCGCGCAGGCGCTGCAGACCGAGCAGCGCGCCCGGCTGAGCGCCGCCCTGGAGGCCGATGCGCGCCGCATGGCGGCCGAGGCCGCCGCGCGGTGGGAGGGCGGCGCCGCCCGGGCCGCGGCGGTGCCCTGCCCCGCTGCGCCGGAGCTGCGCGTGCGCGTGGTGCTGCCCAATGGCGCGCCCGGCTGTGCCGCGGCCGCCGCTGCGGAGGATGACGACGACTCCGACCTGGCCGCCGACCGCGCCGCCGCGCTGCAGGGCCGCAGCGTGCTCGACGAGGAGCCTGGGCCGGCCGAGCGCCTGGTGGCCACCGTGCCGGTGCTGAGCGCCGGGCGCGTCGTCGCGGCCCTGCAGGCCGTGCGCCGGCCGTTGCCGCCGCCGCCGGAGCTGGCGCGCCTGCGCTTCGCCTTCGCCCTGGGGGCGCTGCTGCTGGCCGGCGGGCTGCTGGGCGTGGCGCGGCTGGGCGCCGGGGAGCTGCGCCGGCGCGTGGACGAGGCGGCGGCCACGCTGCGCGGCCTGTCCGCCGCGGGGCCGGCCCCGGCCGCCCCGGATGCGGCCGCCGGCCTGCGCCCGGGCTCGCTTGGGGAGCGGGGGCCGGAGCGGGGCCTGGCGCCCCTGGCGGAGGCACTGGAGGCTGCCGGCGCGGCCCTGCAGGCGCGCCTGGAAAGCCTCACGCAGCGCCTGGACGAGCGCGAGGCGGTGCTGGCGAGCATGGTGGAGGGCGTGCTGGCCGTGGATCCCGGCGGGCAGGTGCTCACCCTCAATGCGGCCGCCGGGCG
>JBGOUY010000084.1:0-15156 GCA_041477795.1 bacterium
AGGAAGCCGGCAAGTGGTTCTGGCAGGCCTAGCGGCCGGCCCGCCGCGGGCATCCGCGCCCGCCGGCCCGGGGCTCCCACATTCGCGGAGGGGACTCTCGCCATGCTGCGATTGTATGACTTCCTGATTTCCGGCAATGGCTACAAAGTGCGCCTGCTGCTGCGGCTGCTGGGGCGGCCCTTCGAGCTGGTGGAAAAGGACATCCTGAAGGGCGAGACGCGCACGCCGGATTTCCTGCGCCTCAACCCGAACGGGCGCATCCCCGTGCTGCAGCTCGAGGACGGACGCTGCCTGGCGGAGTCCGACGCGATCCTGTTCTATCTGGCCGAGGGCACGCCCTACTGGCCGGAGGACCGGCTGGAGCGCGCGCAGGTGCTGCAGTGGATGTTCTTCGAGCAGTACAGCCACGAGCCCAATATCGCCACGCGCCGCTTCTGGCTGCACTTCCCCGAGCTGATGGACGACCTGCGCCGCGCGCAACTGGAAACCAAGCTCACGCAAGGCTACGCCGCGCTGGACGTGATGGAGCGCCGGCTGAGCGAGGCGCCCTACCTGGTCGGGGATCGCTTCACCATCGCGGACATCGCCCTCTACGGTTACACCCACGTGGCCGACGAGGGCGGCTACAGCCTGGAGCGCTACCCCGGCATCCGCGCGTGGCTGGCGCGCGTGCGCGAGCGGCCGGGCTACGTCCCCATCACGCAGCGCTGAGCGCCACCACCACCCTGCGCTGCGCCGCCGCCAGCAGGCGCGGAAGAAGGAATGAATAAGGCAGGCAGGGGTTACTTCAGCTCGACCTCTATGAACGCATATTCCCCCCCATTGGCATTGATCACATCATGCTCAACACCCTCAGTGCGGAAATAGGGCACGCCTTTCTTGTATTGGGCAATGCTGGTGCCGTCCTTGGTTTCGATCTTCACCCTGCCGTCCACAAGCGGCACCACTACGTAATCATGGCCATGCCGGTGCCAGCCCGTATTGGTGCCGGGCGCCATTCGCCATTCGGTGACGATCACCTTTTCGTTCTCGACGAAGACGGTGGCTTTGGCGGTTCCGCTCATGAGGGGGCTCCCCTGTGCTGGGCGACGGTGGAAGGACCTGGCAATTCGTGAAAGCATGGGCGATACGAGACTAAAATCCCCTCTTTTGCCGCGCAGCACTCTATCCCCCGACCAGCGGGCAGTCAATCGCACCCGTGTATTCGGAACAGTCCCCAGCAGCCCTTTCACATCGGGCATTCGCGCGGCTGCAAAGCAGCCACGCGAAGCAGGAAGGCGAGCGCGCGGGGGCCTGTCCTGAGCGACGGCGAAGGGCTTGCGCCCTCGCATGCCGTTGTTTTTCCGCAACCGGCTACGCCGGCAGCACGCCATCCAGGATGCCCAGCAGATCCGAGTCGGTCAGGATGCCCAGCAGGCGCTGCCGATCGTCCACGATGGGCACGCAGCCCACCTTGCGCTGGAGCATCAGCGCCAGGGCGTCGCCCAGGGTATCGGTCGGGGCCAGGGTGAGCGGATCGGGCGTCATGATGCTGGCGATGTCGGTGAAGTTGTCCAGGAAGGAGTGCAGCTCGCGCTCCTCGTCATAATACAGCGTGCTGAGCATGGTGCGGTACAGGTCGCGCTGGGCGATCAGCCCGCAGAGGGTCTCGCCGTCCAGCACAGGCACGTGGTGGATCGGGTGGTGCTTCATCAGCACGTCCACCAGGCTGCTGCGGTCGTCGCGCTGCACCGTGACCAGGTCGCGCACCATGATCTCCTGCAGCGGGGTGCAGCGGCGGAAACGGTGCGTCGGCTCCGACGGCGGGACGCGCCGGTGGCTGGCTTTCATGTCGGCACCTGCGGTGATGCAGATGGCCCCCCAAGCCATGGCCGGCCCAGGCCGCTCACGGAGAGCGCGGGGCGCCATGCGCGGTCATCGCAATCGATCCGGCGTACGTCAGTCGGGCGGCAGGAAGCCGGAGCCCTCCCGCCCCACCAGCGGCACGAACAGCACGCGCTCGAGCAGCGTCTTGTCCACCGTGCCATCGGGCCGGCGCGTGATGAGGTAGAGCCCCTGGGCATCCTCCGAGCCCAGCGGCAGCACCAGGCGCCCGCCCGGGGCGAGCTGCTGCACCAGGCTGGGCGGCGGCTTGCGCGCGCAGGCGCCGGCCACGATGGCGTCGAAGGGCGCGGCCTCCGGCCAGCCCAGCGAGCCATCCCCGCAGCGCGTGTGCACGGGCGCCTTGGCCAGGCGCTCGATCACCAGCCGCGCCGTCGTGTACAGGCGCTGGTAGACCTCGATGGTGTACACCTCGGCCGCCAGGTGCGAGAGCAGCACGGCCTGGTAGCCCGAGCCGGTGCCCACGTCCAGCACGGTCTCCGTCCCCTGCAGCGCCAGCGCCTCCAGGGACAGCGCAATCACGTAGGGCTGCGAGACGGTCTGGCGGCAGCCGATCGGGATGGGCGCATCCACCAGCGCCCGCGCGCGGAACTCCGCCGGCACGAACGCCTCGCGCGGCACGCGCGCAAAGGCGTCCAGCACGCGCTCGTCGCGGATGCCGCGCCGCACCAGTTGGTGCTCGATCCAGCGCGGCCGGGTGGATTGGGAAAAGATCGACATGGCTGCCTCCACCCTGAAATAGGAGGGCACACCCCCATCTTAGCAGATCGGGTGCAGGGGGGTTAGCCGGGGCTGGTTAGGGCTGCGGGTCCCTGCGCGGCGCCCGCCGTTTACCCCTCCCGCCCCCTGTGGTGTAATAGCCGCATGGGCCGGCGCCCGGCGGTTGGGCGCCAGCGGCCCGCTTGTTTCGCAGCCCGTCGTTCGCAGCAACCGTGGCGGCGCGCCTTGCGACGCGTGCCGCGCGACCCCAGCAGAGCCTTCAAGCAGAGCCGCCCAGCATGAACAGCACCGACTACAGCGTGGACCGGCAGGACATCCGCTTCGTGCAGCACGAGCTGCTCCAGGTGGCGCAGCTCACCCGGCTCGAGCGCTTCAGCGCCTTCTCGCCGGAGGACTTCGACATGGTGGTGCAGGAAGGGGCCACGTTCGTGGAGGAGGTGTTCGCGCCCATCAACCGCTCGGGGGATGGGGAGGGCACGCACCTAGTGAACGGCAAGGTCGTGACGCCCAAGGGCTTCAAGGAGGCCTGGCGGCGCGCGGCCGAAGCGGGCTGGATCGGCATGGTCTCCGCCCCCGAACACGGCGGCCAGGGCCTGCCGCTCTCGGTGGCGGTGGGCGTGATGGAGGCCATGTACGGCGCCAATCCCTCGCTCTATACGACGGCCATGCTCACCGCCGGGGCCGCGGGGTTGATCGCCGCCTACGGCAGTGCGGAGCAGCAGGCGGCCTACTGCGGGAACATGATCGCGGGGCGCTGGGGCGGCTCCATGTGCCTGAGCGAGCCCAATGCCGGCAGCGCCGTGGGGGACATCGCCACGCGCGCCAGCAAGACGCCGCAAGGCCACTACCTGATCCGCGGCACCAAGTGCTGGATCACCGGCGGCGACCACGACTTCACGGAGAACATCGTGCACCTGGTGCTGGCACGGACGGACGGCGCGCCGCCCGGCCCCAAGGGCATCAGCCTGTTCATCGTGCCGCGCTACCGCCCGGCTGCGGACGGCAAGCCTGGCGCGGACAACTGCGTCACGACCCTGCGCCTGGAGCACAAGCTGGGCATCAAGGCCTCGCCCACCTGCGTGCTGGAGTTCGGCGCAGGCGGCGAGAGCCACGGCTACCTGCTGGAGGGCGAGGGCCTGGGCATGAGCCAGATGTTCCGGCTGATGAACGAGGCGCGGCTGCAGGTGGCCTACCAGGGCCTGGGGGCCGCCGCGGGCGCCGTGCGCAACGCCTGGGCCTACGCCCGCGAGCGCGTGCAGGGCATCCCCGTGGAGTACGGCAAGGATCGCGCGGCCGAGCGCGCGCCCATCCTGGCCCATCCCGACGTGCGCAACATGCTGCTCACCATGAAGGCGCTCACGGAAGGCACGCGCGGGCTGATCTACGCCACCGCGTTCTACTCCGACATGGCCCACCACGGGCCGCCCGAGACGCGCCAGCGCTACCAGGACCTGGTGGACATCCTCACGCCGGTGGCCAAGAACGCCGGGGCGGATCAGGGCTTCGAGGTGGCGCGCCTGGGCATCCAGGTGCTGGGCGGCGTGGGCTTCACCGAGGAGTTCCCGCTCGCGCAGCACCTGCGCGACACCAAGATCGCCTCCATCTACGAGGGCACCACGGGCATCCAGGGGCTGGACCTGGTGACGCGCAAGCTGCGCCTGCGCGGCGGGGAGCTCTTCGCCACGCTGCTGCGGGAGATCGGCGACCTGGCCGCGCAGGACGCGCGCCTGCCCTCGCTGGGCCAAGCCATCGCGGCGTGGGACGACGCCAAGGAAAAGCTCACCTCCACCGTGGCCTCGCTGGCCAACCTGGCCGAGGAACTGGGCCCGCGCGAGGGCGTCTTCCACGCCACGGACGTGTGCGTGTACTTCGGCGACGTGATGAGCGCGTACTACCTGCTGCGCATGGCGCGCATCGCAGAGGACAAGCTGCTCGCGCTGGCGGACGGCAAGGGCGCCGGCGACGTCAGCGGCGCCAAGGGTGCCAGAGTGGGCAAGGGCGGCAAGGCCGCGCCGGACCCGGCGCGCCTGCGCGCGCTGGCGCTGGACAACGAGGACGCGCGCTTCTACTTCAACAAGATCAAGACCGCCGAGCACTACGTGTTCCAGATCCTGCCGCGCGGCAAGGCCATCGCGGCCAAGGTGCAGTCGCGCAACTTCGCGGCGCTGGAGGCCGTGCTGGAATAGCGGCCCTGTGGCAACCCCGCGCACGGAGGCAGCGCCGGTCCGTGTGCACGGAACGGCATCGCGGTCGGACGTGTCTTGAAGTGCGGGTCGCGCGTCTGCCCGGCTCCGCGCCGATCGCCGCAACGGGGTGTAGGGGCATCGCATGCGATGCCCCTACAGGCTATGCCCCCACGTAGCCAAATCCCAAGGAGTGGCGCCCTGCCAGCGGCCACGGACGAACGCGGATGAAAGGCAGGGTGAAACGCGCGCAATCCTGTCCGATCGGCGGGCGTGCCCCTGGAGACATGCGCCCGATTGCCCAAGACCCTCTGTGCAATCTGTGCAATCTGCGAAATCTGCGGTTGCCGTTGGCAGTGAACCGAGGCGGTTACTTGCCGAGCTTGTCGATCTGGCTCTGCAGGTAGTCGTAACGCCAGGTGGGCATGAGGCGCCCGTTGACGTACAGCGTGGGCAGGCCGGCCACGCCGAGGGTGGTGCCGAGCTTCTCGTCCGCTTGCAGCCGCTCCAATGCGCCCAGCGAGCGCCGGTCGCGGTCGAAGCGGGTCACATCCAGCCCCGCCTTTTCCGCCAGCACCAGCAGCACCGCGTTGTCCAGGCGCCGCGCGTTCTGGAAGAGCAGGTCGTGGTACTCCCAGAACAGGCCCTGGCGCTCGGCGGCCAGCGCCGCCAGGGCGGCGTCGTTGGCGAGCGGATGGAGCTGGGTGAGCGGATAGTGCTTGTAGACAAAGCGCAGCCGCTGCGGATAGGTTGCCAGCAGGCGCTTGACGACGTACTGGGCGCGGGCGGTGTAGTCGCTCTGGTAATCGCCGAACATCACCAGGGTGATGGGGGCGTTGGGGTTGCCGCGCAGCGGCGAATCGCCGATGGGAACGCTCACGATCTGGCTGCCGGGCTCCTTGCCCAGCAGCGCCTCCAGCCGGTCGCGCAGGGCCGCCACCTCGCTTTCGAGCAGCGCCACCTTGTTTTCCAGCTCCGCGACGCGCGTGGGCAGCTCGGGCGGGGCGGCCGCTGTCTGGGCGTGCAGGTTCCCTGCGGCGGGGGCGAGCAGGCTGAGCAGCAGCAGACAGCGCAGCAGCAGGGCGCGCAGGCAGGGCGGCAGCAGGGCCCAGCGCCGGGTCAGAGTGGCGGGATCGGTCAAGGCCCCTCGCAGCGGATGCACGCGGTTCGCGAACTCGGATGACGGCCGCCGGCCCTGCGCGGAGAGCCGGGCGCGAGCGGTCCATTCCCGGCGCATGATCCTACCCCGATCTGTGGACGCAGTCGACACCTTGTCCTCCCCGGACCTTGCCTGATGGTCGAGCAGCCGGCCCTTGAGGAGCACCCGCTCGTCGCCGGACTGGCCCGCTTCTACGAGCGGGTCGTGCAGCGGCCGCGCCAGCCGCTCAACCAGCACGCCGAGGAGGCGGTGCTGCACTGGCAGCGCGTGCTGGACGGGCAGGACATCGTGCAGCCGCGCCTGAACGAGCGCGGCTACGCCCCCACCGCGTTCCACTTCGGGATGGAGCTGGAGCCCGCCAACCGGCTGGACGACTGCGAGCTGGCCGCCGGGCCGGAGGCCTTCCCCGCCGCCCTGGAGCGGCGCCTGGCGGCGCTGGCCGGCGTGCTGGCGGCCTACTTCGCGCAGTCGGGCTACCGCAGCAGCAGCGAGCGCTGCGACCTCACCCTGCTGGAGCTGGCGCGGCTCTCGCGCTTCCTCAACACCTGGGCCGGCGAGGGCGAGGCGGCCCACCGCCGCCGCTGGCGCGGCCGTCCGCAGGCCGAGCAGGACACGGTGAACCTGTACGCGCCGCTGGTGCTGCAGGATCAACTGGGCCTGCTGCGCTGGCAGCTCGCGCTGTGGGAGCCGCTCCTCAACGCGGCCATCGTGGCCTGGGAGGAGAACCAGCTCGACTGGTTCGACCGCGCCCTGCGCTCGCTGCAGGAGCTGCTGGAGTTGGATCCCGAGGCGCGCGTGGCGTTCTTCCCGCAGCCCGGCTTCCCGCTGCGGCGGCGCGGGCTGCCGCGCCAGCGCGTGATCGTGCTGGAGCCCGAGCAGCGGCACCTGCGCAGCCGCTCGGTGCTGTGGGTGCGCTACAACCAGCTGCGCGAGAAGATCGCGCGCATGCCGCCCGAGCAGGCCGGGCTGCTGGACGAGCTGGCGCTGGACGTGGCGCACGTGACGCGCATGGTGGAGACGAACCGGTTCTTCCTCGCCACCCAGCCCGGCTTCTACGAGCGCGGGCGCGCGGGCGTGCCGATCATCCGCGGGCGGCCCAGCACCCATCCCTTCCACCTGGACCCGGCGGGCTTCTTCAAGAAGGCGGTGCTCTTCCACAACGGCACCTACACCATCGCCGGCGGCGGCCTGGACGGGATGTACCTGCAGCTGCGCCAGCTCGAGCGCTACGCCAAGTTCGAGCACTGGAGCGGCTGGGCGCGCTCCCTGCGCGTGCCGCTGCTGATGAGCCTGATCGGTTGGGAGGAGAACCGCTGGGACGCGTGCACCGAGGGCCTGCTGGGGGTCGCCGACCTGTTCCGCAAGCGCGCCGAGGGGGCGGGGGAGTGAGGGGGACGAGTGGCGGCGGGTAATGGGTCCAATTGAAGTCGAAGCAGGCTCGTCGCGCCGCCCGCGCCCTTCGAGACAGGCCCGCACAAGCGGGCCTTCCTCAGGACGGCGGGCTCGTGGCGAGTCAGCAAGGCCGCGTTCCTGAGGAGCACCGCGCAGCGGTGCGTCTCGAAGGGCGCGGCCGTCCGAACCTTTGCGCCTGTCACGGGGTTGGCGGTTTCGGAAATCTGACCCACTACCCAGCAATGCCGTGCATTGACTGCGCGTGATTTGTAGCTACAAATAAACATGCAGATCGAGTTCGACGCGGCCAAGAGTGCGAAGAACCCTCGTGAGGTGAGGCGCCATGAAGAAGAAACCGCTTACCAATAAGGCCGGCGAGGTCAGGGAACTGACCCGGGAGGACCTGCGGCGATTTCGGCCGGCCGCCGAAGTCCTTCCGCCGAAGCTGGCCACTCTGCTGCCCAAGCGCAAGCCCGGTCAGCGCGGGCCCCAGCAGATGCCCACCAAGCACCAAGTCACGCTGCGCCTCGACCGCGACGTGGTGGAACACTTCAAGGCCACCGGCAGCGGCTGGCAGACGCGCCTCAACGCGGCTTTGCGCGAGGCGATCAAGAAGACTGGCTGAGCGTTCGGCACACTGCGCACGCCCCCGCAGCGGAATCGATGTCAGCCCGCCTGCAACATGGCAACGGTCTTGTACAGGGCGTCCGGCGCCAGGTCCGCCCCATTGGGCCAACAAACTGCGCCGAACTCGTCAACCCGCAGTTGGGCAAACAGCTTCGGGTCCTTGAGCGGTGCGAACATTGGCCCGAACAATCGCTCCGACAGATCGACGACGCCCCGCAGGCCATCGGCAAATTCTACGTCGATGCGATAGCGATCCAGAGGCTTGACGCTGACGACTCGTTCCACGGCGCTACTCCAGGGGTTCGATGGGGCGCAGGGCCTCGTGGGCTTCTGCCAGCCGCCAATCCAGCGTCAAGGCTTCCCGATGGCTGACCGCCCATTCCAGCACCATCGCCATTGCCCGGCGAGGCAGATGGCCGGACATGAGTTGCAGGGTACCGATTTCTACAGTGGCCTCATAGTCCTGGTAGTACGCATGGAAGTGTGGCGGCCCATGGTCGTCGAAGTACATGCGGATGCTGATTCCGAAGAATTGGCTGATCGTAGGCACCCGGTTGCCTCCTTTGTCCGCCGGCGATAACCATACCACGTTCATGGCACGGATCGTCCTTTTGGCGCCTCCACCCTTGCCCCGTCCCAGGCATCGGTTGTAAGCCCAAGGTCGCACCCCCCACCCCGCCACCCCAGGATTCCCATGCCTGCCACGCCCATCCGGCTGGGCCGCGTGGAGCCCGGCGAGATCAAGCGCGTGGGCAAGGTCGGGCCCAAGGTGCCGCCGCCGCTGGTGGAGATTCCGCCCGACCTGCGCGGGGACTGGCAGGTGGAAGCCGACTTCGTGCGCGCCATCCGCGCAGGCACGCCGGTCTTCCCCAGCTTCGCCGACGGCGTGGACTACATGGAGTTCGCCGAGGCCGTCGGGCGGGCCATGGAGCAGGGCCGCCAGGTCACGCTGCCGCTGGCGTGAGCGTCCCAGAGCGGTGCGCCACGGATTGACGTCACAGCAAATCAGCCACAGATGAACACTGATAAACACCGATAAGGGGCACAGCAAAAGGATGATTCCGTGTCAGATCAGCGGCCTGGAGGCGTACAGGCGAGCGCAGCGGCCCGCGCCTGTCCGCTTGGCGGATTCCCTCCGCGGATCGGCACCCATTCAGGTGCAACTGCCTGATTGTACAAATCAATCTGTGTAATCTGTGAAATCTGCGGTTGCATTTGCTTCGCACCGATCGAGTGAACCCGCCTGGGCGGCATGCCGGCACCCGCGTCCCTTGAGCCCCAGCCCGTAACGTGCTTAGGATGCGCTGGGCGCACGCCCGTGCCGCTCTCCCTGCCTCCACACGACGAACCCATCGCCCCTTCCATGCGCATTGAAGTCATCTGTACCGGCGACGAGGTGCTGACCGGCAAGATCGTCAACTCGAACTTCTCCTGGATCGCGCAGAAGCTGGAGGACTTCGGGCTGGCCGTCAAATGGGGCGCTACCGTGGGCGACCAGCGCGAGGACCTGCTGGACGCCTTCCGGCGCGCGGGCGAGCGGGCGGACGTGGTCATCGTCAACGGCGGGCTGGGGCCCACCATCGACGATCTCTCGCAGGAGGTCGCCGCCCGCGCGATGGGCGTGCAGCTCGTGCTGCGCGAGGACTGGCTGACGCGCATGAAGGCCTACTTCGCCGGGCGCGGCCGCACCATGCCGGACAACAACGTCAAGCAGGCCATGCTCCCCGAAGGCGCCGAGCTGCTGGACAATCCCATCGGCACCGCCTGCGGCTTCGCGGTGACCATCGGCAAGGCGCGCTTCTACTTCACGCCCGGCGTGCCGCGCGAGCTGTTCCGCATGCTGGAGCTGGAGATCGTCCCGCGCGTGCTGGCCAAGGCGGGCAGCACTTCGGTGATCCGCCTCAAGCGCTTCCACTCCTTCGGCATCGGGGAATCCCACGCGGACGCGTTGCTGACCGGGCTGGAGGCGATGGTGCCGGACGGCACGCTCAAGCTGGGCTTCCGCGCGCACTACCCGCAGCTCGAGACCAAGCTCACCGTGCGCGGCAGCAGCGAGGAGGAGGTGCGCGCCAAGCTGGCGCCGGTGATCGCGACGGTGCACCAGCGCATCGGCAACTTCATCCTGGCCGAGGACGAGCAGACCCTGGAGGGCGTCGTGCTGGAAGCGCTCGAGCGGCGCGGCGCCACGCTGGCCATCGCGGAGACCTACAGCGGCGGACAGACCGCGGCGCGCATCGCCTCGCTGCCCGGCGCCGAGCGCACCTTCCTGCGCGGCGTCGTGGCGCGGCGGCTGCCCGAGCTGTGCGCGGCGCTGGGCCTGGATGGCGCGGCGCCCCCGGACGATGCGCCCCTCACGCCCGAGCTGGGCGAGCAGATCGCCGAGGCCGCGCGGCGGCAGGCCGGCGCCGGCATCGGCCTGGCCGTGCTGGTGGCCCTCGGCGACGAGTCCGAGCACCCGAACATCCAGAGCACCCTCTGCATCGGCATCAGCACGGGCGCCGAGGTCGCCTCGCGCCGCAGCCGCCTGGTGGGCAACCGCGACTGGATCCGGCTGGGCGCCGTGGAGATGGGGTTGGACAGCCTGCGGCGCTTCCTGCAGGGCCTGCCCATCAAGGAAAAGATCGACTTCGAGCGCGACAAGCCCAACTGACGGGGCCGCGGTCACCTGCTAGACTGTAAAGGCATGAGGGCCGCGCGGGCCGGAGCGAGTCGCGCTGGGCAGCAGCGGAGATGCACCATGAGTCAGGGCGTGACAACACGAAAGCGGGCCGCAACCCGGCGGAGGACCCGTCGGCCGGCCTCGCGCGCGGCGGCAAGCCGCAGCGCAGCCAAGCGCACCGTGCTGAAACGCGCGGCCGCCAAACGCACGATCCCCAAGCGAGCCGTCGCCAAGCGGGCGCCGACGAAGCGCGCCCCGGCGAAACGCGCGGCTGCCTCCAAACGAGCGGCCGCCAAGCGCACCGTCGCCAAGCGGGCCGCAGCGCCTCGGCGCGCGACCGCCCAGCGCAGCGCAGCCAAGCGCGCCGTCGCCAAGCGGGCGCCGCCCAAGCGCACCCCGGCGAAACGCGCGGCTGCCTCCAAACGAGCGGCCGCCAAGCGCACCGTCGCCAAGCGGGCCGCAGCGCCTCGGCGCGCGACCGCCCAGCGCAGCGCAGCCAAGCGCGCCGTCGCCAAGCGGGTCTCAGCCAGGCGCGCAGCGACCCGGCGCCCCGCTGTGACGCGCACGGCGCCGCCCCCGTTGCCTGCGCCCGTGCCGCCGGCGGCCCTGCTGCCTGTGGCACCGCGGCACGATGCGGGGGCGCTGCAGGAGGAGCTGGAGGCGGCGGGCCGGGCCGCCGGCGCACCCGGGGAGACCCTGGGGCAGGTGCGCGCGGGCGATGCCTTCGCCCTGCTGGAGTGGCTCGTGCCGCGGCGGGGCAGCCTGCCGGGCGCGGCCGTGCAATCGGTCACGGCGGCGGCCGAGGCGCTGCTGCGCCACCGCATCTTCGTGCACCCGGGCGCCGGCGGCGGGCGCGTCGTGCCGGTGGTCTTCGGCACCGGCGGGCACCGCGGCGTGATCGGCGCGGGCCTCACGCTGCTGCACGTGCACGTGATCGTCACGGCGCTGCTGCGCGCCATCGCGGCCCAGACGCCCGCCCAGCGCGCCGAGCACTTCGGCACGGCGGAGCTGGCCGAGGTGAAGCGGCGCGGATTCGTGATCGGGCACGACAACCGCCTCTTCAACCCGGAATTCTCCTTCTTCGCCGCGTCCCTGCTGCGCGAGCAGGGCTACACGGTGCGCTACGCGGGCCGGGTCACCTCGCCGGAGCTGTCGCTGCTGGTGCCGCTGCGGGGCTGGGCCGGCTCGCTGAACTTCACGCCCAGCCACAACCCCTTCCGCTGGGGCGGGCTCAAGCTGGCTCCGGCCGATGGCGGGCTGGCCGGCGGCGACCTCACCGATCCCCTCGCGGCCGAGGCCAACCGGCTCCTGCAGGCCACGCTGCCGGCGAACTGGCCGCGCCCGGAGCGGCTCGAGGCGCGCATCGCCGCGGAGGCCCAGCGCATCGAGACGGTGGACGTGCACGACACGTACCTGGATCGCCTCAACGTCCACCCGGTGGTGCGCCTGGCCGACCTGATTGCCAAGGTGCGCGCGCTGCCCGCCGGGCGGCGCCTGGCCTTCGTGGCCGACCCGGTGTGGGGCGCGGCCGTGCCGGTCTACCAGCGCCTGCAACGGCGGATGGGCGCGGACGTGCTACGGCTGCTCCACACGGAGGTGGACCCGTACTTCGGCGGCCAGGTCACCGAGCCCAACGAGCACACCCTGGCCGAGGCGGTGGAGCTGCTCAAGGGCAGCCCGGCGGCGGCCAAGGTGGCGATCCGCAACGACCCGGACAGCGACCGCGGCCTGGTGGGCGATGCGGGCGGGGCGATCCAGATGAACCGCTTCGCCGCGCTCGTGTACCGCTACCTGGGCGACACGGGCCAGCGCGGGGACCTGGTGACGACGCTGCCCACCAGCCAGCTCGGCCCGGACTACGCGCGGGCGCACGGCGGCAAGGTGATCCTCACCCCCACCGGCTTCAAGAACTTCCGCCCGTACCTCAAGGGCGGCAAGGCCCTGATGGCCTACGAGGAGAGCAACGGCATCACCATCCGCGGCCACACGCTGGACAAGGACGGCGTGCTGGCCGGGCTGCTCGCCGTGCGCATCGTGCTGCACTACGGGCGCCCGCTGGGCGAGCTGATCGCCGAACTGGAGCGCGAGCAGGGGCGCTACTTCTACCGGCAGGAGACCTTCGTGATCGACCTGTCCGCGGCCGAAGCGCACGAGCGCCTCAAGAAGCTGGGCACGCTGAAGCCGGGCGACGCGTTCCAGGTGGGCGCGCGCGCGCTGCCGATCCGCGCGGTCAACGCGGAGGATGGCTACAAGCTCACGCTGGATGACGGGGCGTGGGTGATGATGCGGCCCTCGGGCACCGAGCCCAAGGTGCGCGTGTACGCCGAGACGCGCCAATCCGAGCAGGCGACGCAGGAGCTGTGCGGCGCCGCCCGCAAGCTGGCGCTGGCCGCCATCCAGAGCGGCCCCCAGCAGGCCGGCTAGCGTGCCGCCCAGCGCCCGGAGCGATCCCGCCATGGATGCGACGCACGCGGTCTATCCCATCAGCGGCAATCCGCCCACCTGGGGCCATGCGGACGTGATGGCGCGCGCCGCGCGCGTGTTCCGCCAGGTCACCTGGGCGCTCGCCATCAACCCCAAGAAGCTCTACGACACGCCGGAGGCAGTGCGGCTGGAGATGATGGGCGATTATGTTCGCCATCTGGGACTGGAGAATGTTACAGTGGCCGCGTATCGGGGGGCCACCGTGCGCTACGCGGAACGCATCGGCGCGGGGGTGATCATCAAGGGTCTGCGCAACGCCAACGACCTGCAGGCGGAGCTGGAGCAGGCCTTCGGCAACCGCGGCATCAACAGCGGGATCGAGACCCTGGTGCTGTTCACGCAGCCCCGCTACGGAGCGATCAGCTCCAGCCTCATCCGCGAGCTGGCCCTGCTGGGCGAGGACATCGACGAGTACGTCCTGCCCTCGGTGGCCAGGCGGCTGCGGGAGCACCTCCCCAAGTAGCTCCGCGCGCGGGATGCAGCCGCGCTGCCGGATGCAGCCGCGCTGCCGGATGCACGGGGCGCAGCGGAGGCCGCACCGCCAGGACGGCGGTGCGCGCAGGGCCGCCCGGCGGTCCGCAGACCGTCGGCGGAGCGGCGCAAGGACGCACCATGGACCGGATCGCTCTGCGCAACTGGCCGAAGGGAGTCGGCGCGCTACTGGCGCTGCTGCTCCTGCTGAGCCTGCTCAGCTTCCATCTGCAGGATCCCACGCTCACCAATCTGCGCCTGCCCGGCGGGGGCATCGGCAACTGGCTGGGTCTGCCCGGCGCGCTGCTGGGCGGATCGCTGCTGGAGCTGCTGGGCAGCGCGGCGCTGGCGGCGCCGCTGCTGCTGTTCAACTGGGCCTGGATGGCGCGCGAGCGTCCGCCGCTGCACCGCTACGCGGCCTGGAGCGCGCTGCTGCTGCTCGCCCTGGCGGGCCTGCAGGGCTTGGCGCAGCCGCCGGGCGATCCGGGCCTGCTGAGCGCGGGCCTGGCGGGCGGGGCGCTGCGCGAGTGGGCGGGCCTCACGACGGGACGCTGGCCCGCCGCAGCGCTGCTGGCGTACCTGGGCACGCTGGCCGCCGTGCGCGTGAGCTATGCGCCGCTGCTGCACGCGGTGCTGCGCGACGGGCGGGTCTTTGGCGCGTGGCTGCTGCGCGCTGGCTGGCGCCGCTCCACGGCGGGCTGGCTGGCGCTGCGGCGACGGGCGGAGCGCCTGCAGCGCGTGGCGGAAGCGACGGCCCACGGCCTCACGCGGCAAACGCGGCTGGGCGCGCGGGAGCTGGCGCGCCGCGCCTTGCGCGCGCCGCACAGCGGGCTGGCCTGGCTGGTGGAGTCGCTGCTCGGCGGGCGCTCGTCCTCCCTCGCGCGCATCAAGTCCCGCTCGGCGGGCTTTGCCGGCCCGGCCCCGGCAGGCGCGGGGCACGGCGACGGCGCGGAGGCCGCGGCGGACGGCTTCGATCACTGGCTGCACGACGAGGCGGCGCCCGAACTGCCTGCCCCGCTGGCGGGCGTGCTGGCGGGCAGCGCGCCGGCGCGTGCGCGGCCAGCCTGGGCGCGCGATCTGTCCTGGGCCGCGGCCAGCGAGGCCATGGGGGAGACGCCGGCGCGCAGCGCTTCCGCTGCCCCCGCCGCAGCGGCCACTCGCGCGGCGAGCGCCGGAGCGGCAGCGGCGGCACCCGCCGCAGCGGCGGCCGGGGAGAGCGGCGCGGCGGACGGGGCAGAGGCCGCCGCCGATCCGGCGCAAGCCGAGCCCGGCCGGCCGACAGGCGCCGCGGCACTGGGCGCGAACGATTACGAATTCGAACGACCCGAGGCCGAGGCGGCCTGGCGCGAGCGCTTCCAGCGCTACGCCCGCAACCTGGACCTGGACTGGGAGGAGCAGCTCTGGAAGCGCAAGGACGACGACCCCTTCGCCGAGCCCGAGGAGGACCCGGCCGGGCCCAAGCCGTGAAGCCACAGCCATGACGCCACAGCCGTGAGGGCACCGCCGTGAGGGCGCAGCCATGAGGCATTGCCGCGCGCATCGGCGGCCGCCGCAGCCCGCGTGCGGCGCGCACCCGGCGC
>JBGOUY010000401.1:0-3096 GCA_041477795.1 bacterium
CCATGATCGCCGCGGCGCGCAGGAAGGGCACGACGGAGGTCTTGAGGGCGTTGTAATAGAGCTTGGGATTGCGGCTGTAGAACTCCATCGTCAGCTCGACGAGCTTCTCGTCGTTGTTCTTCACGAACACCTTGAGGTGCGGGTAGAGCGCCAGCTTGCCGTCCTGGGTGGTGACGGCCTGGTCGAAGGCCTCGTCCGCGAAGCCGATCAGGTAGCAGAAGCCGCCGTCCTTGGTGCGGAAGATCAGGTAGCGATCCTCCAGGTTGAAGCAGAAGCGCGTGATGAGCTTGTTCATCAGGGCGATGAACTCGTCGCGCACCTCCGGCCCGCCCCAGAAGGTCTCGTTCTTGCCGTTGATGAGCGGATTCATGGTGCGGTTGTAGATGCGGAACGGCGCCCGGTCCGACTGCACCATCAGGTGCGTCATCTCCTGCAGCCGGGTGTCGCGCAGGGCTTCCACCCGGCGCAGGGCGGCCTGGAACTCCGCATCGCTCATCTGCTCGATGGGCTTGCCGAGCTGGCCCTGGAAGGGCCGCATCCACTCCAGCAGAAAGGCCTTCTTCTTCTCGTTGTACTGCCAGAGCTGCGGGCTCTTGGCGTAGGCGGCCATGTGCCGGTGCAGGGTGGTGTAGTCGTCCAGGTTGAGCTGCTTGAGCTCCTCCACCAGCCGGGTCAGCACCGGGTCGTTGGCGTGGTTCAGCAGCAGCAGCGCCGCATTGCTGAGGGTGTTGCGTACCATTTTGCGCACCTGGGCCAGGTAATCGGCCTCGGAGCCGACCTTGGCCTGGCTGTTGGACTTGCGGAAGGCCTCCAGGCGCAGGGACTTGTCTCCCCCCAGCGGCACCCGCATCAGCCCGTCCAGCTTTTCGCGCAGCTGCGCCTCGGGGGCCTTGGACGTGCGCAGGTCCATGAGCTGGTCCTCCAGGCCGCGCAGGCCTTCGCTGACGCCGCCGTGGTCCTTGTAGTCCCCGCGGATCTGTCGCACGATCTCAATGCAGCTGGCGATCTCGCTGTCCAGCGCGGCGCGTTCGAAGGCCAGCGTGCCTGCCTCCGTGGACGTATGGAGCAAAGGGTATTCCGTCTTCTTCTCGGTCATCGCGGTGGGGCAAGTTGCGTGTGTGGGTCGCCGATTCCGCTCGGTGGCGGATCGGCGCGATTGCGGTGGAATGGCTGGCGGCCCGGCCCGAACCCGGCCCGGCTGGACGCGCCACGCCCTCTTGTTTGAACAGAGCGGGAGCCCGAAAGGTTTCATGCCCGCGGCGCCGCGGCGCCTCTCCTCCACCCCGCGCCCCGGCCCCTGCCCATGATCGCCGAGGTGGTCCTCAATCTACCCTTGCGGCGTACGTTTGACTACCGCCTGTCGGCCGAGGAGGCCGAGCGCGTGGTGCCGGGCAGCCGCGTCATCGTGCCCTTCGGCAGCCGGGTGCGGGCGGGCGTGGTGGTCGGGCTCAAGGAGCGCTCCGACCTGCCCGATGCGCGGCTGAAAAGCGTGCAGCGGGGCGCCGATGCGGTCGCGCTGTTCTCGCCCGAGCTGCTGGAGTTCACGCGCTGGGTGGCGGACTACTACTTCTGCGGCTGGGGCGAGGTGCTGGAGGCGGCGCTGCCCTCGGGCCTGGGCGTGCGCTTCCGCACGCGCTTCCGCTGGCGCGGCGGGGCCCCTCCGCCCGAAGGCGCCGAGGCGCTGGCCGGCCTGCCGCCCGGGCTGCAGGCGGCGCTGCGGGCGCTGCCGGAGTGGGACGAGGCGCACTGGACGCGCCTGCTGCAGGCGGCCGGCGGGGCGCCGCCAGGCAGGGGCACGGCCCGTGCCGGCCGGCGCGCGGCGGACCTGGACGAACGCTGGCTGTGGCGCCAGGCGCGGCCGGGCGGACTGCTGGAGGTCGGCTTCGAGTACGCCGGCACCAAGGCCCGCCCGCGCACGGAGCGCTGGGTGCACGCCACGGACGCCGCCCCGCCCCCGCCGCGCGGCCGGCGCAACGTCAAGCGCGAGACGCGCAAGGAGCGCATCCTGCGCCTGCTGCGCGAGGAGGGCGCGGTGCCCATGGCGCGCCTGCGCGCCCTGATGACCGAGCCCGCCGCCGTGGTGCGCCAGCTCGCGGCCGCGGGGCAGGTGCGGCTGGAGGAGCGGCGCACCCTGCGCCGGCCCGGTGCGGCGTTGCCGGGCGCGCCGCCCGCTGCCGAGCCGTTCCTCTCGCTCAACGCCGAGCAGGCCGCCGCCTTCGCCGCCGTGCGCGCGGCGCTGCACGCGGGGGGCTACCGCGGCTTCCTGCTGGAGGGCGTGACGGGCAGCGGCAAGACGGAGGTCTACCTGCATGCGGTGCGCGAGGCGCGCGCGCTGGGCAAGAGCTGCCTGCTGCTGGTGCCGGAGATCGCCCTCACGGCGGCCATGGTGGACCGCTTCCGCTCGCGCTTCGGGGACGACGTGGCCGTGCTGCACAGCGGCATGGGCGAGGGCGAACGCTTCGACGAGTGGAGCCGCGTGCGCGAAGGGCGCGCCCGCATCGTCATCGGCGCGCGCAGCGCCGTCTTCGCGCCCCTCGCCGAGCTGGGCCTGGTGGTGGTGGACGAGGAGCACGACGGCTCGTACAAGCAGGACGAGAGCCCGCGCTACCACGGCCGCGACGCCGCCCTGCTGCGCGCCTCGCGGGCCGGGGCGGTGGCCCTGCTGGGCAGCGCCACGCCCTCCCTGGAGGCCCTGCGCAATGGGGCGTTGGGCAAGCTGACGCGGCTGGAGCTGCCGAGCCGGGTGGAGGCGCGGCCGCTGCCCCCAGTGGCGGTGCTGGACCTGCGCTCCACCCCGCGCCAGATCGGCTCCCACTTCTTCACCCTGCCGCTGGTGACCGCCCTGCGCGAAACCCTGGCGCGCGGCGAGCAGGCCCTGCTCTTCCTCAACCGGCGCGGCTACGCCAACCTGACCCGCTGCGGCGCCTGCGGCGAGGTGCTGCTCTGCACCCAGTGCAGCATCGCGCTGACCTACCACCAGTCCGAGCGGCGCCTGCTCTGCCACCGCTGCGACTACAACCAGCCGCTGCCGGAGGCCTGCCCGGCCTGCGGGGCGGCGGCCCTGGCCATCGTGGGGCTGGGCACCGAGCGCATCGA
>JBGOUY010000290.1:0-5451 GCA_041477795.1 bacterium
CAGGCGCGCAAGCTGGCCAACTGGGGCCGCAAAGGCCGCAAGAAGGCGCGCCCGCAGGCCGAGGTGCGGTAAGCGGCCGAGCGCGGTGGGCAGACGCCCGCCCCACAGGGCAACCGCAAAGTCGGCCGGTCTCGCCGGGCGACCCCTCCCCGCACCCAGCCGTTGGCTGGGTGCCGCCCCTCCCCCTGTGCTATTGGTTCGCCCCGCAAGCGGGGCTCACGGCAGGGAGGGGCTTCTCAAGCACGCTGGAAACCCGGCCGGGGCGAAAAGTCCCTCCTGCCCTGCCTAGCGGGGCAGGAGGGACGCAAGCTGCGCCGCTGGCGCGGCTTGCAGGGAGGATGAGGTCCTGCGCCGGCCGAGCCGTTGGCGCATGGCAGGCGACTTTGCGGGCGCCCTGCCCGCCCCCGACCTCCCCCTTGCCAGTCCACCCCCGCCTTCGCTATACTCATTTGTTTAGTGGTGGCCAGCCGGCGCGGTCCCTGTCGCGCCCGGCCGCCCATGGCCTCCAACCCCTGTCGGTCCCCGGAGCCAGCCGGCTCCCCGCGGGATCATTGACCGGAGCGCGCAGGCGGCGCTCCACCCGACACAAGGCCGCTCGCCGCGGCCAGGCGTGCCCGCCCGGGCCCGCCGCGCGGCACGGGGCGGCCTGCGCCAAGCAACGCAGGCGTCGTCAGCGCACTTCGCCTCCGCAAGCGAGAGGAATCGTCATGGCCGTCGTCTCGATGAAGCAGTTCATCGAAGCCGGTGTGCACTACGGGCACCAGACCCGCCGTTGGAACCCGAAGATGAAGCCCTACATCTTCGGCGTGAAACACGGCATCCACATCATCGACCTGCAGAAAAGCCTGCGCATGCTCAAGGAGGCCTACGGCTTCGTGCGCGACCTTGCGGCGCGGGGCGAGCCGCTGCTGTTCGTGGGCACCAAGCAGCAGGCGCGCGACGTCATCCGCGACGAGGCGGTGCGTTCGGGCAGCTTCTACATCAACGAGCGCTGGCTGGGCGGCCTGCTCACCAACTTCAACACGGTCAAGCAGTCCATCGCCCAGCTCAAGAAGATGGAGGAGCAGCGCGGGGAGAACGGCCTGTACGAAGGCCTCATCAAGAAAGAAGCGATGAAGATGGAGAAGAAGCGCGTCAAGCTGGAGAAGGCCCTGGGGGGCATCAAGGAAATGCGCAAGCTGCCCGGCGCGATCTATGTGATCGACTGCAAGAAGGAGCGCATCGCCGTGCAGGAGGCGCAGAAGCTGGGCGTGCCCATCGTGGCGGTGGTGGATACCAACTGCGATCCGGACCAGATCGACCACGTGATCCCGGGCAACGACGACGCCATCCGCGCGATCCAGCTCTTCACGTCGACCATCGCCAACGCGGTTAGCGAGGGCCGCGCCATTTACGACGCGCAGGCCAAGTCAGTGGACGAAGAGCGGCCCGCCAAGCCCGCCCGCGGTCGCGGCTCGCGCGGCACGCGCGCCAAGCAGGAGGCCCCTGCCGCCGCCGCGTCGGAAGTGACTCCGGAAGCCGCGGCTCCGGGAGCCGAACCGGCCCCCGCGGCCCCGGCCGCCGAACCGGCCCCCGCTGCGCCGGCGGCACCGGATGCCGACCCGGGGGACGCCCCCGCTTCGAACTGAACTCCCGTTGGGATCGACCGCAGCGCATAGGAGCCCGATCGACATGGCCATTTCGGCAGCGCAGGTGATGGAACTCCGCGCCGTCACGGGCGCGGGCATGATGGACTGCAAGAAGGCGCTGGAGGAGGTGGCCGGCGACATGGAGGCCGCCAAGGACTACCTGCGCAAGAAAGGCATCTCCATCGCCCAGAAGAAATCCAGCCGGGCCACGAACGAAGGCGCGGTGGCCATCCGCATCGCGGCCGACAAGAAGTCCGCCGCCGCCGTGCAGCTCGCCTGCGAGACGGACTTCGTCGCCCGCAACGACCAGTTCGTGGCGCTGCTGGAGCGCCTGACGGCCCAGGTGCTGGCCCAGGGCAGCACGGACGTGCCGGAGCAGAAGCTGGCGGGCGGCAAAGGCACCGTGTCCGACCTGATCACCGAGACCATCTCCAAGCTGGGCGAGAACGTGCAGCTCGTCGATGCCCGGCGGGTCACCCTCAGCGGCGCCGGCACCATCGGCGGCTACGTGCATTCCAACCAGAAGATCGGCGTGCTGGTGGCGGTCAAGAGCGACAAGGCGGTGGCGGGCGGGGCGCTGGATGTGCTAGCGAAGGACTTGGCGATGCACATCGCGGCGACGCCGGTCGCCGCCATCAGCGCCGAGGAGATCGACCCCGCCCTGATCGCCAAGGAAAAGGAGATCTTCGCCGCGCAGGCCAAGGAGTCCGGCAAGCCGGCGGACATCGTCGAGAAAATGGTGCAGGGCCGGTTGAGCAAGTACCTCAAGGAAGTGGCGCTGCTGGATCAGCCCTTCGTGAAGGACCCCGAGCGTTCGGTGAAGAAGCTGATCGCCGAAACCTCCCAACACGTGAGCGCCAAGCTGTCCGTGGATCAATTCGTCAAGCTGCAGTTCTGAGCCCGGCAGGTTTCGGCCGCCGCCCTCCGCCCCTTGGCCGCGGGCGGGCCGGGGCGCCGCTCGATCGGGGAGCTACCGCACGGTGGACGTGAAATACACGCGGGTGCTGCTGAAATTGAGCGGCGAGACATTCGGCGGTGAACGGGGCACGGGCTTCGACTACACGGCCGTGAACGGGCTGGCGGCCCAGATGGCGGAGGTGAGCCGGCTGGGCGTGCACCTGGGCGTGGTGGTGGGCGGGGGCAACATCTTCCGCGGCAGCTCCTCCGCGCCCCCCGGCATGGATCGCGTGGCGGCGGACCACATGGGCATGCTGGCCACGGTGATCAACGCGATCTGCATGCAGGCCGCGCTGGAAAGCATCGGGGTGCAGACGCGCGTGATGACGGCCATCGAGATGCGCCAGATCGCCGAGCCCTACATCAAGCGCCGGGCGGACCGGCACATGGAAAAGGGCCGCGTGGTCATCTTCGCCGCCGGCACGGGCAATCCCTTCTTCACCACCGATACCGCGGCCGCGCTGCGCGCCTCGGAGATGGGTGCGCAGTTGCTCATCAAGGGCACCAAGGTGGACGGGGTCTACGACAAGGACCCCAACAAGTACAAGGATGCCGTGCGCTTCGAGCAGGTGGGCTACAACGAGGTGCTGCACCGGGACCTGTCGGTGATGGATTCCACCGCCGTGGCCTTCTGCAAGGACAATCACATTCCGATTCTGGTATTGAATATCCGTCAGCATGGCGTACTGACGGGGGCCGTGGCCGGGCAATCCGTGGGCACGTTCGTGCGCTGACGGGCCGCCACACCCAGGCGGCGGCGCTGGCCGGGCATGCAAGCGCAGGCTTTTGACCCGGGGAGGGAACGCGATGATTGCCGATGTACAAGCCGAACTGAAGCGCAAGATGGACCACACGATCCAGGTGTTCAACGAAGAACTCGCCGCCGTGCGCACGGGGCGCGCCTCCGCGGACATCCTCAAGCCGGTGCTGGTGGACTACTACGGCACGCTCACGCCGTTGCACCAGTTGGCGAACATCGCCACGCCCGATCCGCAGCTCATCACCGTGTCGCCCTACGACCCGTCCTCGGCCAAGAACATCGAGAAGAGCATCAACGCCTCGGACCTGGGCCTCAACTCCACGCTGGAAGGCGGGGTGATCCGCGTGCCGGTGCCCGTGCTGACCGAGGAGCGCCGCAAGGAGCTCGTCAAGCACGTGCGCAAGCTGGGCGAGGACGCGAAGGTGGCCGTGCGCAACATCCGTCGCGACGCCAATGAGCGCGTCAAGAAGCTGGAAAAGAGCAAGGAACTCTCCCAGGATGAGGAGCGTTCCGCGACGGAGCACGTCCAGTCGGAAACGGATCGTCATATCAAGAAGATCGACGATCTGGTGAAAGGCAAGGAACACGACCTGATGACCGTCTAAGCGGCCATCGGATGCACCGGGCAGGAATGCCCCGGGCCTGCACGAGGCGGGCCCGCAACCATCGCCGCCCCCCGGCGGCGGGCCGCTCGCCGGCCGGACGGCTGGGCTGCCTACCGGCCCGCTGCCCCGGCCGCTCCGGCACGCTCTGACGCACACGATGCTGGCGGATCTCCTCTACGCCCTCTGGCCCTACCAGATCTTCAAGTCCGTATTCTTCCGCAGCGGGCTCGCCTTCCTGACGACCTACTGGGTGATCGTGGCGACGATGCCCACCCTGATCCGCTATTTCCGCGCCACCGGCGTGACGTCGGACTTCAAGCGGCCCGAGCCGGGGCTGAAGCCCTATGCGGGCGGCAAGCCGATCATGGGCGGCGGCCTGCTCATCGTCGCCATCCTCGTCTCCATCGTGCTGTGGATGGAGATGAACCAGTTCATCGTGGCGCTGCTGATCATCATGGTCGCCTTCGGCGTGATCGGGGCCCTGGACGACCTGCAGAAGGTGATGCACCGGGCCCGCGTGGAGCGCGGCGAGGCGGAAAAGAAGAGCTACACGGACAAGGCAGACGGCATCTCGGGCACGGTGCGGCTGGGGCTGGAGTTTCTCGTGGCGGCAGTGGTGGTGATCGGGCTGTACCGGCTGGTGGCGATCGACGGGCACCTGGTGGTTCCGCTGATTCCCCTCAAGTGGTGGTACCCCTACCTGCCGCGCTACGTGTTCATTCCGTTCATGATCCTGATCATCGTGGCCGGGGCCAACGCGGTCAACCTCACCGACGGCATGGATTCGCTGGCCACCGTGCCGATCATCACGTGCGCGCTGTTCATGGCGGCGGTGTCGTACGTGGGGGGCGAGCCGGAGCTCTACCAGCGCCTCAAGCTGCCGCCCCTGCCCGCGAACCTGAAGGAGCTGGCCGTGCTCTCCTCGGCGGTGATCAGCGCGGGGCTGGCCTTCCTGCGCTTCAATGCGCCGCCGGCCATGATCACCATGGGGGACCTGGGGGCGCTCTCGCTGGGAAGCATGATCTCGGCCATGTTCATCTTCGCCAAGACCGAGCTGTTCCTGCCGCTGGTGGGCGGGGTGTTCGTGCTGACCACGATCTCCACCATCATCCAGCGCCTCTACTTCAAGTTGACGCTGTGGCGCAAAGGCCGGGCCGTGGCGGAAAAGCGGCGCTTCTTCTACCGGGCGCCCTACCATCACCACCTGCAGGCGCTCTGGACGTACTCGGAGCAGGAGCGCGCCGTGCAGTCGGTCTGGGTGCGGTGGCTGGCCAAGCTGGGCATCCGCCCGCCCGGAGTGGAGGACCAGCTCCTGCGCGCGGGGGACGTGGACAGCCGGGTGATCTGGCGCATGCACATGATGTCGATCTGGCTGCTGGTGCTGGCGCTGCTCATCTATTTCAAGGTGCGCTAGCGTCGTGTCCCTGAAGTAACTTACAGAATAAATGGGCTGCGGCATCGCGTTGGACCCCATCCCCCAACCCCTTCCCCGCTAGGCAGG
>JBGOUY010000177.1:0-9119 GCA_041477795.1 bacterium
CCCCGCACAAACGCAACCGCCCCGCAGTGGGCCGGCTGGCGCCACGAGCGCGGTCGAGCGGCGCGTTCTCTCCGCCGCCGGGTCGGGCGGCACGGGCCAGCGATCCACCGCGACCGGCCTGACACCGGGCGTGCCGCCCGCGACAGCCCCAGTTGCGCCGCCCTGCCGAACACGCCGTGCGGGAGGGAGAGCGCCAGCAGCCCCACAGTCGTGCAACGTCGGAGCGGTGAGATGGTGCGTCTGCTGACCGATCGGGAAGTGACCTCGCTGATCACCATGGAGCGCTGCATCGCGGCGGTCGAGGCAGGCTTCGTCGCCGATTGGCACGGGCAGGCGCGGGTGCCGCTGCGGCTCCGGGTCGATGTGCCGGGAGCCGAAGGGGCGGGCTATTTCATGGCAGGCTACCTGGACGGCCAGCGCGGTCGCGCCTTCGGCTGCAAGATCATCACCGGCTTTCGCCGCAACATGCTGCGCGGCCTGCCCAATGTGATGGGCACCCTGACCCTGCTCGACCCCGAGACGGGCGCAACGCTGGCCATCATGGACGGCAATTCCGTCACGCGCCTGCGCACCGGCGCCGCCACGGGCGTCGCGGCAAAGCACTTGGCCGCGTCAAATGCCGGCACCGCGGCCATCGTGGGCATCGGCGGACAAGCGTTGGCGCAACTGCAGGCGGTGGCCGCAGTGCGCCCGCTCCGGCAGGTGCTCGCCTATTCGCCCTCGGCCCACCGCAAGCCCGAGGTCTTGGCGGGCCTGCAGGCGCGGCTGGGCGTGCCCGTGACGCTGGCCGCCAGCGCGGAGGAAGCCTGCCGCGGCGCGGAAATCGTCATCCTGGCGACCAGCCAGGAGCGGCCGGTGATCCAGGGCGATTGGGTGCGACCCGGAACATTCGTGGCGGCGATCGGCTACCATACGCCCGCCTCCGGGGAGTTGGACGCCGGCACGCTGGCCAAGGCGGAGCGGGTCGTCTGCGACGACGTCGCAGCGAACCTGGAGGAATCGGGCGATATCGTCCAGGCACTGCGCCAGGGGCTGAAGCGCAGGGATGAATTGATCGATCTGGGCAGCATTGTCGCGGGCGAGGCGCCCGGGCGCAGGAACGACGGCGAGATTACCGTGTTCCGCAGCATCGGCAAGGCCTTCCAGGATCTGGCCGTGGGCCTGGAGATCTATCGGCGGGCCCTGGAGGAAGGCGTGGGCACCGACTTCTCGTTCGATGCCACCGGCTGAGGGCCCAGGAGGTGGGTTCAGGCCATGCCCCCGAAGGCCGTGACTTTGGCCTCGATCGGCGTGCCGAACCGGGCCAGCCCGAACTCCTGGAAGAGCCCGCTCGGGTCGGCTCCCGTCAAATGCCCCGCGACGACGCGACCCACCAGCACCGACAGGGTCAGTCCGCTGTGCATGGCCAGCACGACGACGCCCGGCCAGCCGGGCACTTCGCTGATGATCGGCAGGCTGTCCCGCGGAACGACTCGCACGCCCGCGAAGGCGCGGATGACGTTCACGTCACGCAGGGTTGGTAGCCCGCGCACCGCGTTGCGGCCCACCGACAGGATGCCGTGCCAGGTGGACGCGCGGTCCGCGATGCCGTCCTCCTGCGTGTAGCCGATCACCAGGTTGCCCGAGCGCACTTGCTTGAGCATGAAGCCGCCATCCTCCACGGCCGTGGTGAGCGCCAGGAAGGAGTTGAGCATGCGGGGCCGGCGCTCGCTGACCAGCACCTGCCCCTTGACTTTGACGATCGGCACTTCCACTCCCAGCATCTCGCCGATGCGGTCCGAGTCGATACCGGCCGCGCAGACCACGCGCCCGGCCCGCCAGGTGCCGCGCTCCGTGACGACGGCGGAGACGCGGCCCGCCTCGCGCTGGAAGCCCGTGACCTTGACCCCGTGGTGCACCTCTGCCCCCAGGCGGCGCGCGGCCGCGAGGTAGGCCGTCACCAGCCGGAACGGATTCACTTCGACGTCCACCGGGCAATGGATGCCGCCGGCGAAGCTTGCCGGCACGATGGGCTCACGCTCTCTCAGCCGGGCGCCGTCCCACAGCTCCAGGCGGAAGCCCTGCTGGCGCAGGCCGTCGATCTCCTGGCTCCAGCGATCCATTTCCGCCTCGCTGCGCACGAGGATCACGCTGCCCAGCGCGGCGTACTCGAGGTCCGCCTCCAGCTCGGCCTCCAGTCCGGCATAGAGGGCGATGGCTTCCTGGTTGAGCCGGTTGTAGCGGGCCGGCTTCTTGAGATGGGCGCCGAGCCAGGCGAACGTGGCGCCGGTGGTGCCGCCCAGCGGCTCGCCGCGTTCCAGCACCACCGTCCGCAGGCCTTTGCGGGCGCAATGGTAGGCCACAGAGGCGCCGATGACGCCCCCTCCGACAACGACGAGATCACACTGCGATGCGTGGTTCATGCGGTGAGCTGTCCCCAGTTATCGTGCCGCTGCGCGCGTCAGTCCCAGCGCACCCGGACGGGTTCCCCTTTCTGTACCAGATTCCCTGCGACTTTTCCGGCTTCCCGACCCCATGTGGCCTGACCCGGCGCGATGACCGCCCACGATGAAGGAGCACGCTCAGGAGTGACGATTTCACACGACCCTCGCGGGCCGACCTGGATGGCCAAGCTGCCTTCCACGCCCAGGTGGAGGTTGCGGCCGCGGTGTGGGTGGCCCGGGCTACTCGGAGAGGAAGGTGCCGTCGCGAACTTCCCGTGCGTAGGCTTCCATCGCCGCGCGGATGCCCGTGCCGCCTTCAAAGAAGCGCTTGGCGTGACGCGGGGTGAACTCCGGGATCAGGCCCATCACATCGTGGAAGACCTGCACCTGCCCGTCGCAGTGCGGGCCGGCGCCGATGCCGATGGTGCAGGCGCCGATGGCGCGGGTGACCTCCGCGGCGAGGGGGTGGGGGATGTTCTCCAGCACCAGCATGCTGATGCCGGCGGCGTCCAGGGCCTGGGCAGACTCCAACAGGGCCTGGGCCGTTTCCTTCGACTTGCCCTGCTTGCCGTAGCTGCCCAGGGCGTGGATCGCCTGCGGGGTAAGGCCCAGGTGTCCCACCACGGGGATGCCGCAGTCCACGATAGCCCGCACCTGTGGCACCATGGGCAGGCCACCCTCCAGCTTCACGGCCTGGGCGCCGCCCTCCTTGAGCAGGCGCCCCGCGGCGCGCACGGCGTCCTCCACGGAGGCTTGGTAGCTCATGAAGGGCAGGTCGGCCACCACCAGGGCATGGCGCGCGGAGCGCATCACCATCCGCGTGTGGTAGACCATCTCGTCCAGCGTCACGGGAATCGTACTGTCCTGGCCCTGCACAACCATGCCCAGCGAATCGCCGACCAGGATCGAGTCCGCAAACTCATCCACGAGCCGGGCCATGCTGGCGTCGTAGGCCGTGACCATCACGATGGGCGTCCTGCCCTTGAGCGCGACCAACCGGGGCATGCTCCAGCGGTTGCGCCCGGCGGCGGACGGGGAAACACCCTCTTCCGGCATCGCTCATGACTCCTGCTTTGTGGCTGCCGTGACGGTGATGACCGCTCTGGCGCCGTTGACCCCCCGAGCGGACCCACGGCACCCCTTGGAATAGCGCATTGATCTGGCGGGCGGAAGTGCGAGAGCCCACGCGCGGACTTGAAGCGCGGACCTACGCATTACGAAGGCGCACCCCGCCGACCCACCTGCGATTCACGCCAGCCTGCAACGGGCAAGCCTCCCCGGTTGCCAATCCGGCTTGCCAGCACCCCCTTGCGTCCCGTCTACGACCCGCAGCAGGCCTGCCACCCCCGCCCTGTTACCTCGGCGTTACCTCAGCCCATCCCCGCTTTTTCGTAATTCCTAACCCATGGATATTTCAAGCGCGTCCGGAGGGACGCCCCCCCCCCGACCGTCGGATTAGAATTCCGCTGCCCTATCCCTCTGAGCTACGGACGCGTCGGCCCAGCCTACACCGGCGCGGCGCGGCTGTCTGCCGCTGCGGGCGCCCGCGGACGGCGCAGCGGAGGGGCGACACGGTCTCTCGCGGAGACCCAAGCCGCGCTGGACTTGGCGTGGTAGGTATGGTATACGTACGTATGCCTTGTGGGCAGGCAGGGCCGGTGCGGCGGGCGACCCCCGCGGCGGGGCATCCCTACCCAGCGGATGGAAATTTCCAAACGAACCCACTCGGCCGCAGGGCCTTGAGTTGGCGGAAGTTTCCGCAGTCGACGGCTGAGCGACATGCGGGCCGGTTTTGTCGCCGGCAGGAGGCAGGGGAGTCGACCGGTGCGGGCGTGGCGGTGCCTGCCGCCGCGGCGGGGTAGCCGGCGCCCGGGACGCGGGGACCGCGGGGATTTCCAAACGAACCCGATCTCGCGCCGGAGCCCCGCGGGCCGGCGCTTCAGGCGAGGCGCACGCCGGCCCGCCGGTGCCCGCGCGGGGCACGGCGGTTGCCTGCGCGCGGGGCGCGGGGCTATGCTGGATGGAACGCCACCCGCGACCCCAAGCCGTCGTCCCCAGCACCCGCCGGAGCCAGCCATGCGACCCGTCCGCGCCGTCTACCTCGCCGCCCAGGCCATCACGCCCTTCATTGGCAAGGGCAATCCCGCTTTCATCGCCAAGGGGCATCCGGACTTCGGCAAGCGGCAGAATCCGAGCCTGGAGGAGCACCTCAGCGCGGCCGTGCGCCAGCTGCTGGAAACCTATCGTATCGATCCCAGCCTGATCCAGCGCGGCTACGTGGGCAACTTCGGCGGCGAGATGTTCAGCAGCCAGGGGCACCTGGGCGCCATGGTGGCCCGCGCCGACGAGCGGCTCTCGGGCATCGGCTTCCATCGCACGGAGGCGGCCTGCGCGTCGGGCGGCGTGGGCATCGTGAGCGCGGTGGATGCGATCCAGGCCGGGCTGGACGTGGTGCTGGTGGTGGGCGCGGAGGTGCAGACCACGGTGCGCGCCCGCGAGGGGGCCGACTTTCTGGCCCGCGCGGCCCATTACGAGAGCGAGCGGGGCATCGACGAGTTCACCTTTCCCGCGATCCTCACGCGCCGCACCAAAGCCTACAAGGAGGCCTACGGCATCACCGCGCGCGATCTGGCGCATTTCTCCGTGAAGGCCTACGCCAACGCCAACCGCAATCCCCTCGCGCACATGCACGCCGTGCAGATGACGCTCGAGCAGGCCAGCCGCACCAGCGAGGGCAATCCGGAGATCCTGCAGAATCCCGAGCTCAAGCCGCACCTGCGCGTGAGCGACTGCTCCCAAGTCAGCGACGGCGCCGCGGCGATCGTGCTCGCCTCCGCGGAGGGGCTGCGCAAGCTGGGCCGGCCGCTGGGCGACTGCGTGCGGCTCAGCTCCTACGGCTACGCCACCAATCCGCTGGGCCGCGTGAAGGACCTGCTGCGGCTCGATACGGCCGCCATGGCCGCACAGGAAGCGCTCCACGACGCGGACATCGCCCCGCGCGACGTGCAGGTGGCCGAGGTGCACGACTGCTTCACCATCGCCGAGCTGATGATGTACGAGGCGGTGGGCTGGGCCGAGCCAGGCAAGGGCATCGAGCTGATCCACTCGGGCCGCACCACCCTGGAGGGCGACCTGCCCGTGAACACCGGCGGCGGCCTGGTGGGCTTCGGCCATCCCGTTGGCGCCACCGGCGTCAAGCAGGCGGCCGAGATCTTCCGCCAGATGAAGGGGCTGTGCGGGGACTACCAGATTCAGCGCCCGCTCCAGACGGGCCTGACCGTGAACATGGGCGGGGACGACCGGACGGTCGTCTCGCTGGTGCTGGAAAACACCTGATCCCGGCGCGGGCCGCCCAGCGGAATGCCGCGGCGGCCCGTCTCTTCGTTCCCGCTGCTGCGGCCGCTCAGGCCAACACCTCTTCCGGCTCCGGCGCCGCCAGACCCGGCCGCGGCCGTGCGCTGGCCGGCGATTCCTTCATCTGCCACTTGGTGCACAGGTAGTACTCGATTTCCCGCTGTTCGCTCGGGTAGCGCCCGCAATTGAAGTAGCGCCAGAAGAACGAGTTGTACCCGCGACACAGCCCCGTCGATTCGTCGAGCACCGGGCAGTGGATCTTGGAGCAGCACCGCGTGCAGGGGCCGCACGAGCTGCCGAATTCCCAGGTGGGCTGCATCTCCACCCGGTTGCGATTCACGCTGCTGGAGGGCGGCGCGGTCAGCGGCACGCCCAGCATGAAGCCCCCGTTCTTGCCCTGCAGCACGTAGTAGAGCATGCGGAACGAATGGGGGAAGAGGCGCCTGGCTGAGCTCCAGTGCCGCCAGAAGCGCCAGTCGCCGTAGAAATACCACGTCATCAACGGCCCGCTGAGAAAGCCCACCAGGCCCAGCGTGCCTATGCTGCATGCGATGTAGGTATAGAATACCAGGCGGGTGGCGGCCCACCGCAGTTGCTGCGGGATCGAATAGCGCGGGGGCGCCGCAAACGTTCGTCTCCGCCCCACGTTAGGTTCTTCCGCTTTCCTCACACGAGGCCTCCTTTTCGCTTCGTCCAAGGCTAGGGGAACGGAATGGGCGTGTGTCGCTCCGTCATGGGTTCCGGGTTCAGCCGCATCACAGGCTCTCCTTGAATTCTCATAACCCATGCAATCCATTGAGACAAATCTTGCCGGTTGGCGCTGCGATTAAACCACAGCTACGCCACCTCGTCCACCCTCACCATATTGGTGGCCTTGCGCTCCGAGAATGGCAGCCCCGCGGTCATCACCAGCCGCTCCCCCTTGGCCAGGTGGTTCAGCTCGCACAGGCGCCGCTCGACGTCCAGCAGGGCGTCGTCGACGTTGCTGGTCAGATCCAGCATGATAATGCCCTCGACGCCCCAGGTGAACGCGAGCTGGCGCAGCACCTGCTCGAACTGGCTGATGGCGAAGATCGGCTTGGTCGGGCGGTGCTTGGCGATCATGCGGGACATCGAGCCGGTCAGCGTGATGCTGGCGATGGCCTGCGCGTCGACCAGTTCCGACAGGGTGCAGGCCGTGATCGCGACGCCCTCGTGCACGGCCATCGGCCCCGCGCTGCGCCGCCGCCGCCGCGCGGGATCGACGCTGGACTGCGACGCTTCGGTGGCCTGGATGATGCGCTTCATCACCTCCACCGACTCCACCGGATAGCGCCCGGAGGCGGACTCGGCGGAGAGCATCACGGCGTCCGAGCCGTCCAGGATCGCGTTGGCCACGTCGGATGCCTCCGCGCGCGTGGGGCGGGGATTGTTGACCATGGATTCCAGCATCTGCGTGGCGGTGATGACCGGCTTGCCGGCGGCGCTGCACTGGGCGATCAGCCGTTTCTGCAGCACCGGCACGTCCTCGGCGGCCATCTCCACGCCCAGATCGCCCCGCGCCACCATGATGCCGTCGGAAACGTCGATGATCTCCTCGATCCGCTCCAGCGCCTGGGGCTTCTCGATCTTGGAGACGATCTGCTGGGGCGCCTGCTTGCGCCGCAGGTAGTCGCGCATCCGCTCCACATCGCCGGGATGGCGCACAAAGGACATGGCGATGAAGTCCACCCCCTGCGCGATCCCGAAGTCCACGTCCTGGTAGTCCTTCTCCGTGATGGTGGCCACGGAGAGCGCGGCGCCGGGGATGTTGATGCCCTTGTTGTTGCGCAGCACGCCCCCCACGATCACCTCGCACTGCACGTCGAGCCCCTCCACCTTGCGCACGATCAGCGCCAGCAGCCCGTCGTCCAGCAGGATGCGGTCTCCCGCCTTCACGTCGTTGGCCAGTTGCTCGTAGGTGGTGGAAACGATCTGCGCGTCGCCCTCCACCGGGCGGCCCGTGATCGTGAACGGCTGCCCGTGCTCCAGGTGCGCTTCGCCGGCCGCGAAGCGCCCCACGCGCACCTTGGGCCCCTGCAGGTCGAGCATGATGCCCACGAGCCGCCCGGTGCGCTCGGCCGCTCGGCGCAGGGCACGCAGGGTTTCCGCATGCTCGGCGTGGGTGCCGTGGGAGAAGTTGAGGCGGGCCACGTTCATGCCCGCCTCGATCATGCGGCGAATCGTTTCTTCATCGCGGCTGGCCGGGCCGAGGGTGCAGACGATCTTGGCGCGTGTTTGCAACGGGATCTCGTTTGGATGGGCCGGGTGGAGGCACGGCGAGCGACCAGCCCCACCGCGGGCGCTTCTTTACCACCCCCCTGCTCGGGACTACTATAATATAACCGCCACGCACGCAATTGGCACGGTTTCGTGCACCCACGGGGAAGGCGCGCCGGCCGGGAAGCCCATGATCGATTGCCACACCCATCTCACCGACGCCGCGTTCGACTCCGATCGCGAGGCGGTGCTGGAGCGTGCCCGGGCGGCCGGCGTGCAGCGCATCGCCATCGTGGGGCAGGACCCCGAGGAGAACGCCGCGGTGCTCGCCGCCGCGGCACGGCACTCCGAGCTGCTGCCCTTCCTGGGGCTGCATCCGGACCGCTTCGCGGACCGCGCGGCGCCGGTCTCGCCGGACGAGCAGGCCGCCGTCCTGGCCCAGATCCGCGAGCGGCGCTCCACCCTCGTGGGCATCGGGGAGGTGGGGCTGGACTACTGGGTCTGCCAGGACGAGGCGCGGCGCGCCCAGCAGCGCGAGGCCTTCAGCGGCCTGGTGCGCCTGGCGCAGGAGCTGGAGCTGCCGCTCAACGTGCATTCCCGCTCGGCTGGGCATCACACGATCGACCTGCTGCTGGAACTGGGAGCGCGCCGCGTGCTCATGCACGCCTTCGACGGCAAGGCCGGCCACGCCCTGCGCGGGGCGGCCGCGGGCTTCATCTTCTCGATCCCGCCCTCCATCGTGCGCTCGCCCCAGAAACAGAAGCTGGTGCGCGCGCTGCCGCTGGAGTCGCTCGCGCTGGAGACCGACAGCCCCGTGCTGGGGCCGCAGGCGGGCGAGCGCAACGAGCCGGCCAACGTGACCATCAGCGCCGCCACGATCGCCGGGATCAAGGGCCTGCCGGAGGCGGAGGTGCGCGCCGTGACGGCCGCCACCGCCCGCCGCCTCTTCGGCCTGCCGGAGCCCTAGCGGGGCGGCCGGGGCCGGGCCGGCGGGTGGCGGGCCGCCGCCCGCCGTGCTACACCGGGGCCATGGCGGGCGCGGTGCCCGCCCGCCGCTCTGGCCAACGACTCCGGACCGCACGCCGCGACGCTGCCCAAGAACTC
>JBGOUY010000019.1:0-27637 GCA_041477795.1 bacterium
AGCGCTCCTCAAGCGCCGCGCGCAGCCAGGCCAACTCGGCGGCCAGGCTGGAGCGCGCGTCGCCTTGGCGCGATTCCAACGACGCCACCAGACCGGAGACATCCTCCAGGTCGCTCTCGAGTTGTCCAAACCGCGATACCAGGGCCGACAGCGATTCCCGCAGGTCCATCAAGTGAGCCGTCGCGTGATTCTCGAACTGCGCCGCACTTCGCAGGATCCTGGGGAGGCGCAGGACGGCGACGGGGAGCCGGATTGCATACCCAAGGACTGGAATCCGATAGGCAACTTCAAGCGCCAAAGGCAACAGCAGCCCTCGGATGCGCTCATGGCGCCGCCGACCTTCCTTGGACAGCCTCAATCTGCCAACGATCTCGACCTTGGACGTACCGCGTCTGAGCAGTCCCAAAAAATGATTCATGCCGCCGGCATCGGGCTCCCTGCCCAGTACCTGCCGAAAGGCTTGAATGACAAACTCGCGATCGTGAAAATCCAGCAAATCCTTGAGGTGGCGCTTGTGGCCGCCCGAAGGCACGATGGAAGCGGCCCAGGCTGCAGGGTAGGCACTTGATGTCGACGCCGCAGTCGTACCGCTGGCGGCCATGCCCGGCGGCTCGCGCCTCCGAGCGACTTCTTCCCGCACGCGGGCCATCAGTTCCTCAACGTCAGACTGGCGACTTTCGGGCGTCTGCATGGCCTGCTGAGGCTCAAGGTTTCCTGGATGCATTCTTTCCTATACGTTCCGTCGACCGCTCAGCCGGCTGCGCGGTGCTCGCCAGTGAAATCGCATCTGTCATGTGAATCGATCCTGACGTGTCTGCATCTTCAACCAGGATTATCACGTCGGCGCCGGGATTGGCATGTTCGAGCCATGCCGCCATCTCCTGTACCGGCCTCACACGCAAAGCATAACGCCCGGGCTTTTCGGGTGCTTTGATACGTACCGCATACGTGGCATGCTGATGCGCAAGCAGTGGCGGCCTCAATTCCGTCCGTAATCCATCATAAACGATGAAGTTGCCCTGTTCATCCAGCCAATGATAGCTTAGCTGAAATGGGTTCGGCTTGAGACTGGCCAGTCTCTTGTCTGTGGGGTTGTACAGAACAGCAGGCACTGTGAACTCATTTCCGATGGAAATCCGCTCAGGATACCTGTCAATGGTTAGGCGGATCGTATCGGACTCGTCCGCATTCAATTGCAACATGCAGAACACGTTGGCAATCTGGTCGCGGTCGATAGGCGCATGGGACGCAATGGCAAAAAGGCTCGTGGCCCGGCGTAGGTCCGCTATCCGAAACCTTCGTATCAAGCTACCTCCCATGCTTTCGCCGTCCGCGAACCATACGAGAACATTGGGAAAATAGCGTGATAACTGTCGTTTTAATACCCGTGGATTTTGCTCGTTGATATGCATGAGTCGCTCGTACCACGTACGGCGCGCACGTGGGAGCCAGAATCCTGCTTGTCTCGCCATCTTCTGTTGTCGCGGATGCTCATAGCGGTAATTCCACAGGTTAGGGGCAGTATGAATGACCAGAGCCCCCTTATCGAGTGGAATACGTTGGCTGACGAGTTTGTAAAGAGCGTCCACTTCATCGGGGACGAGATGCTCCACTAAATCCGAAGCCACAAAGAGGTCATATTCCTTATCGTAAACGCTCAGACTCAGAACGCTATCGCAAATGATATCGACATTTTGTCTGGTTTGCTCATCGTCTTTCAATGTCTCTTCGATTAACTGAACCGCGTTCACGGAGTAGTCAATGGCCGTGACTTTCGCACCCTGTTCCGCAAACAGTCTGGTTAATTCCCCACGCCCCGCCCCAAGATCGGCGACTCTTCCGGGAGGGCCAATAGCCATGCCGACGTCAGCCACGGCCTGCAAGCGAGGATCGACCGACTTGCCTTTACTGCGACGCCATTCTGCGTACCCGCCGCAGTCGTTGAGGTAGTAATCCGCCGTGTAGGCCTTGGCGAGCGGCAAGCTGCTTGCGACATTCGGCTCGACGGCACTGGTCAGATCGGACTTTGTTTGAAGGATGAATTCTCCAGCATAGCCGGGGATAATTACCACCGAGTCGACCGCCGTTTTATTCAACCAAATCCATTCGTTGACAGCCAAGAAGTTCTCTCGAGTCCAGTAGTATCCATCGACGAGAATGTGACGCGCTTGTCGAATGGAAAGATCAAGGTCATGGTACGTTCCATCCCCATCCTGCTGACCATCGATGTGAATCAAGTCGTAGCTATGGCCGGGCAAACGAGTAAGATGCTGGCTGTTCTCCCTAACGATGAGGACATCAAAATTGCGTAGAGACTGTTCCGCCCAATCCACAGCACCAGGATGGCCGCCATAAGCCGGCAGGTCGGCGTCAATCCCGACCAGTCGGGCGTGAGGGCATGCATCGAGAAAAGCCCGGGCAGAATATCCATATCGAACGCCGATCTCGAGTATCGTGGCGGGTTTGAGTACCTTGGCAATCGCCCATTTTAGCCGATAGTAGGCGATCCATTCTTCAAATCGGTCCGACAGTGGATCTTGCGGATAAGCGTGCTGGCGAAAGTCGTAGGTGCTAGCTCGATAAGTCTCAAGTATGCGATCCAACATATTTCACTCCACAACGACTTCGGGCTGCAGATCATAGATCCCAGCCCACCCACTGCTCTTACCGACTGCAATTTCAAAGAGCATAAAGGACTGATCAAAAAACAATGAATGTTCGAATGAACCAAATCCATAGCCGCCATCGGCAACACCTACCACGAGTTCATACGTTCCTGGAGACAGTCTGCAAGGAAAGCTGAATGTCGCCGAGAGCGATTCGCCAGGCGAAACAGGACGGGTCTTATCGCCAAGTGTATAGGTGTTGGCTTCATAGACTGTGATGCCCATCTTGTTACGAATGCCGAACCCGATGTGCGGGTCATTATAGTGACGACTAAAGGTTGTCGTGATACGAATGGACACGCGATCACCGCTGTGAATCGAATTGGTGTCCCCAATGATGTCCGCGCTGATCGCGCCGGATGTCCTGTTGGCTAGCACAACCTTTCTCTCCCGGGTATCCAGGAGGGGGGCGGAGTCCGTCAGTTCTGGTTGCTCCATGGACGGTGCATCCATACGGAGAACCTCGCTCGCCCTATAGTAATCCATGACAGAAGTCGCGTCACCCATCCGTTCAATTTTTCCATTAGCTAACATAATCCCACGCTGACACATCATCCGAATCGTATCGGGAGAATGGGAGACGAGCAGCAACGTTGTACCCTGTTCCTGGAAATGTCGGATTCTCTGCATGCACTTGTGCTGGAAGAAAATGTCGCCCACGGATAGCGCCTCATCCACGATGAGAATATCCGGACGCACAGCAGTGGCGACGCTGAAGGCCAACCGCATCTGCATCCCACTGGAGTAGGTGCGGTAAGGCTCGTCAATATAGGCATCCAGTTCGGAAAAGTCGACAATGCCGGGCAGCACCTCGCTAATAAGGGAGCGAGGCAGACCCATCATTTGGCAACCCATCACGGCGTTCTGACGTCCGGTGAAATCAGGGTGAAACCCCATGCCGAGTTCGAGCAGCGCAGCCACGCGCCCCTCGCACTGGACCGAGCCCTCGGTAGGCACGGTGGTTCCCGTCAGGATCTTCAGCAAGGTGCTCTTGCCGGCGCCGTTCAGCCCGATGATCCCAACGGACTCCCCGGGGCCCACATCAAAGGTAACCCCACGCAGCACCCAATGCGGCCTATGCCTGACCAGATGCCCACCAGAGAGGGCTTCTACAAGCCGCCCCCACCGCGTTGGGTAGTGCTTGTACTTCTTGCCAAGATTCTGAACAACGATGCGACTCATCAGAGTTCATCCACCATTTCGCCGGACAGGCGCCTGAATGCGAGATAGCCAAGGATCAGCGATCCCGACGCAATGATCACAGGCACTACATAGTCCGTCGGTTCGGGCCAGCGGCCAGTCAGCACGATTTGCTGGTAACCCGCAATAAGCGGGGCCATGGGATTCCAGCTCTCGATCAGGCTCCGAATCCACTCGGGCAGAATCGACGGCGGATAGACGATCGGGGTGAGCCAGAACCAGAATTGCAACACGATTCCCATCAACTGGCCGACGTCCCGGAAGAAGACATTCAACGTTCCGAGCAGCACGCCCAACCCCACGGCCATGGCTTGCTGGATGAGCAGCAAAGGCAGCATTGCGATCAGCGCCGGTCCTGGAAATCGTGATGTCAACAGCAGAAACAGCAGGAACAAGCACGCCACGATTGCAAAATTCACCGTAGACGACAGCAGCGCGATCAACGGCAACGAGGAGCGGGGAAACGGACTCTTCTTGAGCATGTTGGCCTGCTCAAGAAAGATGGTCAGGCACCGGTTCAGCACTTCCGTGAAATATCCCCAGGTGAAGACTCCGGCGCACAGGAACACGCCGTAGCCGAGCGTGTCCGTCACACCTGGAAGTCGGGCCCGCATCACCTGGGAAAACACCACCACGTAAACAAAGATTAAGGAAATCGGGGAAATAAAGGTCCATGCCGCACCCAGCAACGAGCCGAGGTAGCGCACCTGAAACTCCCGCTTCACGCTGCCGAGGACGAATCCTCGATACGTCCACAAGGCCCGCAATACTCCAGGAATCCGCAGGTATCGAGATGTGATCATGGTGGCAAACGGAAGTGCCGTGCACTCAGTCCAGAATTGCTGAAAAGCCCCGACAACCTATCACATGGATCTTAGCATCCGGGAATCCGGCTTCGAACTCGATGGCCTCGGCGCGCTGTTCCCAATGTTGGATGGCCCCTGCGAGAAGCCCATGGAGTTGGCAGGCCGAGATGGCCCAGCATGTGCCGCAACCACTCGCAATTGGCAGGCTTTCCGCGCGATGACGCAACGTCATCTACCTCCGCTTGCGCGATCGTGCTGCTGACCACGAATATCACTGGTTGCAGAGATCAGGGCGAGTCCCGCCGGTGCATCGGCAGGGAGTGAACTATGAACAGGATTGCAGGAGCCCGACGTTCGGATTGGAGTCGAGATGATCCACGGCCGTGGAGTTCATCTCATCGATTGACGACGCGCACTGCCACGCTCGAGCCCTTTGCTGCGGATCCGTCCGGCCCTCGCCGCTGTGGCGGCAATTGACGACGATGCGGAAGTGTGCTTTGAGGGTGGGGATGGCGTGGATTGCACCCTCAATGAGGACGTAAGGCTTTCTCGTATACCGCGACCGTCTCGTTGACGCAGGTTTCCCAGCGAAACCGGCTCGCCTGCTGCAGCCCCTTCGCGACCAAAGACTCCCGCAGGGGTGAGTCCTCCAGGATCCGTCGCAGACCCTCCGCAACGGCGTCCTCGGCGTCTGGATCCACCAGGAGCGCGGCGCCGCCGGCGATCTCAGGCAGCGAAGCGCGGTCGGACACCAACATCGGCACCCCGCAGGACATGGCCTCGATGACCGGCAACCCAAAGCCCTCGTAGAACGAGAGGAATGCGAACGCGGACGCGCCAGCATAGAGAGACGGCAGATCCTCGATGGGCACGTACCCCAGCCAGCGCAATGTCCCCTCCTCGATCAGCGGGGCCATCGCCTGTTCGATGGAATCGGTTAGCCAGCCGCGCGGACCGGCAAGGACCAGTGGAAAGCGTTGCCGCGTCTTCGCGGGAAGGGTGCGGTAGGCACGGATCAGGCCAATCAGGTTCTTGCGCGGTTCCAGCGTGCCCACCGACAACAGATAGCCGTGCGACGTCAGACCGTAGCGGTTCATAACCGGTTGCAGCTCGACATCCAAGCGCGGCTGAAATGCGTCGCTGGCGCCACAATAGACGACGTTCACTTTCTCTGCGGGCAGCCCGAAAATACCGATCAGTTCGGCGCGCGTGTAGGTCGAATGGCAAATCACCTGGTTGGCCTCGGCCACCGATCGCGCGAGGTGGCGATTCAACCAGCGCACGCGCTCAGGGGGATGGTACTCCGGAAAGTGTACATGCGATAAGTCCGACACCGTCACCACGAAGGGCCCGTCATAGGGCACTGCAACGTAATTTGTCTCGTGGTACACGTAACCTCTGTGTGCCGACTTGGCCCGGCGCAGAAGCCGTTTTGCGACCTGCTCCCGCAGTTCGTAGACGAACGGCAGTCGGCGGAGCATCTCCAACGTCGTTCCCGGGATGAGGTGTATCGCGGGTAGGAGGTTGTTGCGCGTGAACACCGAGACGTCTTCGACGTCAGGGTGCCGGCTGAGGCCCTCCTTCAAGTGATAGGTATAAGTGCCGATCCCGGACAAGGGCGGGACCAGCGACTCTATATTCAACAGTATCTTCATCTTCGATCCTTTTGGCCCGCCCAAATACCCGGTGCGCAGCGGCGAACAGCTACGTCGGGGCAGCGCTTCACTGCTACGCCGCAACCGCGTATTGGCGGTTCAGACGCCTCGCGCGCAACTACCGTTAGGAATTGAAATTGTTGTGGATTCGTGTCCCATCGCAAACTCACAAGTCACCCCGGGGGCACTCCCCCTGCCTGCCAGCGGTACCCATCGTTTCGGCGGCACCGGAGAGGGCCTCGCATTCGCTTGGTTCCTGCTGCCTAGCCCGATTGCTTTCGATCCAACGTAACTCGATTGGCTCGGTCATTGCCGGCCCAAACGCTCAAAGAGCCGGACGCTTCGCACAAGCGTCCCAGCAAGTGCAGTAGCCTTCGGACTCAAGTAGTCCGCAACCAACTACCGCCGGGGCTACTACTCGAACCCATGAAGAACCAAAATTTCGATCACACACTGGGTCTCAAGAGCGCGATGACCTTGAATCTAGAATCAATCCTGTGGCCCGCGCGGGTCCAACGCGACCCGTTGCAGAGCCGCCTCCAACCGGCCCTCACCGTTCTTGTCAGGCGACCCCTGCCTTCCGTCGATCCCGCGTCGGGGCGAATTTGCATCGACGTCTGAAGCATTGGAACGATATCCTGCGCTCGGTTCCGGACACGCCCGATATGCACGCTCCAGGTTCAATGAATCGTGTGGATACCAAATCTTTCCCGAGAGTACCGGTGCGAGTGGATCACAGGGCGCTTCGGTTGATACACGCTCCAATCCCTTTAACGAAAACCTCCACATTGGCTGTTTTCGGTTAGAGCCGTGCCCACTGTCAAGAAGCGAGTCATTATCCTAATACTTCATGCTGCGGTCGATTTGCAAGGTCCCATCGCTGCCGGACCCTTGGATTATAGTGTGCGACCCCCCCGCTTGCAAGTGCCGCGTGGCATGACGCTCGCAGACCAGCGGGCTCCGTCCGTCAGGCGGCAGCGGGGCAGGGAGCAGCCGCGAGCCACAGCCCGCGTCCGTCGCCGTGGCGCGAGCAAGGGTGCCCGCGGTCCGTCGCTTAAGTTGCTGACACGCAACATTCCTCCTCTTGCATGCTTGAGGACGGTCACGTTCTCATGGATGGGCAAGCTGACGGGTTGCGGGAGGGCCCGCGGAGCGTTCAGGCGCGGCCGTACACGTCCTCGAAGCGCACGATGTCGTCCTCGCCCAGGTAGGCGCCGTGCTGCACCTCGAGGATGCGCAGCAGGCGGTCGGTCGCGTTCTCGATGCGGTGTTTGGTGCCCTGAGGAACGTAAAAGTACTCGCTGGCGGAGACGTCGCTTACCTCGTCGCCGCGGGTCAGGCGCGCCGTGCCTTCCACCACCACCCAGTGCTCGGCACGATGGTGGTGCAGCTGCAGGGAGAGCTTCTGGTGCGGCCGCACCTCGAGCAGCTTCACCTTGAAGCCCGGGCCCTCCTGCAGCACCGCGTAGGAGCCCCATGGGCGCGTGGAGGCCTCGATGCCGTCCACCTCGGGCAGCCCGCGCTCCTTGAGGTGCTCCACCAGGTGCTTGATGTCCTGCACGCGCGCCAGATTGCAGACGAGCACCGCGTCGTCCGTGTCGATCACGACCAGGTCTTCCACGCCCACGGTGGCGATGAGCCGCTTGCCGCCGCGGATGTAGACGTTGCGTGTTTCCAGCGTGACGACATTGCCGGAGACGGCGTTGCCCTGGGCGTCCTTGTCCGCCTGGAAGTACAGCTCGTCCCAGGTGCCCAGGTCGCTCCAGTCCAGGTCCGTGGGGATCAGCAGCAGGCGCTCCGTCTTCTCCAGGATCAGGTAGTCGATGGATTCGCGCGGCAGGCGCGTGTAGATGGCCTTGATGAGGTGCGCGTCGCTCCAGTCGTTGTCGCGCAGGTGCTTGGCGTGCTCGCGGAAGTGGCCCATCATGGCGGGCGCATGGCGCTCGAACTCTTCCAGCAGCGTGCGCACCTTGAACACGAAGATGCCCGGATTCCACAGGTAGTCGCCCTCGGCCACCAGCCGCTCGGCGGTGGCGAGGTCGGGCTTTTCGACGAAGCGCTCCGCCTCGTAGATGCCCTCCCCCAGCGCCGGGCCCATCTTGATGTAGCCCAGCGTGGTCGCGGGCCGGTTGGCCGGTACGCCGATGGCCGCCAGGCCGCCGTCGCGCACCGCCTGCGCGGCGATGCGCAGGGCGCGGTCGAAGGCCGGCTCGTTGCGGATCATCTGGTCGCTCCAGACCACGGCCACCAGCGCCTCGGGCTGCTGGTGCGCGATGCGCAGGGCGCCCCACAGCACGGCCGGCGCGCTGTCCCGCCCGATCGGCTCGGACAGCACGTTGCTGCGCGGATAATCGCGGGCCAGCTCGCACAACTGCGCGTACACCGCGCCGTCATAGGCCAGGCTGGTCACGGTGAGGATGCGCTGCGGGGGGATGCTGCGCGCCAGCCGGCCGAAGGCATCCTGCAGCAGGGAGCGCTCGCCCCCGCCCAGCGGCAGGAGCTGCTTGGGCAGCGAGCCACGGCTGAGCGGCCACAGGCGCGTGCCGGCGCCCCCGGCGATCAGCAATCCAAACAGGTCTTCGGTCATTTTCCGGCAGCGGCCCAGCTCGAGCAGGCCCAATGGAGTAGATGGGTGGCCGCGGCGGGCGGAGCCTGCTGTGTGCCTGCGCTGGCAAGGGTGCAGCGACGATGATGCCAGATTCCAGCCCCGCTTTCCAGCGGCCGGGGCGGGGCGGCGGGTCGGCGCGGCCGCCCCCGCCGCGCAGGCCCGAGCGGCGGCACGCGCTTGTGGCGCTGCGGGCCGGCGGCTATACTGCGCGGCATGGGGTCGCCTGCCGGCCTCACGACCGCCCCTCTGCCGCCCGCTCGCCGCCGAAGGCCGCCATGACCGAGCTGCGCACCAGCGTGTGTCCGCACGACTGTCCGGATTCCTGCAGCGTGCGCGTGGGCGTGGCGGACGGGCGCATCGTCTCCATCGCAGGGGACCCCGACCATCCCATCACCGCGGGCTTCCTCTGCGGCAAGGTCAACCGCTACGCCGAGCGCGTCTACAATCCCGAGCGCATCCTCACGCCCCTGCGGCGCGTGGGCGCCAAGGGCGAAGGCCGCTTCGCCCCGATCGGGTGGGACGAGGCGCTGGACGAGATCGCCGAGCGCTGGCAGGCGATCATCGCGCAATCCGGGCCGCAGGCGATCCTGCCGTACTCCTACGGCGGCACCATCGGCCAGGTCGGCTTCCACATCGGCCACCGCTTCTTCCACGCCCTGGGGGCGAGCCGGCTGGAGCGCACCATCTGCACCGGCTCGGTGCAGGGGGGCCTGCGCATGACGACCGGCATGGGCGTGGGCACGGCGCTGGAGGAGGTGGCCCGCGCCAAGCTGATCCTGATCTGGGGCCTCAACGCCGTCGCCACGCACATTCACCTGATGCCGCTGGTGCGGCGCGCCCGCGCCGCCGGCGCACAGGTGATCGTGATCGACGTCTACCGCAACGCCACCGCGCGCCAGGCCGACTGGTTCGTGCAGGTGCGGCCGGGCACGGACGCGGCGCTGGCGCTGGGGATGATGCGCCAGATTCTCGCCGATGGCCTGCACGACGCGGCCTTCATCGACCGCTATACCCACGGCTTCGAGGAGCTGCGCGCAGCCTGCGCGGACTACACGCCAGAGCACACGGAGCGCATCACGGGCGTGCCGGCCGAGGCGGTGGTGCGCCTGGCACGCGCCTACGGCGGCACCCGCGCAGCCTTCATCCGCCTGGGTCTGGGCATCTCGCGGCACTCCAACGGCGGCATGACCGTGCGCACGATCGCCTGCCTGCCCGCCCTCACCGGCGCGTGGGAGGCCGAAGGCGGCGGCCTGCTGGCTTACGGCTGGGGCAGCTTCTGGCTCAACACGCGCGCCATCGCCGCCCCGCTGCCGGGCGATGCCCCCGCGCGCACGGTAAACATGGTGCGCCTGGGCGAGGCGCTCACGGAGCTGGACGACCCGCCCGTGCAGGCGCTCTACGTGTACAACTCCAATCCCGCCGCCGTGGTGCCGGAGCAGGCGCGCGTGCTGGCCGGGCTGCGCCGCGCGGACCTGTTCACCGTGGTGCACGAGCAGGTGCCTACGGACACGGTGGACTATGCCGATCTGGTGCTGCCGGCCACCACGTTCCTGGAGCACGACGACCTGCTGACGAGCTACGGCCACAACTACGTGCAGCTCTCCCGCGCCGCCATCGCCCCGCGGGGCGAGGCGCGCAGCAACCACGCCGTGTTCCAGGCGCTCGCGCGGCGGCTGGGCCTGGCCGATCCGGTGCTGGAGCGGGACTTCGACGGGCTGGTCGAACTGCTGCTGGAGCGCCCGCCGCCCGAGGCGCGCGATCTGGACCGCGCCGCGCTGCTGGCCGGGCGGCCCGTGCGCTTCGCTCCCGATCCCGCGCCCTGGCGCAGCGGCCTGCGCACACCGAGCGGGCGCTTCGAATTTGTCTCGCAGCGCATGGCCGAGCTGGGCCTGCCGGCCGCGCCGGCGTTCGTCCCCTCTGCCGAGGGGCACCTGGATAACGCCCTCAAGGCGCGCTACCCGCTGCAACTCGTCACGCCGCCGTCCCAGCACTTCCTCAACACGAGCTTTGGCGACACGGCCACTTCGCGGCGGCTGGAGCGCACGCCGCGCATCAAGCTGCACCCGCGCGATGCGGCGGCGCGGGAGCTGGCCGACGGGGTCGCCTGCCGCGCCTTCAACGACCGGGGCGAGTGCTTCCTGACGGTGGAGGTGAGCGAGGACGTGCAGCCGGGCGTGGCCGTGGCCGAATCCATCTGGTGGCCCAAGCTGCATCCGCAGCACAAGGGCATCAACCAGCTCACCTCCGCCGAGCTGACGGACCTGGGGCGCTGCGCCCGCTTTCACGACGGGCTCGTGCAGGTGGAGCGCGCCGGCTGACAATCGGAGCTGAGCGATGTTCATCGGACACTACGCCGTGGGCTTGGCCGGCCGCGCCGCATGGCGCGAGCGGCCCGCCGCTCCGTCCCTGGGCACGTGGTTCATGGCCGTGCAGTGGCTGGATCTCGTGTGGCCCCTCGGCGTGCTGAGCGGGATCGAGCGCGTCCGCGTGGCGGGCGGCGACAATCCCTTTCTCGCGCTGGAGTTCGTGCACTATCCCTGGTCGCACAGCCTGCTGCTGGCCGCGCTGTGGGCCGCGCTCTTCGCGGGCGTGTACCGCTGGCGCACGGGCAATGGCCGCACCGCGCTGTGGCTGGGCGGCGGGGTCTTCAGCCATTGGGTGCTGGACTTGATCGTGCACGTGCCCGACCTGCCGCTCTATCCCGGCAGCGAAGTGAAGCTGGGCCTGGGGCTGTGGCGCTCCGTGCCCGGCACGCTGGCCCTGGAGTTTGCGCTGTTCGTCGCCGCCGCGACATTCTACCTGCGCGCCACGCGCCCGCTGGACGCGATCGGGCGCTTGGCGTGCTGGGCGCTGCTGGCGTTCCTGGTGCTGGGCTACGCGGGCTCGCTCTTCGGGCCGCCTCCGCCCAGCTTGGTGGCGCTGGGCGTCACCACCCTCGTGTTCCTGTGGGTCCTGGTGGCCTGGGCCTACTGGATCGATCGCCATCGCACACCCGCCGCCTGAGCGGCGGGCCGCCCCGAGCGCACTGCCCATGATCGAATCCGTCCTCATCGCCAACCGCGGCGAAATCGCGCGCCGGGTGATCCGCACCTGCCGTGTCATGGGCATCCGCAGCGTGGCCGTGTTCTCGGACGCGGACCGCGACGCGCCGTTCGTGCGCGAGGCGGATCTGGCGCTCCGGCTGGGTGCGCCGCCCGCCGCCGAGTCCTACCTGGACCGCGAGAAGCTGGTGGCCCTCGCGCGGGGCAACGGCGTGGACGCCATTCACCCCGGCTATGGCTTCCTGGCGGAAAATCCGGACTTCAGCGCGGCCTGCGCGCGCGCCGGGGTGGTCTTCATCGGCCCCTCGGAGCAGGTCATCCGCGCCTTGGGCGACAAGGCGGAGGCCAAGCGCCGCCTGGAGGCGGCCGGCGTGCCGGTGCTGCCCGGCGACGGCGGAGAGGACCCCAGCGAGGCCGCCCTGCTCGCCGCGGCGCAGCGGATCGGCTACCCCGTGCTGCTCAAGGCCGTGGCGGGCGGCGGCGGCCGCGGCATCCGCCTCGTTGCCGGAGCGGAGGCCCTGCCGCGCGAGCTGGAGGCCGCCCGCCGCGAGGCGCGCAATGCCTTCGGCGACGACCGCGTCATGATCGAGAAGTACCTGGAGCGCCCGCGCCACGTCGAATTCCAGGTGCTCGCCGATGCCCACGGCACCGTGCTGCACCTGTTCGAGCGCGAGTGCTCCGTGCAGCGGCGGCACCAGAAGATCGTGGAGGAAACGCCCAGCCCCGCCCTCTCGCCCGAGCTGCGCGCGCGCATGGCCGAGGCCGCCGTGCGCGCGGCGGCCACCATCGGCTATGTGGGCGCGGGCACGGTGGAGTTCCTGCTGGATGGGCAGGGCCGCTTCTACTTCCTCGAGATGAACACGCGCCTGCAGGTGGAACACCCCATCACCGAGGCCACGCTGGGGCTGGACCTGGTGCGCCTGCAGATCGAAGTGGCGGAAGGCCGCCCGCTGCCTATGAGCCAGGCCGAACTGCGGCCGCGCGGTCACGCCATCGAGTGCCGCCTCAACGCGGAGGATGCGGCGCGGGGCTTCCTGCCCTCCGTGGGCACGCTGCGCGCGTTCGCCTTCCCCGCTGGCGAAGGGTTGCGCGTGGATGCGGGGTATGCGCCGGGCGGCACCGTCAGCCCTCACTACGATTCGCTGCTCGCCAAGCTGATCGCCTGGGGCCCCTCCCGCGAGGAGGCGCTGCGGCGCATGGGGCGCCTGCTGGCGGAATCGCGCGTGGCGGGCATCGCCAGCAACCTGCCCTTCTTGCAGGCGCTCATCGCCCATCCCGCCTTCCGCAGCGGGGACTATTCCACGCGGCTGCTGGAGGAGCACGGCACGGCGCTGACCGAGCCCGAGCTGCCGGCGCAGCTATTGCGCGAGCGCATGCTGGCCGCCGCGGCCATCGACGCCTGGCGCGAGCGCGAGCGCCAGACGCGCCATCCGCGCTTCGACCGCGCCGGGGAGCCCAATCCCTGGCAGCAACTGGGCGAGGCGCCGCGCCTGCCGCTGCCGCCGGCCCTGCTCAACCGGCGCTACACCTTCGGCACGTCCGCCGTGGACGTGGCGCTGGAGGTGCGCTCCGGGCCCGGCCGCAGCCTGGCCCTTTCCGCGCGCTGGGACGGCACGCAGCAGCGCTGCGCCTACCAGCCCGCCCAAGACGCCGGCGCGGGAGCGGATGCCGACCCGGAAGCGGGCGGCAGCGGCTGGCTGGCGCTGGACGAGGTGCTGCTGCCCCTGCGCTGGGACGCGCACGGCGCCCAGCGCTGGTTCACCCTGCGCGGCCTGCAGATGCGCTGCAGCGCCGAGGACCCGGCCGTGCTCGCGGCGCAAGGCTCGGCCGCGGCCACCGCCGCGGACCGGCTGCGCGCGCCCCTGCCCGGCAAGGTGATCAAGGTCGGCGTGCAGGCCGGCCAGACGGTGCAGCGCGACCAACCGCTGCTGGTGCTGGAGGCGATGAAGGTGGAGCACACCATCACCGCGCCCTACGGCGGGACGGTGACGCGCATCCACTTCGCGGAGGGGCAGCAGGTGAACCGGGACGACCAGCTCATCGACGTGAAGCCCAACGAAAGCTGAATGGCCGCGCAGGACGCGTGTCGCGGCGCGGGGCCTCCCCCTGGCCCCCTCCGAAGGAGGGGGAAACAGCGGCGGCGTTGCGTAAACCAAGAGCCCCCTCCTTGGGAGTGGACAGTCACGCCGCATGCGGGACCGGGAGCGGCCCCGACGCGAGACCTCAGCCCGGCCCACCTCATGCGGGCCGGCCCTCCTGGAGGGAGAGAGCACCTGCCGCACCTATCGATTTGTCCGCTTATTCCCCGAAACTGTCCGATCATTCCTGCTGCAATCGGCGGCCATCTGTGATAGAGTAGTAAGTCGCCAATCCGCTCTGAGAGCCGCTTGGGGCGATCCGGTGGAAATTTCCAAACGAACCCGGTTGCCGGGGCCGAAGTAAAGCGGCAGGCCCTCTTCTTTGGAGAGGGTCGTCCGGCGGCAGCCGGACGGGGCCTGTCCCGAGCGCAGTCGAGGGGTGAGGCCCCGCCGGGAGCGGCGCCGCGGGACGCGAGAGAATTTCCAATCGAACCCGCTTGCCGGAGCCGCGCTGGAGCGGCGGAGGGGCATCGCATGCGATGCCCCTCCACTCCTCTACGCACCCGAATCCGAAGGAGTGGCGCACCCCTAGAGCAGCATGGCGAGCGGGTTTTCCAGCATGCGCGCCAGGGTGTCCATGAACTGCGCCGCCGTGACGCCGTCCACCACGCGGTGGTCGGAGGAGAGCGTCATGTTCATCGTGCGGCCCACGGCCAGCGCGCCGTTCTCCACGACCGGCTCGGTGACGACGCCCGACACCGCCAGGATGCAGGCCTGGGGCGTGTTGATGATGGCGTTGAACTCCGTCACGCCGTACATGCCCAGGTTGGAGACCGTGAAGGTGCCCCCCGTGTAGTCCTCCGGCGCCAGCTTCTTGTCGCGCGCCTTGACCGCCAGGGCCTTCAGCTCGGCGGAGATCTGCGCCAGCCCCTTCTGGTCGGCATTGCGCACGATGGGGGTGATCAGCCCGTCGTCCGTGCCCACGGCCACCGCTACGTCCACGGTGTGGAAGCGGCGCACCTTGTCGCCGAGGAACTGGCTGTTCACGGTGGGATGCTGGCGCAGGGCCGCGGCGCAGGCCTTCACGATCACGTCGTTGACGGTGATCTTGAGCGCGGGGAAGTGCGCCTTGAGCGCCTCGCGGCCGTCCAGCAGGGCCTCCGCGCGGATCTTGCGCGTGAGCTGGAAGTGGGGAACGGTCGTCTTGGATTCGGCCATCTTGCGGGCGATGGCCTTGCGCATCATGGAAAGCGGCACGTCCTCGAAGGCCGGGCCGCCCGGCACGGGCTGGGCCAGCGGCATGGGCGCGCCTGCGACCGCGCCGGCCGCCGGTCGCGCAGCGGCCGCGCCGCCGCTGAGGGCGCTTTGCACGTCCTTGGCCACGATGCGCCCGCCGGGACCGCTGCCCTGCAGCGCGGCCAGGTCCAGGTTGGCTTCGCGGGCCAGCTTGCGGGCGTAGGGCGAGATGCGCACGCGCTCGCGCCCATTGCTGGGCGCCGGGGCGGGTGTCGCGGCCGGAGGCGGCGCGCTGCGCAGTGCGACAGCCGGCGTGGCCATCTGCACCGCCGCGTGAGCCGCGGTCGGCACGGCGGCCGCAGCGGCAACCGGCGCAACGGGGGCGGGGGCAGCGGCCTTGGGCGCCGCAGGGGCAGCCGGCGCCGCACCGCCATTGCCGGCGGCCTGGGCCTTGGCCCCGGCAATGTCCTCCTCCAGCGAAGCGGCCAGGATCGCGATGGGCGTGCCGACCTGCAACTCCTGGCCCGTCGGCACGAGCAACTCGCGCACGTAGCCCTCGTCCGGCATCTCGTACTCCATCACGGCCTTGTCCGTCTCGATCTCGGCCAGCACCTCGCCCACGCCGATGAAGTCGCCGACCTTCTTCATCCAGCGGGTGATGACGCCCGTCTCCATCGTCGGGCTCAGGCTGGGCATCGTCAGTAGGATGGCCATGCGCTCTCCTGTAGCGGCCCCTGGCGGAGGCGGCCCTGTGCCGGCGCACGGCTGCCGCGCCCCGGGTGCGATCGTGCCTAGAGACGGTACAGCACCGCCTTGCAGGCTTCCACCACCTGGGCGATCCCCGGCAGGCTCGCCGCCTCCAGGTTCTTGGCGTAGGGCAGCGGATTTTCCGTGTGCGTGACGCGCGCGATGGGCGCATCCAGATCGTCGAAGCAGCGGCTGTACACGTCGTCGGCGATCTGCGCGCCCACGCCGGCGAAGCGATAGCCCTCCTCCACGATCACCGCGCGGTGCGTCTTGGCGACGGAGCGGGCGAGGGTCTCCACGTCCAGCGGCTTGATGGTGCGCGGGTCGATCAGCTCGATCTGGATGCCCTCGGCGCGGAACTGCTCCAGCGCCTGGACGATGAAGTAGTTCATGCGGCTGTGGGCGATCACCGTGACGTCGGAGCCCTCCGCCCGCACGACGGCCTGCCCGATCGGCAGCGTGTACTCCGCCGTGGGCACCTCGCCGCTCACCCCGTAGAGCAGCTCGTTCTCGATGAAGATCACCGGATTGTTGTCCCGCACCGCGCTCTTGAGCAGGCCCTTGGCGTCGTAGGCCGTAGAGGGCACCACCACCTTGAGCCCCGGCGTGTAGGCGAACATGGAGTCCAGCACGCTGGAGTGCTGGGCGGAGACCTGCGCCGCCGGCCCGCCGGGCCCCCGCATCACCATGGGGATGGGGAACTGCCCGCCGGACATGTAGAGCGTCTTGGCCGCGTTGTTGATGATCTGGTCGAAGGCCACCAGGGCGAAATTGAAGCTCATGAACTCCACGATCGGGCGCAGGCCCGTCATGGCCGCGCCCACGCCCAGGCCGCAGAAGGAGGCCTCGGCGATGGGCGTATCCACCACGCGGCGCGGCCCGAAGCGCTCCAGCAGGCCCTGGCTCACCTTGTAGGCGCCATTGTACTCGCCCACCTCCTCGCCGATCAGGAATACCCGCTCGTCGCGCTCCATTTCCTCGCGCATGGCCTGATTCAAGGCCTCGCGCATGGTGATCGTCTGCGTGTCCATGGGCCGCTCGGGTGTCCTGGCAGGGTGGGGGTGGGGGCGCGGATCAGTCCGCCAGCACGTGCAGGTCGCGCTCGGCCAGCGGCGGCTCCTCGCTCCGGTCGGCGAAGTTCACCGCCTCGATGACCTCCTGGCGCACGTCCTTCTCGAGTTGCTTCGCATCGGCTTCGGAGAGCCAGCCCAACTCGGAGAGGAGGGACTTGACCTGCTGGATCGGGTCCACCTTCTGGTAGCGCTCGATCTCTTCCTTCTTGCGGTACGTGGCGGGGTCGGAGATGGAGTGTCCGCGGTAGCGGTAGGTCTTGGCTTCGATCAGGAGCGGGGCGGGGTGCTTGCGGCGCTTGGCGACGGCATCGGCCATGGCGGCGTAGCAATCCAGCAGGTTCATGCCGTCTACGGTGACCCCTTCCATGTTGTAGCCCTGGGCCTTCAGCGTGAAGTCCGTCACGGCCGAGGCGCGGTTGATGGCCGTGCCCATGCCGTACTGGTTGTTTTCGATGATGAAGATCGCCGGCAGGTTCCACAGCGACGCCATGTTGAGCGACTCGTGGAAGGTGCCCTGCTGCACGGCCCCATCGCCCAGGAAGGTCAGGCTGACCCGCTCCGACTCCAGGTAGCGCGCCGTGAAGGCGGCGCCCAGCCCGATGGGAATCTGCCCGGCGACGATGCCGTGGCCGCCCAGCAGGTTCTTCTCCTTGGAGAAGAAGTGCATGGAGCCGCCCTTGCCCCGCGAAACCCCGGTGACCCTGCCGAAGAGTTCGGCCATCAGCACGTTGGGCGATAAGCCCAGCGCCAGGGCGATGCCGTGGTCGCGGTAGGAGGTGACCACATAGTCGTCCGGCTGGATCGCCGAGAGCATGCCCACACCCAGCGCCTCCTCGCCCATGTACAGGTGCAGGAAGCCGCCGATCTTGCGCTGCTGGTACATCTGCTCGCAGCGTTGCTCGAAGGAGCGGATCAGGAACATCCGGCGGTACATTTCCACCAGCTTCTCGCGCCCCAGCTCGTCCAGCGCCTGCTTCTGGCGGCGGGTGAGGGATCCGGCCGTGAGGGTCTTCAGCTCGTCCGGCTTCGCGTCCGGCTTCTTGCGAGGAGCCGCCACCAGTGAGGCCATGGGTCCGCTCTGGACACGGGAAACGGGGGAGATGCGCGGCCGGTGCCAGGCGCGGCTCCGGCCCACCGCAGACGTTGACGTGCGGGCGTTCAATCTATGAGTATTAGAGACCCGGGGGACACAGTCAAGCCGTATCCCGGTTTGAGCCGCCCGCACAGACGTGCTCCGCGAGGCTTGTAGCGCTGCGCGGCGGCCCTGGACACGGGCCTGCACGGGCCGCGTCCCGTGTGCCGCGCCGGAGCCGAGTGGGGCGGCCTGGGGCCGCGCCCGCAAGGGCTCCCGGGCGCCAACGGGCGCCGCCGGGCCCGGCCGTGGCCCCGCCGTCACCCTGTCATGTGACGGTATTGTCAATCGTTTCAATGGAGTCGGTATTGCAACAAGGCAGGGCCGTGCTATCCTGGCAACACATTCAACCGTGTCGGCGCTGCAGGGGCCTTGCTTGGATTGTTGACCGGACGGTACACTTGAGGACTGCTCGGCAACCCCCTGTTGCACCCGTACCTGCTATCGGATCGAAACCATGTCGCAGCTCAACGGCAACCGCCTGACCCCCGAGGAAATCAACCGCTACAGCCGCCACGTCACGCTGCCCGAAGTGGGCGTGGCAGGACAGGAGCGGCTCAAGGGCGCCAAGGTGCTCAGCATTGGCGCCGGGGGCCTGGGTTCCCCGATCGGCATCTACCTCGCCGCCGCCGGCGTGGGCACGATCGGCGTGGTCGACAACGACGTGGTGGACATCAGCAACCTGAACCGCCAGATCGCGCACTCCACCGTCGATGCGGGCAAGCCCAAGGTGGATTCCATCCGCGAGCGGATGAACGCCATCAACCCGCTCGTCAAGGTGGAGACCTACAATATGCGCCTGACGCGGGACAACGCGCTGGAGATCTTCGCCAAGTACGACATCGTCATCGACGGCTCGGACAACTTCGAGACGCGCTATCTGGTGAACGACGCGGCGTACCTGGCGGGCAAGCCGCTGGTGTACGGCTCGATCTTCCGCTTCGAAGGGCAGATGGCCGTCTTCGATCCGCACAACGGGGGGCCGTGCTACCGCTGCCTGTACTCCAACCCGCCGCCGGCGAGCCTGGTGCCCAGTTGAGCGGAGGCCGGTGTCCTGGGCGTGCTCCCGGGAACGGTCGGACTGATCATGGCCACTGAGGCCATCAAGCTCATCCTGGGCAAGGGCGAGCCGCTGGTGGGCCGGCTCCTGCTCTACGATTCGCTGCGCATGAGCTTCCGCGACGTGCGCATCCGCAAGGATCCCGGCTGCGATCTGTGCGGCGAGCATCCGACGATCACCGAGCTGATCGACTACAAGACCTTCTGCGCCGTGGAGCTGCCCACGGTGACCGCGGCCGTGCAGCAGCAAGCCGCCGATGCCAAGGTGGCGGAGATCAACGCCAAGGAGCTGAAGAAGCTGATCGACTCCGGCAAGTCCATCACGCTGCTGGACGTGCGCGAGCCGCACGAGTGGGAGATCAACCGCATCGCGCCGGCCCGGCTCACGCCACTCAGCCAGTTCGAGCAGTTCATCCCCGAACTGAACCCAGACGACGACATCTACCTGTACTGCTACAAGGGCAAGCGCTCCATGACGGCCCTGCAGCAGCTCAAGGAGCGAGGCTTCAAGCACTTGCACAGTCTGTCCGGCGGGATCGACCGCTGGGCGGAGGAAGTGGACCCCAACATGGCGCGCTATTAGGCCGCGCCGCACTCGCCCGCGACAGATCGCACCCCGCGCGGGCGCCTGCCCCGCTAAGGCCCGGCTTGGGCGGCCGCCGGCAGTGGCGCGGCGGGCTCCTCCTCCAGCGGCGCGTAGTGGGGCAGCAGGGCCTGCAGCGCCGCCTCATCCGCATCGTCCCAGGCGGCCGGGACGAAGCGCACCCCCAGTTCCTCGGCGAAGGCCCGCAGCAGCCGCTCGCGCAGCGCGGCCTCGCTGGCGCCCTTGAACAGGCGCGCGAGCAGGCTCCATTGCGGCAGCAGCGGCAGCGAGCCGTGCTGCAGGAAGGCGCCCGCCACCTGCCGCTGCGCGCTGCCCAGCAGCTTGCGGCCGTCCACGAGAATTTCGAAGGCCGAGGGCGTGGCGAAGCAGATGGCCGAGGCCAGATCGGCCCGCTGGCGGCCCGTGTACGCCTTGACCTGCGGCGTGTGACCCAGGCCGGCAAGAAAGCGCACGAATACGCCGGAGAGCACGCGGTAGATGGGCAGGATCCCGCCGCCGAAGCCCGGCAGCGTGGTGGGCGCCGTGACGGCGTAGGTGAGATCGCTGCCGTGCAGCACGGCGCGCCCGCCCGTGGCCCGGCGCACCAGCGTCACCTGCGCCGCGCGGCACGCCGCCAGATCGATTTCGCGCGAAACCTGCTGCGCCCGACCGACCGACAGCGTGAAGCGCTCCCAGCCGTAAAGCCGCAGCGCGGGGCGGCCGCTGCGCTGGCTGCGCGCCAGGCACACCTCGTCCTTGGCCATGTTGTAGGCCGCGGAGCCGGCGGCGTCCTGGTGCAGTTCCCACTCCATCGCGGCGCTGCCTAGGGGTCCGAAGGGCCGCGTGCCCCGGCGATATTGCGATAGCCGGGCACCGCGGGACCCGGGAGCATCGGCCAGCAGGCGGACAGGACCCGCGCGCAATTGCCGATGCAGAGCCAAAAAAACTGGATTCCCGCTAGTGAAAGTGCTAGGGGTTGAGGCGATCTCGTGTATGGATAATCCAGGTATTGCACATCTTACGTAGACAGTACCAACTCCCTCACCCGCCGAAAAGCCCTAAAGACCGGGCGCCGCACCGGCTTCCGCTCCGCAAAAGGGGTATACAGCGCTGTTGAGTGGGCCCGACGAACCGGCACGCCCAACGAATGTGAGGCAACTCTCTGGAAACGGCGTCATATTGAGAGCAAGAGATGGCAGCGTTCGATTCGGTTGCCGGTTATTTCCTTTGAGCGCCCCAGATTTCAGCAGCTGCACCCGTCCCTAAGCGTTTGATGAACGAATCGCTATCAAAGAGAAGGAGCACCATGAAACGACATTGGTTATTGCTTGCCCTGGTTGCGCTGGCCTTGGCTTTGCTGGCCGGATGCGAACAGCCGAAGCCGACGGTCGCCGAACCCAAAGCCGGGGCCCTCGCCGTGGATCCGTCCATGCTGCCGCCTCCGCGCCCGGCGCTGGACGCGGCGCCGGACCTGAGCGGCGCCAAGCTGGTGATCAATGACGCAACGCTGGCCAAGATGTCCGCCGATGCCGTTCCCTCCAGCGTGACCGATACGCTGGCCAGCCTGAAAAACAAGGAATTCAGCAACGCCGCTGAGTTCACCGCAGCCGTCCGCGGAGCGGCTGGAGCGGCCGCGGATCCCTTCATGGACCGCATCCTGCGCGATGCGCTGGTGGTGGCTCTGGCCGATCAGCCGGCCCCGCCGGAAGGCGAGGTCTCCATCGCCCAGCGCGAGCAGGCCCAATCCACCGCGGGCGCGGCGCAGCCGGGCAACCTGCCGTCGCAATTCGGCATCGTGTACTTCGACTTCGACAAGTCCAACATCAAGCCGGAGTTTGCGAACACCATCAAGGCCAATGCCAAGGTGCTGATGGATAACCCGGGCATGAACGTGACGGTCGAGGGTCACTGTGACGAGCGCGGCACCAACGAGTACAACTTGGCGCTGGGCGAGCGCAGGGCCGAAGCGGTGCGCAAGGCCCTCATCGCCGCGGGCGTTGCAGCCAAGCAGCTCTCCACCATCAGCTTCGGTGAGGAGCGCCCGGTGGACCTCGGCCACAACGAGGAAGCCTGGGCCAAGAACCGGCGCTCGGTGCTGACGGCCCGGTAATGGGGCCCCCCGCGCCGGAATCCTTTCCCCGCGGACGGTTTCACTGCAGGTATATCCCGGCGGAACGCCCACCCTCCCCGCATGAGGAGCGGTGGGCCCCGCTTGCGGTTCGCTTCCGCCCCGTTCCCGCTTCCATCGCAGGTGCAGCCCCCGTGCGGGTCGGGGTACGCGCGGCGGCCGGGCCGCCCGTCGGCATCGATGCCCATCAAGCTGAGAGGGTGGCGTGTGGTCGCTGATCTTTACCGGTAATCTGTTCGCATTCATCATCCTGATCGTCCTGCTGGCGATGAGCGTCCTCTCCTGGACGATCATCGTCATCAAGTGGCTGCAATTCCGCAGCATCGGCGCGGAGAACCGCCACTTCTACAGCGTTTATACGCGTGAGCAGCCGCTCGCCAGCCTGTACGGCCTGGCGCAGAAGTTCGCCACGTCGCCGCTGGCGCGCATGTTCGAAGTGAGCTACCGCGAGATCGGCTCCTTCAAGCAGCAGGTGGAGCAGGGCGGGGCCGCCAGCGGCCTGCGCGAGCGCCTGATGACCAACCTGTCGCGCTCCCTGGAGCGCGTCTACAACCAGCAGCACATGCACCTGGAAAGCGGGGTGCCGAGCTTGGCCATCGTCTCCAGCTCCTCGCCCTACATCGGGCTGTTCGGCACCGTGATCGGGATCATCGACTCCTTCGCCAGCATCGGCACGACGGGCGTCACCAGCCTGGCCGTGGTGGCGCCGGGCATCTCCGAGGCGCTGGTGGCCACGGCCGCCGGACTGATGGCCGCCATTCCGGCGCTGATCGCGTACAATATCTTCCGCAACCGTCTGCGCGAGCTGGACACGCAGATGAAGAACTTCGCTCTGGACGTCTCCAACCGCCTGGAACGGCTGCTGTAGATGGCACGGGAATTCGGATCGGACTGGACGGCCGCGAACGAGGTGTCGGACATCAACATCGTCCCCCTCGTGGACGTGCTGCTCGTGCTGCTGGTGATCTTCATGATCACCGCGCCGATTATCACCCACACGCTGGACGTACAGCTCCCCCGCGCCACGCTTTCCCCCGGCACGCGCACGGATCAGACGCTGATCATCAGCGTGGACCACCTGGGCACGCTGGCGGTTAACCAGAAGGTGCTGGGGCCGATCCGAGACAGAGACACGGTGCAGCGCTTCGATCAGGCGGTGCACACGTGGAAGGCCGCCAATCCCGGGGCGGCCGCCTTCCTGCGTGCCGACCGGCGCCTGCGCTACGGCACCGTGATCCAGGTGATGGCGCAGTTGCGCCGCCTGGGCGTGGTTGACGTGGGCCTCATGATCGAGCGGGAGGGGAATTGACACGCGAAGCGTGGGTCTTCCAACGCGCGCTGCTGGCATCCCTGCTGTTCCATGTGCTGTTGCTGGCCCTGTTCATGACCCTGCCGGGCGGCGGGCCGGCGGAGCCGGTGCAGATCTATACCGTGCGCATCCTGGAGGCGCCGGCGCGCCCGCAGGCCCGCGAACTGACCCTGTCCACCCAGGCCATCAGCGCCCTGAAGCTGGAAAGCCCCTCGCTGAACGTGGACAAGCCGCCGCTGCCGGAGCCCGATCAGGCGGACGTGCCGGACGTGGAGACCTTCCCCAAGGCGCCCCGCGCGCCGGACGCGCTGCCCCCGCCCCGCGCGCCCTCCTTGACGCCGCCGCAGCCCAAGGCGCCGAGCGCGCCCGGGCCGCTGCCGCCCGCAGCGACGCTCAACAGCGCGCCGCCCGCGCTGCCGAGCCTGCCCGAGCCGGCGCCCCCCACGGCAAGCCAGGTGCCGACGCGCCGGCCGGCCTCGCGGCCCGCCGCCACGCCGCTCCCGGACAATGAGCCCGTGCCACCCAGCGCCATGGAGCAGCTGCGCAGCAAGGTGCGCCAGCTCAACCTGGAGGTGGAGGCGACCCCGGCCCGCAGCGCGGCCCGGCCCACCCAGGAACCCCAGCCCGGCGCGGAACGGAACGTGCTTTCCTTGCGCCTGTACGCCAATCGCGTGCGCGAGGCCGTGAAGGAGCGGTACACCTTCCCTGGCGGATTCGATCCCTCGCTGCGCGCCCGCGTGCGGGTGGTGCTGAACCGCGACGGCTCCGTGCGCAGCGCGGAACTGCTGGAATCCAGCGGGAACGAGCGCTTCGACCGGCTGGTGTGCCTGGGTGCGTTCAACAAGGCCCGCATTCCACCCGTTCCGCAAGGCATCGAGGGCGACGGCGACACGCTGACGCTGAATTTCACCTGCTCCCCGTGAAGGCCTGGATGCCCCCGATCTGGCTGCGACGGCGCCCGGCGCGCCCCCGACCCGACCTCTCCGGCGCCCGCCATGCTGCCGGTCGTGGCGCCCGTGCGGCCGCGCCCTGGGCCGGCGCCCTGGCAGCGCTGCCGGCGCTGGCGGTGCTGGCGCTCGTGGCCCTGGCGCCGGCACGGCCGGCCGCCGCCCAGCCCACGGCGCAGGCCAGCGTCGCCGAGCCCGAGCGCTCCGACCCGGCCCAGGACATCCTGATCGAAGGGCTGGGCTTCTCCAAGCTCATCCTCAGCCTGGACGTGGACGGGGCGCTGGCCGTCGCGCCGGGCTACCCGCCGCTGGCGCCGCTGGTGGAAAAGAACCTGTGCTGGAGCGGCGTGTTCAACCTGGCCGGCGGCACGACGCAATTCTGCCATATCAACGGCACGCCGGGGCGCATCGACATGCGCCTGGCCCTGACGCTGGAACAGGGCAAGGCCGTCGCGCGCCTCTACGATGCCGGGCCGGAGCGCCTGGTGCTGTTCCAGGACGTGATTCCGCTCGACGGCACGGCCGGCGAGGAATGGATCATGGACGTGGTGAACCGGCTGACCGGGCGCATCACCGGCCAGACGGGGCTGCTGGGCAGCACGCTCGCCTTCGTGCTCAAGCAGCCGGGCTACGCCAAGGTGGTGGTGGCCACGACCACGCACGGACAGCGCCTGCGCCTGCTCTCCCACAATCGCGACATCAACATCCTGCCACGCATCAACAAGCAGGGCGCGGGCATGGTCTACACGGTGCTGGGCGACCGCGGCAGCCAGGTGTACTTCCAGAACCTTTCGCCCAACGATCCCAACGCCATCGGGAGCTACTACCTCACCGAGCCGGGCAGCCTCAATTCCGGCGGTACCTTCTCGCCGGACGGCACCCAGGTCATCGTGACCATGAGCGTGAACCAGAACGCGGACCTGTTCCTGTTCGACTTGCGCAAGAAGGTGCACTACCAGGTCACCTCGCGCGATGGCATCGAGACGCAGGCGAACTGGTCGCCCGACGGCAAGCAGCTCATATTCGTCTCCGACCGCTCCGGATCGCCCCAGATCTACCTGATGGACATGGACACGCGGGAGGACATCCGCCTCACGTTCGACGGCGTGTACAACGCCGATCCGCGCTGGAGCCCGGACGCTCGCTCGATCCTCTTCACCAAGCGCGTGAACGACGTCGACCAGATCCACATCATGGACCCGTACGGCGAGAACGTGCGCGAGGTGACCCACGGCCGCTTCACCTCCGAGCAGGCCGAATGGTCGCCGGACGGCCGCCAGCTCGTGTTCGCCTCGAACCGCACCGGCGAGTACAAGCTGTACATCGTCTCCACGGACGGCTCGAACCTGCGGCGCCTCACCGACTCCGGCCCGGGATTCGAGGAGAACAGCCCTTCCTGGACAGCACGGCGACTCGTCCGATAGACTGATTTCTTTCGAGATTCCTCTCATGCGTGGGAATTCTGCCATCGGCCCGGCATGCCGCGGCCGCAGAGCGCGTCGCCCGAGCGGCGGGGTGGCCGGCCCCCTGGGAGCGGCTCTGGCCCTGCTGGCGGGCGCCCTGCTGGCGCTGAGCGCCTGCGCCAAGAGCTCCGACGTGCAGAAGGTGGAGGAGACCGACCGCGTGCAGGACCAGCGCCTGCGGGCGCTGGAGACCGACATGGGCACGACCCTGCGCGAGCAAAAGGCGGAGCTGGAGCAACTGCGCAGGGACGTCCGGGCGGCCCTGGGGCGCATGGACCTCGTCGACCAACGCACCCAGCGCATGGAGAACGAGCAAAAGGCCCTCACCGAGAGCCTGGAGCGCAGCCTGGCCGACCAGCGCAAGCTCGGCCACACCGTGGAGACCGAGCTGGCCAGGATGACCAAGGCCAAGCTGGAGACGGACAACGACCTGGACAAGATGCGCCTGCAGGTGGGGGAGCTGGAAAAGCTGCTGCGCTCCCCCATCTCGCGCCTGCCCGCCAAGAGCGAGGCCGACAAGGACTTCCGCGAGGCGTACTACCACCTGATCAGCGGCGAGTTCGACATCGCCGCGGACGGGTTCGACAAGTGGCGCAAGACCTATCCCAAGGATGACCGGGGCTTCGAGGCGCTCTACCGGCGCGGGCAGGCGTTCTTCCTGCTGCGCCGCTACGACCACGCGCTGATCGCCCTGTTCGAGCTGGTGGACAAGGCGCCCAAGCACGAGCTGGCCACGCCCGCGCGCTGGATGCTGGCGCGCTCGCTGGAGGAGACGGGCGACCTGAAGTTGGCGCGGGAGTTCTACGCGCAGCTCATCAACGACAAGACGCCCTACGCCGCCGACGCCTCGCGGCGCGTGGCCTTCATCAACCGGCTCTTCCCCCGCGGCCAGGGAGAGGCCACGCCGGCGCCCAAGCAATAGGGAGCGCGCAGCCGAGCCGTCCGCCATGGTCAAAGTCCCCATCTTCGATTCCCCGCAGGCCTACCAGGAGCACCTGGCGGCGTTGCCGATGCGCGCCCCGGAGGTGCAGGCGCTGGTGGCGGAGATCCTGGCGCGCGTCGCCGTGGAGGGCGATGCGGCCGTGCTGGAGTACACGCAGCGCTTCGACGGCGTGCGCCCGGAGTCCCTGCGCGTCTCCCAAGTCGCGATCGAGGAGGCGGTGGCCTATCTGGATCCCGCCATCAAGGACGTGTGGATCCAGGCCATCGAGAACATCGAGCGCTTCCACCGCCGCCAGCAGGAGGAAAGCCGCTTCGAGTTCTTCGAGGACGGCACCGTGCTGGGCTGGAAGGTCACGGCCATCGACCGGGTGGGCGTGTACATCCCGGGCGGACGGGCGGTCTATCCCTCGTCGCTGCTCATGAACGCCATCCCGGCGCAGCTCGCCGGCGTGCCCCGCATCGTGGTGGTCTCGCCGCCGGGCAGCGACGGCCTGCCGCACCGCGACATCCTGGCCTGCTGCGCCCTGCTGGGCCTGGATGAGGTCTATGCCGTGGGCGGCGCGCAGGCCATCGCCGCGCTGGCCAACGGCACGGAGACGATCCCCGCGGTGGACAAGATCACCGGCCCTGGCAACGCCTACGTGGCCGAGGCCAAGCGCCAGGTGATGGGCGACGTGGGCATCGATTCCATCGCCGGGCCCAGCGAGATCCTGATCCTCTGCGATCAGCCGGTGCCGGTGGAGTTCCTGGTGCGCGACCTGCTCTCCCAGGCCGAGCACGACCCGGACGCGCGAGCGCTGCTGCTGACCACCGACGCCGCGCAGGCCCGCGCCGTGGCGGAGCGGCTGGAGCGGCTGATTCCGGAGCTGCCGCGCGCGGACATCATCGCGGCGTCCTTCCGCGGGGGCTCGGGCGTGTGCGGCCCCAGAAAGATCGCCCCGGCATTGCGGATGCGGTTCAGCAG
>JBGOUY010000266.1:0-6142 GCA_041477795.1 bacterium
AATGGAACCTGGATCGCCGGATGGACAAGGCGATTCGTTCGCCGCAGCTGTCGGGTTTGAGCTCGGTCATCACGTCGGTGGACGTGGTGAACCAAAACACCGTGACCATTCGGTTGTCCAAGCCGTTCCCCGGACTGTTGGGCAGTCTGGGGCAGCGTGAAGGATACATGGTGTCGCCGGCAGCCGTCCAGAAATGGGGCGCGGACTTTGGCAGCCACCCGGTCGGCACGGGACCCTTCAAATTCGTGGAGTGGGTGCGCGGCAGCCATCTCACGGTGGTAAAGAACCCGGACTACTGGGAGAAGGGCCTGCCCTACCTGGACAAGATCGTGTTGAACGACATTGCCAATTCCGTGGTCGGGGTGCAGCGACTGACCACCAAAGAGGTGGATATCGTCGATACGCTCACGCCGCGCGACGTGCTGCAACTGGAGAAAACGCCCAACATCAAGCTCTATCCGATCAAGGTGGGCCGTTGGTTCAGCCTGCACTGGCACTGGGACGAGCCGCCGTTCAACAATCCCGCCCTGCGGGAGGCGATCGCCTATGCGATCGACCGCAAGAAGATGGTGGAGATCCTGATGAGCGGCAAAGGCACGGTGGCCGAAAGCCCGACCCCGCCTGGCCTGTGGTGGTTCGATCCGAAGGTCAAGATCCCCGCATACAATCCGGAGCTGGCCAAGAAGAAGCTCGTCGAAGCCGGCTACCCCTCCGGAATCGATCTAACCCTGGTCATGCCGTCAGCCGTGGTCTATGAGCAACTGTGCCAACTGGTGCAGGAGCAGCTCGGGGCGGTCGGCATCCGGGTGAAGCTGGAGCCGGTGGCGGAAGGCGACTTCTACGCCCGTGTCTTCAAGGGGCTGATCAACTTCGTGCCCACGCGCTGGACGCAACGCCCCGACCCGGACGGGCTGTTCTTCCTGCTCTTCCACAGCCAGGGGCCGGCCAACACGAGCCGCTACCACAGCGCGGCCGCGGATGCCCTGCTCGACAAGGCGCGGGTGATGACGAATCGCAAGGAGCGCGTCGCCCTCTACGACCAGTTCCAGGAGCTCCTGGCGAAGGATCTGCCAGTGCTGCCCTTGTTCTTCTCCGAGGAGTACGCGGGGGCCCGCGATGTGGTGCACGGCTTCGTGTGGATTCCCGACCAGATTCCGCGCTATCGCGAGCTCTGGAAGTCGGGCCCGTAAGGAAGACGCACCGGCTGAAGGGTGCAGGCCAGGCGCCAGGCCGGGGACTTCCAATACGAGTCGGCGTGCGCGACATTCATGAGGTAGCTCGTCAGTTCCCTGCTGGCTGCCCGGCGCTGCCAGGTGGCCGGCGGGGGTAGACGGTTGTCCCGCTGAGCGTGCGGCGCTTTCTCCCGCGCCGCTTGCCAAGCACCGCGTTGGGGGCAATCCGAAGCCTGGGGCCATGGCATGATCGCGCTCATCGTAAGAAGGTCCCTGTTGGTCCTGCCCAACATGGTCCTGATCACGTTGATCCTGTACGTGAGCGTGTTCTGGCTGTTGGGGACTCCGGCGACGATGATGCTCGGGGAGGATGCGAGCAAGCAAGGCATCGAAGAGATCAATCGCGAATACGGATTCGACCGGCCCGTCCTGGTGCAGTATCTGACCTGGGTCGGGAACGCGCTGCGTGGGAACCTGGGTCGCTCCTTCACCACGCAGCAGCGCGTGGAGGACGCCGTGCTGCCCCGGCTCCCCGCGTCCCTGGAAATCGGATTTCTGGCGATCGTCATCGCCGCGCTCGGAGCGACGCTGCTCAACACGTTGCGGGTGGCGCAGCGGGCGCTGGCACCGGTCTTCGTCGGGCTCAGCGTTGCCGGCATCACCGTGCCCAACTTCATGCTGGGCATTTCCCTGATCTTTGTGTTTTCCGTCAAATTGGGCTGGCTGCCCTCCACGGGCTGGGTGCCCTGGTCGGATGGCGCCCTCATCCACATCGTGCACCTGATCATGCCCGTGGCTACGCTCTCGGCCTTCTACTTCGGCTCCTACAGCCTGGTCTACCGGGCGGAGTATCGGGACGTGCTGCGGCGGCCGTATATCTCTGTCGCCCGGGCCAAGGGCTTGCCCGAATGGAAGGTGGCCTTCCGGCACGCGTTGCCCAATGCCATTCTGCCGGTGGTCACCCTCATTGGCGTGTCGATGGGCCGCCTGATCGGGGGGGCGGTCGTGACCGAAACGGTGTTTTCGATTCCCGGGGTCGGCAGATTGCTGGTGACCTCGATCCTCACGCACGATTTCCCCGTCATGCTGGCGTTGGGTATGCTCATTATCGCCGGAGTCATGCTGATCAATCTGGTCACTGACGTCGTGTACGTGTTCGTGAATCCCCAGATCCGACTGGAGGGATCGGTATGATCCAGGGCGCAGCGCGCTGGCATGGCTGGACCCTCAGGCCCGCAGGGGAGCGCTTCGGCTGCAAGACGGGCTCTGGCTGGCCATCGCGCATGCGAGTACCGCGTGCCATGCATTCGCCCAGATAGTGGCCATGGGGTTCAGTTTCCGTCTTCTGATCGGCATCGTCATCATCTCCCTGGCGTGCCTGGTCGCCATTTTCGCCCCGGCTCTGGCCCCTCACAGCCCCATGCAGTCGAGTCTGGATACGCTGGCGGTTCCAACAGCCGCCCACTGGCTCGGTACCGACGAGCTGGGCCGCGATGTCCTGAGCAGGCTCATCTACGGGACGCGCACCTCCCTCATCATCGGGCTGGGGGCGGCGGCCTTCTCGGTGCTGGGCGGGGTGCCAGTCGGGCTCATTGCCGGTTACTTCCGCGGTCGGATTGACGTCATCAGCGTGCAGGTGATCGACCTCTTCATCGCCTTGCCCGGGCTCGTGCTGGCACTTATCATCACGGCCATGATCGGGCCGACGCTCCTGAATCTGGTGATCGTGCTGGGGCTCGTCTCGTGGCCGGGGATGGCGAGGCTGGTGCGGGGACAGGTGCTGAATATCCGGGAGCTGCCTTTCATCGAGGCCGCCGAAGCCCTCGGGAGCTCGCCGTGGCGGGTGCTCGCCAGGCATGTCTGGCCAAACATCATGCGGGTGGTCTTCGCGCAGTTCGCGGTCAGCGTGTCTGCCGCCATTTTCACCTCGGCAAGCCTCAGCTTTCTCGGCCTGGGCATCGCCCCGCCCACGCCTGACTGGGGCAGTATGGTGCGCACGGGGTATGCGTACCTGGCGCTCAGCCCGCTGATGAGCCTGGCGCCAGGGGGAGCCGTCGCGTTCCTCGTGGTGGGGTTCTACCTGGTCGGTTCCACCATCGAATAGCGTTCGCCTGTCGGCGCGTGGCGCCAGCCAGGTGCTCCAACGGCACTCCTGCAGGTTCGCACGTACCGGTATCCCCCACTTCTTGTGGGGCCGCTCAAACCGAGGCTTCGCGGCGTGGAGCGGCATCTGCTGTTACGCTGCGCTCGGCCATGCGCCCACCAACGCCCTCGTCTCCGTCACCGACCCACCCCACCGACCGCGCGTGGCGCGCGCCACCATTGATATTCCAGAGCCCAGGGGCAGATTTGAAGCAAGACCTGCGCATCACGAATGCGTGGTTGTCCGTTCCAGACTCCGGCACTGGATTTGGCGCCGCACGGCAAGCCGAATGCGATGGCCACACCGTTGTCACACACCCCGTCACACAACGCTGTGTGATACCGGGGCATACCGTGCTATACCGTTGCACAGACCGTAGCACGCAGGTGATTGATCGAATTGATAACCTCCTGTAACTACAGGTGTTATCGTCCAGCGAAGGTCGAGTCCCGCCCTCGGCACCAGCCGTTCCCCGAAAACCGCAGCCAGTGTACCCGGTCGCGCGCCGTTGAGGCTGGCCGAGCCAAGCACGGAGCGATCGCCTTCCGTATCGAGGGCACAGCACCTTGGCTGGCCCAAGCTATGGACGTCCGCCCGCGGGGGCTGAACGGCGTCACCGGGTCTCCCTTCACGGCGGGGACAGGGCCATACTCCGGCACTGGCCCGGCCGGATCCGGCGCTGTCCACGCAGATCGTCAATCCTGGGGACGTGCTGGAGCTGGCGGGAGGAGGGGTCCGCTGCCATGCCGCCGCATCCCCGCTGGCTGCGCTGGAGGCGGATGACACGGCGTTGCTCCGGTTCGATCCCACGGCGGGTATCCCGCCGCTGGCCGACTCCAATCCCGATGGCTACAGTCCGGATCACCTGAAGGAGCAATGCACCCGAATCCTCGGCGAGGGCGTGGCTGGCTACGCGCGCACCGGATACGCCTCGGACGAACTCGTGGTGCGGGCCTATCGCGAGCACCGGGTGTGTTATGCAGTGGTGCCGGTATTCCCCGGTGGGGAGGAGCGCTGGCACTGCTTCCAGTTCGACGAGATGGCGCCCCGCCTCAACAGCGGCAGCGCAACGGCCCCAGAGGCCGACCTGGGGTGCCCCGCATCGCTGCCTCCGTCTTGGTGGGCTGGATGGAGCGCCGCAAGAGTCTCTTCTCCGTGCGTGGCTATTCGCGGCGGCACGGCACCGTCTATCGCATGGGGCGGGCCAGCGAGCAGGTGACGCTGGAGCCGGTGCCGTTGCCGGACCTGCTGATGCACTATGTCCTCAACGTGTCCGAGGGTTCCGAGGAGGCCGCCAGGCGCCGGGTGGATCTCGCCATCGAGGCGCTGGGATGAGCCCGCTTCGAACGCGGCCCGCCGAACTCAACCTTGCGCGGCTGATTCCCTCGGGGTGGCGTCGCTTAGCGTTGCGGGGGCAAATTTCAAAAGGCGGAGGGACCGCGCAACGGTAAGAGTTGCGTCCACACCATGGCATCAGCGGCACTGCCTCTCGGTATGGCCGGTTCGCCCGACGTACAGGTTAGACCGTGTCTGCGCGTGCCTTTACGACGGCCGCGCGCATCGTACAACGAAGGGCTGATCGCCTCCGGGCGCGACAAGAGCCCGCGAGCCGGGACCCCGATTTGACCGCGGGCCCGGATATCTCCTAGGTTGAGCGCGGTCGCCCTCGACTTCCTGTGGTTCAGACTTGCGGAGGAACTGGCCATGAAAACGACACCGCCTTCTCCACCTCCCTCCACCATTCCGGGCGCCGGCGCAGGCAGCGGACCCGATCCTTCCTGGCAGTGGGAGGAGTCCCGCTGGCGCCGCATCGTGGAACAGGTGCGGGCCGGCCGATCCCTCAAGCCCAAGCGCTGGAAGGACGGCGCCCGGGTGGGGGTGTCGATCTCCTTCGATTCCGACCACGAGTCCTGGGTGCTGCGCGACGGGGGCAGTTCCCCGGCCGGCCTGGCCTCCGGCGAGTACGGGGCGCGGGTGGCCATCCCGCGCATCCTGAAGCTGCTGGCCAAGTACGACGTGCCGGCGAGCTTCTTCGTCCCCGCCGTGATCGCCAAGCTCTACCCTGACGAACAGCGCCGGGTGGTGGCCGAGGGTCACGAGATCGGCCTGCACAGCTGGATCCACGAGCGCACCAGCAACCTGGAGCCACAGGCGGAGCGGGACCTGACCCTGCGCTCGTCCGACGTGCTCACGGAGATCACCGGCAAGCGCCCCGTGGGCATCCGCACGGCGTCCTGGGATTTCACGCCCACCACGCTGGCCATCATCCGGGAGATGGGCCTGCTCTACGATTCCTCGCTGATGGCCGACGACGATCCGTACGAGCTGCTGGACAAGGGCAAGCCCACCGGCGTCGTGGAGTTGCCGGTGGAATGGATCCGCGACGACTATCCCTACTTCGGCATGGACCGGCTCTCGGCCCTGCGGCCACACACGCCGCCGGAGGCCGTGCTGGGCATCTGGAAGAGTGAGTTCGACCTAGCCCTGGAGGAAGGCGGCCTGTTCCTGCTGGCCACCCATCCCCACGTCATTGGCCACCGCTCCCGCATCCAGATGCTGGAGGCGCTGATCCGCTACATGCGCTCGTTCCCCGGCGTGTGGATCGCCACCCACGAGCAGATCGCCCGCTACGTGAAGGAAAACGCCTAGTGTGGTGTCCCACAAGTTTCTTGGTAATTTCACGGCCGGGCGCTAGCGCCTCGCTGGGACCCCACCCCGGCCCGCTCGCGCGGGCCGGCCCCTCCCCGCTAAGCAGGGAGGGGCGCGGGTTTGCGAACCATTTCGCGGCGACCAGGCCCCTTCCCTGCCTAGCGGGGAAGGGGTTGGG
>JBGOUY010000130.1:0-11493 GCA_041477795.1 bacterium
GCTCACCACATAGGGCGGCGCTCCCTGCAGCGCCTCGGGCCCCAGCGCCAGCTCGCCCGGGCCGGGCAGCTCCGCATCGGGCGGAAAGCGCTGCAGCAGCGTGCGGATCAGATCGATCTTGTAGCGCCCCTGGTCGGTCGCTTCAGGGAAGTTATTGCCCAGGTCCACCAGGATCGGCCGCGGTGCAGGGCCTTGCAGCGCCTGCGCCAGGTAGGACAGGCGGCGCGGCAACCCCCCCATCTGCCCCTCCGGGCTGCACCCGCAGGGCTTGATCTCCCCGCGCAGGTCTCCCGCGGCCAGCACCGTCAGCGCGGCAGCGGGCGGGGCAGCGGCCGCGCGCGGGGCGTCCCCACCCTCCGCCGGGAGCCCCAACGCGACCAGCAGGAGCGGCAGCAGCGGCAGCAGCACGAGCCGCACCGCACGCAGCAGGCGCAGCAGGCGCGGCAGGACCCGCGGCCCGGGCCTTGCGCCGGATGGACGAAGCCGCATCATGGAGCGCTCAGAAGTGTGGCTTGCGCTTCTCCTTGAAGGCCGTCAGGCCCTCGCGGAGATCGCCCAGCCGGGCATAATTGAGGAACACCCCTTCCTCCAGCGCCAGGCCGGCGGGCAGGGGCACGGTGTCGGAGCCATGGATCAGCTCTTTCATGGAACGCAGCGCCGTGGGGGACTTCTCGCACAAGGTGCGCACCCACTCCTCCGCGGCCGCCTCCAGTTGCGCCGCCGGTACCGCGCGGTTCACCAGGCCCAGCCGCTCCGCCTCGGCGCCGCTGACACGGCTGCCCAGGTACATCAGCTCCTTGGCCTTGCGCATGCCTAGCACGCGCGGCAGCCGCTGCGAGGCCCCGCCGCCGGGCAGCAGGCCGAAGTTGATGTGCTGATCGCCCAGCACCGCGTTCTCGGCGGCGATGGCCAGGTCGCAGGCCAGCAGCAGCTCCAGGCCCCCCGCCAGCACGAAGCCGTGCACCACCGCCAATACCGGGTGCGGAAACGTCTCGATCTGCGTGAAGGTGTCCCGCACGGTGCGGATGTAGGCGGTCAGCGCCGCGGCATCGTCCAGAATCCCCAGGAACCCCTTGAGGTCCGCCCCCGCGCAGAAGGACGACCCGGCTCCGCGCAGGCTCACCACGCGCACCTGAGGGTCCTCGCGCAGCGTGGCGAAGGTTGCGGCCAGACGCCCCACCAGCTCGCCATTGAGCGCATTGAGGGCATCGGGGCGGTTCAGCGTCAGGCGGGCGTGTCCTGCGCTCACGGTGCAGTGGAGGCAATCGGCGGACATCGGACTCCGATGGGAGGGCGGGGGCGGGCCGCCGGTCGCGCACCGTGGCGGTGCGCCTGTGCCATTGTAAGGGACGCCGCGCGGCGGCACAACCGGCGGCGCGGGCGGACACGGCTCCGCCGCGACGCCTGCAACGCGCCGCCACGGGCGGCCACCAGGCTGCCATGACATGCCCCGGCCCATCTGCTACATGTGAGTGGGCCGCAGCCGCGCGCGTTCAGGCTCCGCGGGGGCCGCGCCGCGGGAGGGTACATGCCGCATGGGGAGGGCCTGCCGCGTGCCGTTCCGCATCGGGCGCCATGGGCGCCTGCCGTTCTGGCTGGTTCCGCTGTGCGCGCTTGGCATGGCGCTGGGCGGTACCGTGGCCTGTGGCCTCAAGACGGCGCCGCGGCCGGTCAGCGAGGTGCTGCCGCCCACGACGGGCGTGCGCGCCTGGCAGCGTGAAGAGAGCGTGGTGGTGACCTGGCAGATGCCCGATGCAAGCCAGCAGGAGCGCTTTGGCGGTCTGCTTGGCTTCGAGCTGGTGCTGCAGGCGCGGCCGCGCCTGTGTCTCGACTGTCCGCTACCCGCCCCCGTGCGCCAGCGCTTGCCGCTGCGAGCGCCGGGCCTGCTGCGGCAGGGCGCCGTGCTGTTCTACACAGTATCGCTGGCCGCGCAGACGGGCCGGGTTTCCCTGCAGGTGCGCACGCGCTTCGGCCTGGGCCTGGGGCCGCCCGGGACTCTGGTGCAGGTGGAGCGGGCCGACGAGATGCCCGTGCCGGCGCTTTCCTGGCGCTGGGCCGGGGGTGGCGAGGCCGGAATCGCCCGCTCCGTGCAGTTCTCCTGGCAAACCCCGCGCGAGCGCATCGTGCAGGCGATCGGGACAGACGGCCAGCCTCACGAGCGCGCGCTGTACTATCGCGTCAACCTGTACCGCCGCGTGCCGCCGGAGTCCTGGCCGGCGCTGCCGCTCAACGGGCAACCGCTGGTGGAGCAGCAGTGGATCGTGCCGCCGCTGCAGGCCGAGTTTCCGCCCGATGCCACGGGGGAGGCCTACGTCCTGCGCTTCGTGGACCAGCACGGCAACGAGGGCGCGCCTTCCCCCGAAGTCCTGATCCCGCTCGCCGGCCGCCGCCCATGATCCGCCACGCGCTGCTGCTCCTGCTGCTGGCGGGCGCGCTGGCCGGCTGCTCGGCCAACCTGCCTGACGAGGCGCTGATACGGCAGTCCGCGCCGGAGCGGCTGAGCGAGCTGACCGCGCAGCTTGCGCAATACGTACAGGCGCACCCGCGCGACGAGGTGGCATTGCGTCGCCTGGCCATGGCCGAGACGCGCCAGGGCCGCGGGGACGATGCCGTGGCCCACGCGCTGCGGGCCGTGCAGGTGCAGCCCTTCCGCGGAGTGAACTACCGCGTGCTGGGGGAGGCGTACGAGGCGGCCGGCAAGCCCGTGCGCGCCCTGGCGGCCTATGCCCAGGCCATCGGGCTGGACCCCAACGGCATCACCGCCTACGTCCGCTATGCACAGGTGCAGGCGAGCCTGCGCGAGCGGGACAAGGCCCTGCGCACGCTGGACGAGGCGCTGCGGCGCGAGCCCCGCCACTTCGGCGCGCGGCTGCTGCGGGCGCGGCTGCTGTATGAGGGCGGCGAGCTGGAGAAGGCCACGCTCGCCATCGAGGCCGCCCGCGCGCTGCGGCCCGCCGACCGCGATGGCCTGCTGCTGCACGTGCAGATCCTGCAGGCGCGCGGCCAGACTCAGGCGGCACTGGCCCTGACCGGGCAGGGCCTCAAGGCCGACCCGCAGGAGCGCGCCCTGCTGCAGGCACAGGCGCGGCTGCACCGCGAGCGCGGGGAGTGGGGCGCGGCCCTGGCGGACCTGGAGCGACTGGAGCACGCCGGGCCGCTGACCCCTGCCGAGCGGCTGCTGCGCGTGGATGTGCTGGCCGATGCCGGGCGCGCCGCCGACGCGCAGACGGCGCTGCAGGCGCTGCTGCGGGATCAGCCGGACTTCGCCCCCGCCCACATCCGCCTGGCCGAGCGGCTCGCCCGTGCCGGCGTCCCGCGCGACGCCCTGCGCGAGGCGCAGCAGGCTGCCGCGCTGGCCCCTCAGAATGCCGAGGCGCACTACTGGGAGGCGGTGGCCCACTACCAGCTCGACGAGGGGGTGCCCGGCGATGCCGCCCTGGACGTCGCCGCACGCCTGGAGCCGGAGCAAACCTCCCTGCTGCTGCTGCGCATCGAGCGGCTGCTGTCGGAGGTGCGGCTCGACGCCGCGTCGCCCCTGCTGGATGCGTTGTTGCAGCGCCAGCCGGAGCTGTCGCCGGCGCTGCTCTTGTACAGCGAGCGCGCCGTGCTGCAGGGGAACGTGGCGCTGGCGAGCCAGGTGCTGGATCGCTTGCCGCCCGCCTTCTCCCCCGCGCAGGTGCGCTTCGCGCGCTTGCGCATCGCCTACGTGCAGCGCAATTGGGCGGCCGTGGAGGCGCTCAGCGAGCCGCTGCTGGAAGACCCCCTGCTGGGTTGGCGGGCGGTCTACCTGCGCGGCGCCGCGCTGCTGCGGCTGGGGCGCTGGCAGGAGGGTCTCGCGCTGATCAAGCCCTACCTGGAGGGCTCGCTCCGTCGCGTCCCGTTCTTCCACCTCGCGGGCTACCTGTCCCTGCTGCAGGGGGACAAGGTGGCGGCCCAGCGGGCATTCCAGGCCGGCATGGCCCTGGAGCCGGGCAATCCGCTCATGATCGAGGGGCTGAGCCGCCTGGCCATCGATGCGCAGGACTGGGCGCAGGCGGAGGACCTGTTGCAGCAGGGGCTTGCCGCGCGCGATGGCTTCCGCGAGCTGTTCCTGGAGCGCCTCATCCAGGTGAGCCAGGCCCGCCGCAATGCGCAGCAGACCCGCGAGGTGCTGCAGCGCTACTTGGACGTCATGGACCCGGCGCGCGCCGGAGCGCCGCCGGAGCCGGCCTCGGCCGTGCTGTACGGCGCCTACTTCCCCAGCTACGACCTGCGCCCTTCGGGCTGAGCGGGCTCCGGCACCGGTCCCAGTCCCGGCGCCAGGAGGGCTGCCCCGCGCGCGTTCAATCCCGTCGGCGCGGGCGCGTCAGGTCGCTCTCCGTGATTCCATAGGACTGCAGGCCATCGTGCTCCAGTTGCGCACGCTCCGCGGCGGTCAGGCGCGCGCCCGTCTGCACGATGCGGTATTGCCAGGCCGGCATCTTGTTCCGCCGGATCTGGCGCAGGGAGCGCAGGATCGCCCGCCGGCGCGCGTCCTGATCCATCTGCGGCCAGCGCGAGAAGTTGAGCTCCTCGCGTCCGTTGTAAATGTCGATCGCCATCAGCAAGGCCGCCGTGGGCAGGTGGCGGTACCAGTAGTGCCGCGTCTCGTTGCTGTGGCAGTCGAAGCAGGCCCGGCGCAGCATGGAATCGCTGGCGGGCGAGAGCAGAACGCCGGCGTAGCGCTCGGCGGGATTGGCGCCGGGATAGACCACTTCGCCGATGCCCCAGGCGGCGAGGAACACCAGCACCGCCGCAATACCCAACCGAATCAACCAACGCTTCAGCATGCGTTTTCCTTGTGGGGGGGGGCCCACCCTTCCCTGCTCGTTCTCTTCCCATGATACGTCGGAGTGGCGGAATCTGCGAGAGGCGGACCGAGCGGGCCGCTCGCAGCGCCGCGCTCAGGCCGGCCCGGCGGGCAGCAGCCCGAAGGCGGTGAGGGCCTGCCGATAGGCGTCGCGCTTGAAGGGCACCACCCGTGCCAGCGCATCCTGCGGCGCCACCCACTCGAAGGCGTCGAATTCGGGCGGCTGATGATCGAAGCGGATGGCCTCCGGGCCGTCGTTCAGCCGGGCCAGGAACCAGGTCTGCGCCTGTCCGGAGAAGCGCCCCTTCGCGGGGTCCGTGCGTCGCAGCTTCTTCCGCACGTCCGGCGGGTAGCGGTAGGCGATGGGCTCGGGCAGGCGCGCCAGCACCTCGACGGCGTCTGTGCCGATCTCTTCGCGCAGCTCGCGCCGCAGGGCCTGCGCGGGGGTCTCGCCCGCCTGCAGCCCGCCCTGGGGGAACTGCCAGCGGTACTGGCCCAGCGTGCTGTCCACGCGGCGGAACACCAGCACGCGCCCACGCCCGGCATCGGTGAGGACGACGCACACGTTCAGGCGCAGGGTCGCAGGGGGGGTGCCGGGCATGGGGAGCGCCGGAGTGGTGGAGGGGGCGGCAGCGGCGGAAGCGCTCAGTCCAGCGGCGCCTGGATGGCGGCCAGCACGGCAGCGCGGTCTGCCAGGTCGCGGAACAGGAAGTCCGGCGCGTGCTCGGCCAGCTGCTCCAGCGGCACGCGGCCGGTGCCCACGGCAATGGTGCGCGCCCCCACGGCCCGGCCGCAGCGGATGTCGTTGGGCGTGTCGCCGATGATGACGATGGACTTGCCGCGGAACTCCTGCCCGCAGCGTTCTCGCGCGGTGGCGACGGCCAGGGGCCCCAGCGCGGCGCGCTCCTCGTGCTGCTCACCGTAGATGCCGATCGCGAAGCCGTCCAGCCCGGCCACCTCCAGCTTCACCTTGGCGGCGGCCTCGCAGTTGCCCGTCAGCAGACCCAGCACCACGTCCTCCCGCGCTGCGAGGGTCTGCACCAACTCGCGGATGCCGGGGTGCACCGTGGTCGTCTCTGGGCTGATGTGCCGGCGGAGCTCCTGCGGATAGAGGCTCCAGAAGCGCGGCAAGCCATGCTCCACCTCCGCCCGCGTGAAGCCAAGCAGCCCCAGCAGCTCGTGGCAGATCGCCAGCTCGGTCTTGCCGCTCATGCGGTACTCGACCTGGGAGGGGTCGCGGCCCCAGATGGCGGCATAGGCCACCATCATGGCGCGCACGCCACGGCCATTGGTGGACAGCAGCGTGCCGTCGATATCGAACAGCACCAGACGACTGAGCGGCATCGTGGTTCGACCGGACGCGGGGGGAGCTGCGACGTTCACCCCTCCAATCTGCCGCAACGGCGGACGCGTTTCAACCCGCTGCGGAATGCCCGCCGATGGCGCGGAAATTGACATTCGTCATGTTTCGGCGCGCGAGCCGCTGTTAGGATGGAGCGGGTGAGGAGGTATGCCGCCCCATCCGCAGGCAGCATACGGAGCGCGATCGCATGTCCGCCATGGAAATGGAACAGGAAGCCGCTGCGGCCCCCGTCGGCGGCACCTTGGCCGAGCGGCTGCAGCCGCTGCTGGCCAAGTACGACAGCGCCGCGCCGCGCTACACGTCCTATCCGCCCATCCCGTACTGGGGCGCGGTGGATGGAGAGACCGTGGCCGGCTGGCTGGCCGCGCCGCGCCCGGACGGCGATGCGTCGCTTTCGCTGTACACGCACATCCCGTTCTGCCAGAGCCGCTGCCACTACTGCGGCTGCTTCGTGGTCATCACGCCGCACCAGGAGCCGGCCGAGCGCTACCTGGCCGCCGTGCATCGCGAGATGGAGCTGGTGGCCGAGCGCCTGGGTCCCGGCCGCACCGTGCGCCAGTACCACCTGGGCGGCGGCACGCCCAACTTCATCAGCCCGGCCGCCATGGAGCGTCTGGTGGCCAAGGCGCGCGCCGTGTTCCGCTTCGAGGACGGCCTGGAGATGAGCATCGAGGCCGATCCGCGCCACCTGACGCCCGTGGAGCTCAAGCACCTGCGCGCACTGGGCTTCAACCGGCTCAGCCTGGGCATCCAGGACTTCGACGATCAGGTGCAGGCCGGCGTGAACCGCATCGAGCCCTACGCCCACGTGCAGCAACTGGTGGCGGCCGCGCGGGCGGAAGGCATCCGCGGCCTCAACTTCGACCTCATCTACGGCCTGCCGCACCAGACGCGCGAGCGCTTCCAGCGCACGGTGGAGCGGGTGCTGAGCCTGGCGCCGGACCGCCTGGCACTCTACAACTTCGCGTATCTGCCGCAGGCCTTTCCCCATCAGCGCAAGATGGACGCCAAGGCGCTGCCGGATGCGGACGAGAAGCTGGCGATCTTCCTCACCGCCCGCGAGCTGCTTACCGGCCAGGGCTACCAGGCCATCGGGCTGGACCACTTCGCGCGGGAGGACGACGAGCTGGCGCGAGCCTACCGGGCCGGCAGCATGCGCCGCAACTTCATGGGCTACACCACGCAGGCCGGCACGGACCTGCTCGCCTTCGGTGTGAGTGGGATCAGCGAATTCAACGGCCGCTACTGGCAGAATGAGAAGAAGCTGGTGCAGTACCAGCGCGTCGTGGAGAGTGGGCGCCTGCCGATCGTGCGCGGCCTGCTGCTGGACAGCGAGGATCGCCTGCGCCAGGCGGTGGTGGCCGGGCTGTTCTGCCAGGGCGTGGTGGATTTCCCGGCACTGGAGCGGCGCTTCGGCGTGGATCCGCGCCGGCACTTCGCCGCCGAGCTGGCAGTCCTGGCGCCCCTGCAGGACGACGGGTTGGTGCGCCTGGAGCCCGACCGGCTCACGGTGACCGAATCCGGCCAGTTCTTCCTGCGCAACGTGGCCGTGCTGTTCGACAACCGCACGCGCAGCGGCGCGCCGGTGCGCTTCTCGCGCACGGTCTGACCCCCGGGCCCCGGGGAGGTTCGGCGTTGCCGGAACGGCCCCCAGGCGGGGCCCGCCGCGGGCCTGGGCTGGTAGATCCCCGCCCCCTTCGCCGCACCCGTTCTCGTCTTACCCGCGCTTTTTCGCTGGCCTTATTTGTGCCAAATTGGTATAATTGTGTTCACTAGACTTGATATGCGCATCAATTTAGCGTATATTAGAGGCAACTCATCGAATCCTGGATTCGGTCTCTATTTCGTCTCTAGACACCGCGATCATGAAAACATCCAAACGCATCTTGGTCAGCAAGCTGCAACGGAAGGAAAAGCGACCCGACATCTCGCACGAGGAAATCCAGCAGGCCATCCGGCACTTCAAGGAGCAGGGTGGACTGATCAAAGAACTTCCTCCGCAGCGGCAGGGGTACCGGCCTATCGTCGGCAGCCATCTGGGCTCGGCCTACGAGTCCGTCATCGAGCGTTAGTTCCCTTAGGCGCGGGGCCCGGATTGCCTGGCCCCATCCTCCCCGCCCGGCGCACCCAGCCGTCCCGCATCGTCCCGATCCGCGCAGCGTGGCTCCTCCGGCGTAACCCGGCCAGGGCAAGGGGGATTCCGCTGCACGGGAGCCGGCGGACGGACCCGCCGCATTGGCGCGGCGGATCTCCCGCCGGCCGCAATTGCGCCGCCTGGGCTGCGATGCTAGGATCGCCCTCCCGATCGCGGCCGCTCTCATTGCTGCTGCGGCACCTGCTGCGCTCCATCCGCCCGCCCCATGCCCCCCAAGCATCACAACCCCGGTCTGCCCATCACGCTGAAGTTTGCGCAGGACACGGTCGTCGCCTTCTCCATTTCGGCTCTGTCCACTTACGCGCTGGTGCCGGAGTTGAACTGCGCGTTCGACATGGGCGACTGCCTGCTGGAGGCGGTGCCGCTGGAGCACGTGTTCGTGACCCACGCCCACGGGGATCACACGCGCTGCCTGTACCGGCACGACTCCCTGCGGCGCCTGATGGGCATGGAGCCGGCCAGCTACTACGTCCCGCAACGCTCGCTGGAGGGCTTCCGCAACCTCGCGGCGGCCTGGAACCGACTGGAGGCGACGCACAGCCAGCACCTGGATCTGCCGCGCCTGCGCGGGCTGGAGCCGGGAGAAGTCGTGTGGCTGCACCGCCAGCTCGCCGCCCGCACCTTCGCGGTGCGGCACACGGCGCCCTCCCTCGGTTACACGCTCTTCGACGTGCGCAAGAAGCTCAAGGCGCAGTTCCAGGGCCTGCCCGGGCCGGAGCTGGCCCGCCTGCGCAAGGAGGGCGTGGCCTTCGAGGAGGAGCTCTGGTTGCCGCGCCTCACGTTCATCGGCGACAGCACCATCGAGACGCTTTACCGCGAGCCGCACGTGGGCGAATCGCGGGTGCTGTTCCTGGAGGTGACCTTCCTGATGGACGGGGAGCAGGAACTGGCGCGGCGCCGCGGTCACACCCACGTGGACGACCTGGTGCAATTCCTGCGGGAGCGACCGGACGTGCTGCGCAACGAGCACATCGTGCTCAAGCACTTCTCCATGCGCTACGACCGCGGCACCATTAAGCGCGTGCTGCGCGCCAAGCTGCCGCCATCCTTCATGGAGCGGGTGCAGATCCTGATCTGAGGGGGCGCCGGAACGTCCGGCGGACTGGATTGGGGGGCCGGGCCGGCTCAGGCAGGGCGCAGGGTTTCCACGCGCTCTCCGCTGGCGATGATCACCGCCTCGGCCATACCCACGAACAGCCCGGTTACCATGACGCCCGTGATGGCGCGCAGGCGCTGCTCCAGCCCCGCCGGATCGGCGATGGCAGCGAAGGCGCAGTCGAGCACATAGCCGTGATTGTCCGTCAGGAAAGGCTGCTCGGCCCCGCCGCGCAGCTTGAGGCGCGCCCCCAGGGCTTCGATGCGCGCGGCCGCGGCCTGCCAGCCGAAGGGATTGACCTCCACCGGCAGCGGAAAGCGCCCGAGCTGCGGCACGCGCTTGGAGCTGTCCGCGAAGATCACCAGCCGGCGTGAGGCCGCCGCCACGATCTTCTCGCGGAACAGGGCGCCGCCGCCTCCCTTGATCAGGTTGAGCTGGGGATCGAACTCATCGGCGCCGTCCAGCGTCAGGTCCAGCGCGGTCACTTCGGCGAAGGTGACGAGCGGAATGCCCTCGGCCTCGGCCAGCCGGCGCGTGGCCTCCGAGGTGGGCAGGCCGCGCACGCGCAGGCCCTGGCGCACGCGCTCGCCCAGCTTGCGCACGGCATAAGCGGCCGTGCTGCCCGTGCCGATGCCGAGCACCATGCCCGGCTCGACGAGGTCCACACACGCCTCGGCAGCCAGCTGCTTTTCGCGTTCGCGCTGCATGGGGTGGGATACCGCTGAGGGGGGACGGCAGATCAGGCGGATTCCTTGCGGGGGCTGCCACCCTTACCGGCCGGGTCACTGGCGTCCTTGCCGGAGCCGTTGCCGCCGACCGCTGCGGTCTCTTGGCGCCCGTTGGTACCGGCCTCCGCTTGGTCGCCGGGCTGCGCCGACGCCACCTTATCCGTGGGCAAGTCTCCCACGGTGCTGGCCCAGGCCGCCTGGGGCTCGCCCGGCGAGGGGGGTACCGTCGCCGCTTTCACTTCCTTCTCCAGCTTCTTCAGTTCGTCTTCCTGCTTGGCCACTTCCTTTTCCACGAAGGTCTGTGCCGCGGTGCTGATGGTGTGGAACTCCGCATCGATGGACTGGTGGAACTCCTTGAATTCCTTGAAGTCCTCGCGATTGGCGAACTCCTTGTTGAGGGAGTCGCGCAGATCGTTGGTGATGCGGCGAAACTGCGCGATCATCTTGCCGACCGTGCGCGCGACCTGGGGCAACTGGTCGGGGCCGATCACCAGCACGGCGATCACCATGATCAACAAGATTTCCTGCCAGCCCATGCCGAACATGGCCGCAGCCTCCGGGGTCCCGCGGGCCCCGATCGTGGAAGAAAGCGGGCGCGCCCCATGGAGCAACGCCACCGTGCATCTTAACCCCCTCCCGCGGAAGCTGGCAAGGTTGCGCCACGGCCCGGGCTGGCCGCGCGAACGCGTTGCGCTCCCCGCCGTGCATCAGGCATACTGAAGTTTGCCGGCAACCGGCCCCGCGGGCCGTCCCAGGTCACTTCCCACCGAGCACGCATGGAGGATCGCGAAAGAGTCGAGCTGGTCATCACGGCAGCCCGGGAAACCAAGGCGGAAGACATGCTGCTGTTCGACATGGATCAGCGCTCCACCCTCACCGACTTCGTGCTCATCTGCAGCGGCCGCTCCCAGGCCCACGTGCGCGGAATCACGGACCGCATCGAAGAGGCCATGCGCAAGGCAGGCTACCGCGCCCTTTCCACCGAAGGGTATGCGGAAGGGAGCTGGGTGCTGATGGACTACGACGTGCTGCTCGTGCACGTGTTCCATCCGGAAACGCGCACTTACTACGATCTGGAAGAGCTGCTGCAGGACTTTCCCAACGAACGCATCGATTCCTCCGCGCCGGATCCCTCGCCGGATAACGACCGCGCCCATTCCGCGGCGTAAGTCCAGGCCCGGCCCGGGCACGCTCCCCGCGCTGGCAGGCAGGTCAGCGTACGCTTTCGTTGAACCAGCGCAGGTCGTGTTCGCTGATGTCCGAGACGAACATGTGGCCGGGCGAGTGCGTGATGGCGATGGGCAGCTTGGCGTTGAGCAGCAC
>JBGOUY010000037.1:0-21015 GCA_041477795.1 bacterium
CGGCGATCCAGAAGTTCGAAAGCAGCGGCGCCTGGTCGCTGCCGGTGATCGAGGACGGGCGCTTCCTGGGCATGATGTCCAAGTCCACCCTGTTCGACCGCTACCGCCGCGAGCTGATCGTCCACACCGCCGACTGAAGGCCGCCCCAGGCAGCCGGCCCTCTCCGCCGCGGCCGCCTATTCTCCCCGCGGCCGGCCACGGACGCCGCTGCACGATTGACCGAGCGCGCGCGGTAGGCAGCCCTTGCCGCGCCCGCCGCGGCGGCTATACTGGGTAAGCACCGACACGCCCCCTCCTCCGCCCGTCACTGCCGAGCGCGCCGCCCCCATGAATCCGCACTTCGCGCTCCCTGCCCACGAGTTGAGCCGCCGGGTGCAGGACGCCGCCGCGCGCACGCGGGCGCTGGTGGACGATCTCAGCGACGAGCAGTGGCTGGGCCCGCGCCTGGACATCGTCAATCCGCCGCTCTGGGAAGTAGGCCACGTGGCCAACTTCTACGAGACCTTCGTGCTGCGCGAGCTGGACCCGCAGCGCCCGCCGCTGATCGAGAACGGCAACGAGCGCTACAACTCCTTCGTCATCGACCATGACGACCGCTGGGAGGCCCCGTTGCCCGACCGCGCCGGGACGCTGGCCTACCGGGAGCGCGTGCAGCGCGACCTGCTGCAACGCCTGCAGCAGCAGACGCCCGGCCCGCGCGAGACGTACCTGGTGCTGCTGGCGACCTACCACGAGGACATGCACGACGAGGCGTTCACCTACACCCGCCACACGCTGGAGTACCGGCCGCCCCCGCTCGCCGCGGAGGGTGCGGGCAATGGCGCCGTTGGGAGCCCCGCGGGTAGCACGGCCGGGAGCGCCGCCGGGCCGGATGCCGGCGTCGGGCCGCTGCCCGGGGACGTGGAGATTCCGGGCGGAACCTACTGGCTGGGCGCACCGCAGGACGAGCCATTCGTCTTCGACAACGAGATGTGGGCGCATCCGGTGCCCATGGCGCCGTTCCGCATCGCGCGCGCGCCGGTCACCAACGAGGACTTCGCGCGCTTCGTGGCAAGCGCGGGCTACACGCGCCGCGCGTTCTGGAGCTACGAGGGCTGGCGCTGGCGCACGCGCAGCGGCGCGGAGCATCCGGCCTACTGGCGCCGCCGCAGCGGCTGGGAGCGCCGCCACTACGACCGCTGGCTGCCGCTCGAGCCGCACGCCCCGGTGATCCACGTGAACTGGTACGAGGCGGAGGCCTGGTGCAACTGGGCCGGGCGGCGCCTGCCCAACGAGGCGGAGTGGGAACTGGCCGCCAGCGCGGAGCCCGGCGCTGGCGGCGGTACCTTCGCGCCGGCCAAGCGCCGCTATCCCTGGGGCGCTGCCCCGCCCGACCCCACCCGCGCCAACCTGGATGGCCAGCGCCTGGGCTGCCTGGACGTGGCCGCGCTGCCGGCGGGGGACAGCGCCTTCGGCTGCCGCCAGATGCTGGGCAACGTGTGGGAGTGGACCGCCTCGGCGTTCTACCCCTTCCCGGGCTTCCTGGTGGGCCATCCCTACCGCGAGTACTCGGCGCCCTGGTTCGGCTACAACAAGGTGCTGCGCGGCGGATGCTGGGCCACGCGCAGCCGGCTGGCGCGCAACACGTACCGCAACTTCTTCCTGCCCCACCGGCGCGACGTCTTCGCCGGATTCCGCACCTGCGCCCGCTGAACCCTGCGCCCATGCACATCCGCCTCGTCACGCCCGCCGCCCCCCGCTCGCGCAAGGGCAACCGCATCACCGCGCTCGCCTGGGCCCGCCTGCTGCGGGGGCTGGGCCATCGCGTCAGCGTGGCCGAGCGCTACTACGCGGGGGAAGCGTGCGACCTGCTGGTGGCGCTGCACGCCCGCCGCAGCCACGCCTCCATCGTGGCCTTCCGCCGGCGGCAGCCGCGCGGCGCGCTGGTGGTGGTGCTGACCGGCACCGACCTGTACGCCGACCTGCCCGACGACCCCGCGGCGCAGGAGAGCGTGCGGCTCGCCGATCGCCTGGTCGTGCTGCAGGCGGAGGGGCTCGCCGCCCTGCCCGCGCGGGCGCGCACCAAGACCCGCGTGATCGTGCAGGCCGCGCCCACCGTGCCGCACCTGCCGCCGCGCCGGCGCACCTTCGACGTGGCCGTGGTGGGGCACCTGCGGGCGGTCAAGGACCCGCTGCTGACGGCGGCGGCGGTGCGGCTGTTGCCCGGCTCCACCTGAATCCGCGTGCTGCACGCGGGCGGAGCCCTGGAGCCGGAGCTGGAACGGCAAGCGCGCGCCGAAATGGCGGTCAACCCCCGCTATCGCTGGCTGGGGGAGCTGCCCCGCTGGCAGACGCGCCGCCTGATCGCGCGCAGCCGCCTGCTCGCCCATACCTCGCACATGGAAGGCGGGGCCAACGCCATCGGCGAGGCGGTCACCTCCGGCACACCCGTGCTGGCCACCGCGATCCCGGGCAACATCGGCCTGCTCGGCAAGGACTATCCCGGCACCTTCCCCGTGGGCGATGCCGCCGCCCTGGCTGCGCTGCTGCACCGGGCGGAAACCGACGCGGCGTTCCTGCGGGAGCTGCAGGCCGCCGTGGCCCGCGCCGCGCCGCAGTTCGACCCGCGGCGCGAGCGGGCGGCCTGGGCGGAGCTGCTGGCGGAGCTGGCGCGCGCCTGAAACGAACGCGCGCCGCGAGCACCGCCGGTGACGCGGGCGCCCACCCGCTTTGTTGACGGGTCGGTCAAATTCCGATTGCGGCGGCTGAAATACGTCGATACACTACGGACTTGAGTCGGGCGAATGCACGCGTGACCGCTTTGCGGCGGCCGACGCGCCCGACCATTCCCGGTGCGGCTGTGGCCGGCCCGGGATGCGGCAGACGATTCACAGCAAGTTCCCCCTTGCGACGATTGCCTGCCTAAGTGCTCGCGATACGACCCTAACGATTGCTACCCACCACGGGGGACTAAACCAGCGATAGGACACGACGCAGTCGATTGCACCCGGAGCCGCGCTGCCGTCGTCAGGGAGCCGGGCCGGAGCGGTTGCTCGGATTCGCCGCGGCCGGCTCGCGCGCGATGAAGCAGTGTCGGAATCGTCACGGTCGTCGGTCGGCTTGCGGGCCGCTCCACGCTGCTGACCCATTGCATCCCGCGCGCAGAGGCGCCGGGCCCGTCCCAGGCGGGGCATGATCCGCTGGGGGGCCGGAGGCGCGTTCACCTGCGCGACTCATGATCGTCCCTGGAGGAATTCATGCTTCGCAAGACATCGCTGCTGGCCTGGCTGCTGCTGCTCGTGTTCGCGGCACCGCTGCTGGCCAAGCCATTCGTCTTTACCGCCATCCCCGATGAGGACGAGACGCGCCTCAAGGAGCGCTTCGACCGGGTGGCGGCCTACCTGCAGGCGCAGCTTGGCACGGAGGTGAAGTTCGTGCCGGTGAAGTCCTACGCGGCCTCGGTGGCGGCCTTCCAGAACGACCAGGTGCAGATGGCGTGGTTCGGCGGACTTTCCGGCGTGCAGGCACGCAAGCTCGTGCCCGGCTCCAAGGCCATCGCGCAGGGCTTCGAGGACCAGGCCTTCATCACCTATTTCATCGCCAACGCCAGCACCGGGCTCACCGAAAGCAAGGACTTCCCCAAGAGCATGGCGGGCCTGACGTTCACGTTCGGCTCCAAGGGCTCGACCTCCGGCCGCCTGATGCCCGAGTTCTACATCCGCAAGTCCTTCGGCAAGGCGCCTGAGCAGGTGTTCAGCCGCGTCGGCTTCAGCGGCGACCACTCCAAGACGCTGGCTCTGGTGCAGTTCGGCGCGTATCAGGTGGGCGCGCTGAACTACGAGGTGTGGAACAACGAGATCAAGGCCGGCACCGTGGACCCCAAGAAGGTGCAGATCATCTGGCGCACGCCCACCTATCCCGACTACCAGTTCACTGTGCGCGGGGACGTGGACGCGAACTACGGCCAGGGCTTCACCGAGCGGCTCACCAAGGCCCTGCTCGACATGAAGGATCCCAAGCTGCTGGAAGCCTTCCCGCGCTCGAGCATGATCCCGGCCAAGAACAGTGACTACGGCCCCATCGAAACGGTAGGCAAGCAGATCGGACTGCTGGACTAGCGATGCCCGTATTCGAGCTGACGGGGGCGACGCTTGGCTACAACGGCGCCCCCGTGCTGAAAGACATCACGCTGAAGATCGAGGCCGGCGAACGGGTCGCATTCGTCGGCCCCAGCGGCGCCGGCAAGTCCACGCTGCTGAGCAAGCTGTTCGCCCAGCGCCGGCTGCAGGCCGCGCTGGTGCCGCAGGAGTACGCGCTGGTGAAGAACCTGTCGGTGTTCCACAACGTGTACATGGGCCGGCTGGACCGGCACTCCAGCGCGTACAACCTGCTCAACCTGATGCACCCGCTGCACCGCGAGGTCGAGGCGGTGCGACCCGTGCTGGAGCGGCTGGGGCTGGAGGAGCTGCTGGGCAAGCCCGTGGGCGAGCTTTCCGGCGGCCAGCAGCAGCGCACCGCGGTGGCCCGGGCGCTGTTCCAGGGCGGCGAGGTGCTGCTGGGCGACGAGCCCGTCTCCTCGGTCGATCCGCTGCAGTCGCGCAGCGTGCTGGAGGCCATCAACGAATCCTTCCCCACCGTCGTGCTGGCCATGCACGACGTGGGGCTGGCGCTGGAGTATACCCAGCGCCTGATCGGCCTGCGCGATGGCCGCATCCAGTTCGACCTGCCCAGCAGCGGGCTGCGGGCCGCGGACCTGGAATCGTTCTTTCGGCCGGAATGAGCCACTCCGCCGCGTTCCGCACCAGCGTCGCCTTCCTGCTTTCCGCGGTCGCGCTGCTGCTCGTCGCCGACCTGGGCATCTCCACGCTCAATCCCTGGGCGGAGCTGGGGCGCATGCTGCGGGGCGTCCTCACGCCGAGCTTCCTGGAGCCGGGCGTGCTGGCCCATGCGCTGGGCATGACGGTGGCCTTCGCCTTTGCCGGCGTGGCGCTGGGCGCCGGCGTGGGCTTCTGCCTGGCGATGGTGTTCCACCTGCGCGTGGTGCGCATGGGCTGCGCCTTCGTGCGGGCCATCCACGAGCTGTTCTGGGCGCTGATCTTCCTGCAGATGCTGGGGCTGAATCCCCTCACGGGGCTGCTGGCCATCGCCGTGCCCTACGCGGGCACCTTCGCCAAGGTCTACGCGGAGATCCTGGAGGAGGCGGACCTGTCGCCCACGCGGGCGCTGCCCGCGCGCACGACGCTCCTGTCCGAGTTCTTCTACGCCAAGCTGCCGCAGAACTGGGCGCACCTGCGGGCCTATACCAGCTACCGCCTGGAGTGCGGCCTGCGCTCCAGCGCGGTGCTGGGCTTCGTGGGGCTGCCCACGCTGGGCTACCACCTGGAGTCGTTCTTCGCGCAGGGCTCCTATTCGGAGGTGGCGGCGCTGCTGATGCTGTTCTACGTGCTGATCGCCTCCCTGCGGCTGTGGATGCGGCCGCGGCTGCTCTGGCTCTATGCGCTGGGGGCGGCGGCCATGCTCTATGGCCCGCTCAACAGCTCGTGGGCCAATGTGACGCGCTTCGTGACGCACGACATGGTGCCTACGCCCCTGCGGGCCGGGGCGCTGGGCGATTCCGGCACCTGGGCCGCGCTGGGGAACTGGGCCGCCGACCTGACGCGCCACCAGGCGCTCCCCGGCGCCGTGAACACCCTCGTGCTCACGCAGATCGCGCTGGTGGGCACGGGCCTCATCGCGCTGCTGTGGTTCCCCCTGGTGTCGCGGCACTTCCTGGGGCGCACCGGGCGGCTGGCAGGCCACGGGCTGCTGGTCGTGGTGCGCTCCACGCCGGAGTACATCCTGGCCTACATCTTCCTGCAGCTCTGGGGCCCCTCCATGCTGCCGGCCATCGTGGCGCTGGCGCTGCACAACGGCGCCATCATCGGCTACCTGATCGGGCGGCACTCCAACGGCCTGGCGCTGCGCCCCGACGCGCCGAGCAACCTGAACCTCTACGGCTACGAGGTGCTGCCGCGCGTGTATCCGCAGTTCCTGGCGTTCCTGTTCTACCGCTGGGAGGTGATTATGCGCGAGACCGGCATCCTGGGCATCCTGGGCGTGCGCACGCTGGGCTTCTACGTGGACAGCGCCATCGCCGAGATCCGCATCGACCGCATGATGTTCCTGATCCTGCTGACGGCCCTGCTCAACATCGGCGTGGACGCCTTCTCGCGCCGCTTGCGCGCGCGCCTGCGCCTGACGACCGGGATCGACGTCAGCTAGGGCGGCACGGTGGGAGCTTGAGTCAGACGCGAAGCGTTTACTGGTTACAGCCCGGCGGCGCGTTTCAGCTCAAGCGATTCGCTCGTGACGCTGTGGACCGCCATTTGAAAACAGTGCCCCGGCGCTCCGAACACCTGACGGACCGAAATCCGCAGTCCATTGCGATTTCGCTCTCCCATCGCTTCAGTCCCTCGAAAACAGATAGCGCACCACAAAGTAGAGCATGCCGACGAATTCGGCGGCGACGGAGCCGATCAACGCCGCGTTCGCGGTCTCTCCGAGATGGGAGCGCCCCAGGGCGGCCGCCACGATCATTGCCAGCGACGTAACCAATATGAGCGTCCCGGCGCCCAATAGGTAGTACGCAAAGAGCTTCCGCAGCCGGACCTCGTCGTGCCGGCGGGTGAGCCCCAGGGCCTTGTCGGCGCGGATCAGGGTCCGCACGAACTCCTCGTCCGTGGCACCGAGCGCAGATTCGGCGATCCCTTGCGGCAGATCGACGACGATCCGCGTCACCCGATGATCTCCACCAGGCGCCGCGTGCCGTCCTTGTCTTTGCGCGTGAACTCAGCGCCCTCCTGCTTGGCTTCCTTGAACATGACGTAGAGCTCGATCGTGCGCCGCAGCGCCTCGGACTTGGAAACGCCCATGGATTTGGCAAGCCGTTCGAGCCGCTCGTTCTGCTCGTCCGTCAGATTGAACAGAACCTTCGCCATTGCAATGCCTCTCTCTCGTGTGAATCTGTCGGTGTGCGACATCGCAACGCCGAGATATATAAAGTATATACTTCGTATATATCAAGGTCAAGCGAATTCTTGGCGAGGGTAGCCTACCGCCGCACCGGGTGCGCCGCGGCCAGCGCGTCCAGCGCCGCCACCATGTCCGCGGTGCGCTCGAACTTGATCGTCTGCCAGCCCAGCTCCCGCGCCGTCTTGAGGTTCACGCCCAGGTCGTCCACGAACAGCAGCGCCGCGCCGGGCAGCCCCAGTCCCTGCTCCACCAGCCGGTAGATGGCCGGCTCGGGCTTGCGCGTGCCCACCTCCGAGGAATCCACCACGAGGTCGAACAGGCGCGCGGTGTCCATGCGCCGGCGCCAGGCGGGGCGCCACTCGGCGATGTTGTTGGTGAGCAGGGCGGTCGGCATGCGCCGGCGCAGCGCCAGGCAGGCCGCCACGATCTCCGGCCGCACGGGCATGGCGGCGCGGTCGCCCGGGCTGCCCATGAAGTCCCGCGCCTCGGCCTGGTCGATGCGCACGCCCTCGGCCGCCAGCCGCTCGCGCAGCAGCGTGGCGAAGGCGTCCAGCGGCGCCTCGCCGCGCTCCACGCGGTCCCACGCGTCGCCCAGGACGAACAGCTCGTGGCGCAGGGCGTCCCAGCGCTCCGGCGCCAGGCCGATGCGCTCGCCGAAGGCGGCCACGCTGGAGGGCCCGCCCTCCAGGAACACGCCGCCCAGGTCGAACACGACCGCGCGCACGCGCGCCGCATCGATGGGGAAGGTCTTGCGCTGGCTCATGGCGACATTCATCTCACGGGACGGGGCTGGGCGGTGCGGGCGGCGTTCCTGCGCCGGCTAGCCCCGCGGCCACCACACGTAGAGCATGAGGTACACCAGCACGCCCGTCAGCGAGACGTACAGCCAGATGGGCAGCGTCCAGCGCGCGATGCGGCGATGCCGGTCGAAGCGCCCGCGCAGCGCCCGCGTGAGAGTGAGCAGCGCCAGCGGCACCACGGCCACGGCCAGCACGATGTGCGAGATCAGCACGGCGTAGTACACCGCGCGCAGCGCGCCCTGACCCTGGAACGGGTGGACGGGCGAATGGAAATGATAGGTCAGGTAGGACGCCAGGAATAGCGCCGAGGTGCAGAAGGCGGCCAGCATGCACGCGCGGTGCACGGAGACGCGCCCGCTGCGGATGGCCACGAAGCCCGCGGAGAGCAGCACGCCCGCGATCGCGTTCAGCGTCGCGTTGACGCCGGGCAGCACGCTGTAGTCGATCATGCGGCCTGCCGCGCGCCCGCGCCCCTTCGCCCGCGCATGCCTAGCCCCGCTCCGGCCGCGCCGCGACCCAGGCCGCCCCCAGCAGCATCGCGACGCTGAAGGCCGCCACCACCCCCGCGGCCACCCACGGATCGCCCACGCCCAGCGCCGCGCGTTCCGCCGCCGGGTGCAGCGCCCCGCGCAGGGCGGTCAGGCCGTAGCTGAGCGGATTGGCGTCCATCACGGCGCGAATCCACCAGGAGGCCCCCGCTGCGGAAAAGAACGCGCCGGAGAGCAGCCACATGGGCATCAGCAGCAGGTTCATCACTGCGTGGAAGCTCTGCACCGAGTCCATGCGCCAGGCGAACAGGAAGCCCAGCGCGCTCAGGGACAGCGAGACGAGGAAGAGCGCCCCGCACGCGCCCAGGAAGCCCGGCAGCGTCGGCGTCAGCCCGGCCAGCGGCGCCAGCAGCAGCATGATCAGCCCCTGCCCGAAGCCCAGCGTGGCCCCGCCCAGCACCTTGCCCAGCACGATCGCCAGGCGCGGCACCGGGGCCACCAGCACGCCCTGCAGGAAGCCCTCCGTGCGGTCCTGGATCACCGAGATCGACGCGAAGATGGCCGTGAACAGCACCACCAGCAGCACCGTGCCCGGGAAAAAGTACGTCAGGTAGTCCATGCCGTGGGCCAGCCCCGGCGGCTGGAACGTCTTGCCGAAGCCGGAGCCCAGCAGCAGCCAGAACAGCAGCGGCGTGCCCAGGCTGCCCAGCACGCGCCCCGGCTGGCGCACGAAGCGCAGCAGCTCCCGCGCGAACAGGCCCCAGGTGGGCAGCAGCAGCAAGGTGCCGCTCGGCACCGGGGGCGCGCCTTCGCCTGCCAGCGGCCGGCCCAGGCCCCGCTCCGTGCCTTCGTTCATGGCGTCTCTCCGGGCGTGGATTCGGCGGTGCGATCTCCGCTGGAATCGGCCGCCATGGCATGGCCCGTGCGGACCAGGAACACGTCGCCCAGGGTCGGGCGGCCCAGCCGCAGCGCGCTGATGTCCGCCGGCAGCTCCTGCAGCAGCCGCGCGGCCAGGGCCGGATCGACCGGGCCGCGCACGCGCACGACGCCGTCCTGCACGACGCCCTGCAGGCCCATGCGCTCGGCCAGCAGCGCCAGCAGCCGCGGCGGGTCCGGCGCCTCCAGGGTCAGCACCGTATCGCCGAGGCCCTGCTTGAGCGCGCCGGGCGTATCCAGCGCGACCAGCTGACCGCGGTCCAGCAGGGCCACGCGGCCGCAACGCTCGCCTTCGTCCATCAGGTGCGTCGCTACGATGACGGTGAGCGCATTCTCGGCGCGCAATTCGTCCAGGGTCTGCCAGAACGCCTGCCGCGAGGGGAGATCCAGGCCGGTGGAGGGCTCGTCCAGCAGGAGCACGCGCGGCCGGTGCAGCAGCGCCTTGGCCAGTTCCACGCGGCGGCGCAGGCCGCCGGAGAGCGTCCCGGCGCGGTCGCGGCGCCGCTCGCCCAGCGCGAAGCGCTCCAGCAGGGCATCGATGCGGGCGGTCAGGGCGCGGCCCGAGAGGCCGTAGAGATAGCCCTGGAAGCGCAGGTTCTCCGCCACGCTGAGCCGGCCGTCCACGCTGGGGGCCTGGAACACGACGCCCAGCCGGTGCCGCGCGGCGGCGGGGTGCGCTGTCACGTCCACGCCGTCCACGAGCGCCCGGCCCGCGCTGGGGCGCAGCAGCGTGGAAAGGATGCGCAGCAGGGTGCTCTTGCCGCTGCCGTTGGGCCCGAGCAGGGCGAACAGCTCGCCGGCCCCCACCTCGAAGCTCACCGCGCCCAGGGCGATGCGGTCGCCATAGCGCAGCGTGAGGCCCTCGACCTGCACGCCGGGCGGCCGCCCCTCGCGCAGCGGGGCCGGGCGCGGGGCGACCCCGGCCGGGGCGACGGGCGGAGCGGCGGATGCGGAGCGGGGCATGGACATGAGCGGCTTAGAGCGGAGTGGCATCGTAGACCAGCAGTCCCAGCAGCAGCGGCAGATACAGCACCGAGACGCGCAGCACCGTGCGTGCCCGCTCGTCCGTGAGGTGGAGCGTCATGCGCACCGCCGCCGCGAAAAACAGCAGCCCCAGCACCAGCGCGCCCACGAAGTACGTCATGCCGGCCATGCCGATCACGGTCGGATTCAGGCTGATCAGCACCAGCGTGGCCGTGTAGAGAATCTGCTGGCGGCGCGTGCTGGCCCCGCTCGGATCGTCCACGGTGATCATGGCCAGCTTCGCGTTGCGGTAGTCGTTGCGGTACAGCCAGGCGATGGGGAGGAAGTGCGGGAGCTGCCACACGAACATGATCAGGAACAGGGACAGCGCCTCCAGGCCCAGGCTGCCGCTGGCCGCGGCCCAGCCCAGGGGCGCCGGCAGCGCACCCGGCACGGCGCCCACCAGCGTGTTCAGCGCGGAGATGCGCTTGAGCGGGGTATACAGGCCGAGGTACGTGGCGGCCACCGTCACCCCGATCGCCAGGGAGAGCAGGTTGATCAGCAGGCCCAGGATGGCCAGCCCGGCCAGCGTGCCCGCGATGCCGCCCAGCAGCACCGGCCGCGGGCGCATGCGCCCGGCGGGCAGCGGCCGGTTGCGCGTGCGGGTCATCAGCCCGTCGATGTCGCGCTCCAGGTACTGGTTGATGGCGTTGATGCCCCAGGCCACCAGCGCCGTGCCGGCCATCAGGGCCGCGAAGCGCCCCCACGGGAAGGGCCCGTTGCCCCCCAGCGCGAAGCCGAGCGCGGTGCTGATCAGCACGAGCGTGGAGATGCGCGGCTTGCCGAGCTGGACGATGTCCGCCAGCCGGGACGCCAGCGCCGGCCAGCCCTGCGCAGCGCTGAGGGAGGATGCCTTCATCGCGCCGGGGACTCGACTGGGCTGCCGTGCGGCGCCGTGCCGGCCGGGGCCGTGAGCAGCCAGGCGCGCAGGGTGAGCAGGCCCGCCGTGCCGATCAGCAGGGCGCCATTGACCAGGTGCAGGGTGGTGAGGGTTGGCGCGCGCTGCGTCCAGATCACCGCGCCGCCCAGGGCGATCTGCAGGGCCAGCAGCCAGACGAGCGCCAGCGCCGGCCGGCGCAGGGCCGGCTCGTCCGCGTGGCGGCGCCGCACTTCCCACAGCGTGCCCACGACCAGCAGCAGCACGACCAACGCCCCCACGCGGTGCAGGAAGTGGATCAGGATCGGGAACGCGGACAGCGGGGGGATCAGCCCGCCATAGGCGAGCGGAAAGTCCGGGATGGCCAGCCCCGCGTTGAAGTGCCGCACGACCGCCCCGAGCAGCAGCTCCAGCAGCAGCGCCGCCAGCGTGAGGCTGGCCCACAGGGCCGCGCGGCTGCGCGCCGGATGCCGCGAGCGCGCCAGCAGCGCCTCCCAGCCCGGCGCGGTGACCTGCACGAGCGCCACCGTGATGAGGAAGAAGCCCTGCGCCAGCAAGGCATGGCCGATGGAAACGGCCTTGGGCAGCAGCAACAGCACGGTGATGCCACCCAGCACGCCCTGCAGGATCACGATGCCCAGCGCGGCGAGACCCAGCCCGCGCACCCAGCGCCTCGGCTCGGCCCACCACAGCCAGGAGGCCAGCCCAATCGTGAGTAGGCCCACGCTGGCGGCGACGAGCCGGTGCCCGTGCTCGTACAGGATGCCGCCCACCATGGGCGGGAAGAGCTGGCCATAGGCCAGCGGCCAGTCCGGCACGGCCAGCGAGGAGCCGGTGCTCGTCACCATCGCCCCGGCGCCCAGCAGCAACACGGTGGCCGCGCAGAGCAGCCAGGCCAGTCGGTAACTCCAGGGCCGCATGGACTCGGTGCGATAGGTGCGATCGGATGACACGGAAGGGAAACGCTGACGGCGCCGCATCCTGCAAGCCTCGGGCAGCCGCCCGGTTTTCCCCCTGGCCGGGCCGGCGGGTTTCAAGTTGACTCGCTCAGCTTATGCCCTCGCCCGCCCAGCGTCAACGCGCCGCGGGCCGCCCGCCGGGCGTGCGGCGCCCCGCCGCGGGTGCTAGACTGCCGCTGCTGGACGGACCGCAACGGCGCCGTCCCCATGCGCGCGGCGCGCCACTGCCGACCCGACCCCCCGATCCCCATGTGCGGCCGCTACCGCCTCAGCACGCATCCCCATGCGCTCTATCAGCAGTTCGCCCTGGAGCTGGTGAATCCGGACGAGCGCGAGGTGCCGCCGCGCTACAACATCGCCCCCACGCAGCCGGTGCTGGCCGTGCGCGCCCGCCCGGACGGCAAGCGCGAGCGGGTGCTGCTGCACTGGGGGCTGATCCCGGGCTGGGCCAAGGACCCCTCCATCGGCGCCCGCATGATCAACGCCCGCGCCGAGACCGTCGCCGAGAAGCCCTCCTTCCGCACCGCGCTGCGCCGGCGGCGCTGCCTGATCCCGGCGGACGGCTTCTACGAGTGGCGCGCCTCCCCGCGCGGGCCCAAGCAGCCCTTCGATATCGCCCGCAGCGACGGGGCGCCGTTCGCCTTCGCCGGATTGTGGGAGCACTGGCAGGGCCCCAACGGGGAGGAGATCGAATCCTGCGCGATCCTCACCACGGCCGCCAACGGGCTGATGAAGCCCATCCACTCGCGCATGCCGGTGGTGCTGGCGCCGGAGGACTACGCGGCCTGGCTGGCCAGCACGGGCGAGAAGGCGGACGACCTGCTGCCCCTGCTCTCGCCGCGGGAATGGGAGGATATGCGCGCGCGGCCCGTCGGCACCTACGTGAACAACGCGCGCCACGAGGGCCCGCAGTGCATCGCCCCCGCCGCCGAGCCGCTCCCGCCCAAGCCGGCCGCGGACGAGGAGTAGCAGGCGCCCGCACCGCCCCTGCCAGGCGCCGGGGCCTCAGCGCGCCTCGTACTCCGCGCCGATCTTGAAGCGGATGCACCCCACCACGCTCGGGTGAGCCGGGCAACCCGCCGGGTGCACCTGCAGCACCCGCTCCGCCGTCTCCCGGTCGGACTCCTGCGGGGGCAGGTGATACGTGACGCGGATTTCCGTGATGCGCATCGTGCGCTCGACCTTCTCGATGTCGCCTTCGATCTCCGCCCAGAGCTCGCCGGGCGCCAGCTTGATTCCGCGCGCTGCCAGCGCGCCTCCAAAGGTGCCGGTCAGTCACCCGCCGATGGCGGCGATCATGTGGTCCAGCGTGGCCGGGTATTCCGTCTCCGGCTCCACCCCGTAGAACTTGGCGATGGCGGTGTGCACGCCGTAGGTCACCGGCTCCTTGAAGTGTTCGATGAAGGCGCGCCGCACCGGGCCCTGATCCCGGATCGCTTAACCTTGCAGGTGTGAATCAGCTCTCCCATGGCGCTCCGGGGCTTGGCGTTGCGGGCGCTGCCGCAATGGCCTGCGCCGTCGCTGGGCTCCAGTCGAACAGCGATGCCCGCACAGGGTCAAGGCAGGCTGCCCACGGGCCGTCCTTGACAACTGTGCGGAAATAGTATACATTTGTATTCCTTCCCAGTCTCAATTCACTGGAGCCGGGGCGTCCCCCCGGCTCCCATTTTTCCCGGACGAGCCATGCCGATGCGCCTGGAAGTGGGTGCGTTCACCGTGGAGGTGGAGCACCAGGAGGATGCCGCGGCTTTCGTGTGCGGCCTGCTGCGACGTCTCAACAACAGGGATGTGGGGGAATTGCTGGGGGTGACGGACAAGACGGTGCGGCGCTGGAGGCGGGAGGGCCGGCTGCCGAGCGAGGAGGGCGCGCAATTGACGCTGCTGTACCTGCTGCACTATCTGGCGCCGCCCTTGATCCGGCCACCCGGCGGCAGCGCGCCCAGGCAGGTGCCCGCGCCGCAAGCGCCGGCCGAGGACGACGGGCCCGACCTGCCGGCCGGGCCTTGCACGGGCGCCCCTTGAGGCGCAGCCCTAGGTGGCTGCCTCTTCCTCCGCGGGGGCCTGGATGGCCAGACGCCCGACGGTCTGCTCCAGGATCAACGCGGTGAACTTGCCCTCATCCCCCTCGGGAATGAGGGGCTTGCCGCCCAGGTACACGTAGAGCTGGGCAATCTTGAAGATGTCCGCAGTCAGGCGCTCGTCGATCCCCACGAAGCCGGGGTAGCGCCGGTACTCCGGGTCGTCCGCGATCGGGAGCCGACTGCGCGACCCGCCCGTCATCGGCACGTAGCGCGTGGTCGTGATGTCCCACTTGCCCGCGCCGAGGCGGTCGAGCACCTTATCGTGAATGACCATCGGGTATTCGTCCTCTCTGGTTGCAGCGGTGAGCTTTGCGAGCGACGGATTGCCGCGGTCGCTTCGCGCCGCCGGCGGTCACGCCCGCATCCTTCCTACCACACGGCGCGGCGGCGCGAAAGCGCCGAACGCGCCACTGCCTGTCCGCGTCAGGCGCCCCGGATCAGGCGCGCCACCTCTCCCTCGGCAGGGAAGGCGTGGGTCTTGTACTTGGAATAGACCAGCTTGCCGTCCACCTTCACGTCGAAGATGCCCCGGCTGCCTTCGATCAGCCTGGGCTCCACCGCCAGCACCTCCTTCAGCTCGGCGGCCACCCGGGTCGCCTCCGGAAGGTAGTTTCACATTCCGCAGTATTCGATCTCGATCTTCATGGGGTCAACGGGCCCGCAGCGGGTGTGGTATCGTGATGAAGCAGGGCCGCGCGCCGCGACCGCACCCAATCATGGTGGGGGAGGGACCGACAAATGTCAATTGTGCGAACCGCGCCAGCCGGGCGCTGGCGGGCCCTGCCGGGACGCTTCCCGCTCGCGCCGGCCGCCGGCCGCCCCCTCCCGGACCGCTTCGCCCCGCGAGCCTGACCCGTGCACCCGCCCTTCGAAGTGCGCTGCCCCCTGCACGGCTCCATCGCCTTCGACGAGCGCGAGCGGCAGGTCATCGACCATCCTCTCGTGCAGCGGCTGCGCTCCATCTCGCAACTGGGCTTCGCGGCCCTGGTCTATCCGGGCGCCACCCACACCCGCTTCAGCCACTCGCTGGGCGTGATGCACCTGGCGGGACAGATCTTCGACGCCATCGTGGAGACGGCCCCGGCCCTGGCCGCGGCGGGCTATGGACCCGACGCGCTGGCCTACTGCCGGCGCATCGTGCGCTTCGCCGGGCTGCTGCACGACGTGGGGCACCCCCCCTTCTCCCACAGCTTCGAGCCGCTGCTGCCCCCGCGGCAGGCCCTCCCGCTGCCGTGGGACTGGTACGCCGGCCCGGCCCGGCCGGACGTGCAGGCGACCCACGAGGACTTTTCCGTGGCCGCCGTCTACGCCCTGGCGCGCGGCACCCCGGCGCTGCTGGACGCGGGGGAGGCGCGCGACGTTTGCGCGCTGATCGATGGCCGCATCGCCCCCGGCCCGGCGCTGCGCGGCACTGGGCGCCGGCCCATCTATCCCCTCCTCAAGCAGATCATCAGCGGCGAGATCGATGCGGACCGCATGGACTACCTGCGCCGCGACGCGCACTTCGCCGGCGTGACCTATGGCCTGTTCGATCTCCCGCGGCTGATCCAGTCCCTCTCCTGCGCGGACGTGCCGGAAGGGCTGGCCATGACGCTGGATCAAAGCGCGCTCTATACCTACGAGAACTTCCTCATGGCGCGCTTCCACATGGCCATGCAGGTGTACTTCCACAAGACGCTGCTGCCCTTCGAGCACTTCCTGCAGCGCGCGGTCGCCGAGGGCGAGGTGGACGTGCGCATCGACGGCACGCTGGAGAACTTCCTGCTCGCCCGCGAGGACCGCGTGCTGGAGGCGCTCCACCGGGCCCGCGAGCGGCGCTGGAGCGGGCGCATCGTGAACCGCCGGCCGCTGGCGCGCCTGCTGCAGCTGGAGGAGGGGCTCGCCCCCGCCGCGCGGGCGCGCGTGCTGGAGGCGGCGCAGGCGCTGGCCCGGCGGGGGATCGCGATCGTGCACCTGCGCGAGGCGCGGCCGCTTTCCACCCTGGGCGCCGCCGGGAGCCTGCCCATCTACGTCGCCAAGACCGTCCTCGGCCGCACCAGCCTGCGGCCGCTGCACGAGGTCTCCGTGCTGCTGGAGCGCTACAATCAGGTGTTCACCATCGAGAGCCTGTATTGCGATCCGGAGGACTACGACGCGGCCGCCGCGGCGCTGCTGCCCTTCGTGGAAGGGGCTGCCCTGCCGTAAGCGTGGCGTGGCCGGCACGAACCGGAAACGGCCGGGCGAAGCCGGCCGTTGGCGCTGCACGCTCCTGCGGGACGTCGGGGCGGGGCTAGTCCTTCTTGTCGGGCTCGGCCACTTCGGCCGGGGCGGCCTCTGCGGCCTCGCCCTCTGCGGCGGGGGCCTTGGCGCGCATGCCGGCCTTGGTGCTGCCGGCCTTGGCCTTGGGGGCGTCCCCCGCCTGCACTTCCTCGGCCACCTCATCCAGCACCGGCTTGGGCTGCCGCGCCGGGCGCCGGCGGCGGCCTTTCTTGTCCTCGGCGAAGGGGTCGTTCTCGCCCCCCACCAGCACCATCACGGCCATTTCCGCGCCGTCGCCGCGGCGGGGCCCCAGGCGCATGATGCGCGAATAGCCCCCCGCGCGCTCCTTGAAGCGCTCGGCCAGCTCGCCGAACAGCGCGGCCATGGACGCCTTGGACTTCACGAAGCGCAGCGCCATGCGCCGTGCCGCCAGGTCGCCCTGCTTGCCCAGCGTGATCATCTCGTCCAGCGGCTTGCGCAGCTCCTTGGCCCGCGTCACGGTGGTGCGGATGCGCCCGTGCTCCAGCAGGGACGTGACCATGTTGCGCATCATGGCGCGGCGATGGGGGGGCTTGACGCCCAGCGCACGGCCGGATTTCAGGTGTCGCATGGACCGTCCTTACATCATTTCGGTGTTGGGCTGGCTGATCACGGGCTTATTCTTGGGGTCGAACCCCTCCAGCTTCATGCCCAGGCTCAGGCCCATGGTGGACAGGATGTGCTTGATCTCGTTGAGCGACTTGCGGCCGAAGTTCTTCGTCTTGAGCATCTCGGCCTCCGTCTTCTGCACCAGCTCGCCGATCGTTTCGATCTTGGCGTTCTGCAGGCAGTTGATGGAGCGCACGGACAGCTCCAGCTCGCTCACCGGGCGGTACAGATTCTCGTTGAGCAGGCCCGCCTCGGGCTCCGCCACGCGGTCATCCGTGGGCTCTTCTTCGTCGAAGTTGATGAAGATCGTCAGGTACTCCTTGAGGATCTTCGAGGCGTAGGCCAGCGCATCGGTGGGGTCCAGCGCGCCATTGGTGCCGATCTCGAAGATCAGGCGGTCGTAGTCCGTCTTCTGGCCCACGCGCGCGTTCTGCACCTCGTAGTTGATGCGATTGATCGGCGTGTGCACCGAATCCAGGTAGATCACGTCCGCGGGCAGATCTTCGGACTGGTTCTCCTCCGCCGTCACGTAGCCGTGACTGGTGGTGACGAAGATGCGCATCTCCAGCTGCCCGCCCTCGTCCAGCGTCGCGATGACCTGCTCGGGGTTCATCACCTGCACCCGGCCGCCCGTCACGATGTCCTTGGCCCGCAGTTGCACGGGCCCCACGCCCACCAGCTCCAGCTCGTGCACCCCTTCCTCCAGCTGCTGCAGCTGCAGCGCCTTGAGGTTGAGGAGGATCTGCACGACGTCTTCCTGCACGCCCCCGATGGCTTCGAATTCGTGGGAGACGCCCGTGATCTTCACGGCGATGGGGGCGCAGCCCTGCAACGAGGACAGCAGCACCCGGCGCAAGGCATGGCCGATGGTGATGCCGAATCCCTTTTCCAGCGGTTCAATGACGAATCGCCCATAGCTCGGAGAATAGGTGGCCGAATCCACGTCGACCCGTTTCGGTCGCTGCAGCGCTTCCCAGTTCCTTGTATACATCCACACTCTCCATCGATTCGCGGCACTAGCGGGAGTAAAGCTCCACGATCAGCTGCTCCTGAATGGGCAGCGTGATTTCCTCCCGCTTGGGTTCGGAGACGACCTTGGCGGTGAAGTTCTTGGCATCGACCTGCAACCAGCTGCTGCTGCCCTTGCGCATGGCGGCTTCAATGGCGCTGACGATCTGCTGGTTCTTGCGGCTCTTCTCGCGCACGCTGATCTCGTCGTTCAGGCGCAGGCGCATGGACGGGATGGTGGCCTTCTTGCCGTTGACCAGGAGGTGTCCGTGCCCCACCAGCTGGCGGGCCTCGGCGCGCGAGGAGGCGAAGCCGACGCGATACACCGCGTTGTCCAGGCGCAGCTCCATCAGGCGCAGCAGGATCTCGCCCGTCATGCCGCGGCGCCGGAACGCTTCGGCGAAGATCCGGCTGAACTGGCGCTCCAGCACGCCGTAGATGCGCCGCACCTTCTGCTTTTCGCGCAACTGCTGGCCGAATTCGGAAATCTTGCGACGGAAGCTGCTGCCGTGCTGCCCCGGGGGGTAGCTGCGCTTTTCGATGGCGCACTTGTCCGTGTAGCAGCGGTCGCCCTTGAGAAAAAGCTTCATGCCCTCGCGCCGGCAGAGCCGGCAGACGGGGCCGATATATCGCGCCAAGTTCGCTCCTCGATCGTTAGCCGTGGCGCCCGCCTTGCGGGGGCGGCGCCGGTTGCACCTGCTCTAGATGCGCCGCATTTTGGGCGGCTTGCAGCCGTTGTGCGGCACCGGGGTCACGTCCCGGATGGTCGTGATCTTCAGGCCTTCGGCCGCCAGGGCGCGCAGGGCCGCCTCCCGGCCGGAGCCGGGGCCCTTGACCTGCACGTCGATCTGCCGCACGCCGTGCTCCTTGGCCTTGCGCACGGCATCCTCCGTCGCCGTCTTGGCGGCAAACGGCGTGCTCTTGCGCGAACCGTGGAAGCCCACTGCGCCCGTGCTGGACCAGGACACCAGGTTCCCCTGGGGGTCCGTGAACGAGACGATCGTGTTGTTGAAGGTCGCCGTGATGTGACACACGCCGACCGGCACGTTCTTCTTTTCCTTGCGCTTGCCTGCGCTGCGTTTGCCCCTAGCCATGCATCTCCTGGAAGCCGATGGCGGTGCCCGGCGCTGTGGCCGCCGGTGCGGCCGCGCTATTTCTTGCTGCCGATCTTGTGACGCGGCCCTTTGCGGGTGCGCGCGTTGGTCTTCGTGCGCTGACCGTGCACGGGCAGCCCGCGCCGGTGCCGCAGACCGCGGTAGTTGCCCAGATCCATCAGCCGCTTGATGTTCAGCTGCACCTCGCTGCGCAGCTCGCCCTCGATGCGATAGTCGCCGATGATCTCCCGCAGCGCGGTGATCTGGTCGTCATTCAGCGCATCGGGGCGCAGACTCTCGTCGATCTTCGCGCGTTGGAGGATCTTCTTGGACGTGGTCTGGCCGATTCCGTAGATATAGGTCAGCGCCACGATCATGCGCTTGTTGGGTAGATCCACCCCTGCAATCCGGGCCACGCGTTACGCCTCCGCCTGGGAGTTAGCCTTGCCGTTGCTTGTGCTTCGGGTTCGTGCAGATCACCCGCAGCACACCGCGCCGGCGGATCACCTTGCAGTGATCGCACATCTTCTTAACCGAGGATCGAACTTTCATACCGCCCTTGCCGAGTTCCAGCGCCGCCGCGCGCCGGAGCGTGGAGTTACTTGCTTCGATAGGTGATGCGACCCCGCGTCAGGTCATATGGCGACATCTCGACGGTCACCTTGTCCCCCGGCAGGATGCGGATGTAATGCATGCGCATCTTGCCGGAGATGTGGGCCAGAATCTTGTGGCCGTTGGGCAGTTCCACCCGGAACATTGCATTGGGGAGGGACTCCACAACGGTACCCTCCACTTCGACGCTGTCTTCCTTGGGCAACAGCCCCTCCTGATTCAGGCGTGTTCACGCCCGGAGCGCTGCGCGGCAAAGATGCCCGCGATCGCTCCGAACACCGTTTCCACCGGGGCCAGCGCATTGATCGAATGCAGCACGCTGCGCCGGCCGTAGTACTCGATCAGCGGCTCCGTATCGCGCCGGTAGGTCTCCATGCGCGTGCGGATGCGGCCCTCCTGATCGTCCTCGCGTTGGATGAGCGCCTCGCCGCACACGTCGCAGTGACCTGCCTTGCGCGGCGGGTTGAAGCGCACATGCCATTCGCCATGGCCCTTGGGGCAAACCCGCCGCCCCACCAGTCGTTCCACCAGCTTGCCCAGATCGATGTCGAAGCTGACCACCGCATCGATGGGCCGTCCCTTTTTCTTCAGGGCCGCCTCCAGCGCTTCGGCCTGAGCCACGGTGCGCGGGAAGCCGTCCAGGATGAATCCGTTCGCGCAATCGGACTGCGCGATGCGTTCCAACAACAGGTCGATCACCAGCCGGTCGGGCACCAGCCCGCCCGCATCCATGGTTCCCTTGGCTTCCTTGCCCAGCGCCGATCCGGCCCGCACGGCCTGCCGCAGCAGGTCCCCCGTCGATACCTGGGGGATGCCCTCGGTCTCCTGCAGGCGCTTGGCTTGCGTTCCCTTGCCCGAACCGGGCGGACCGAGAAAGATCACTCGCATGACGTGCCTAGATCCGCAGCGAGCGCATGCCGGTGCGCCGCTTGCTCTTCTTCAGGAACCCGTCGTAATTCCGGTTCAGCAGGAACGCCTCGATCTGCCGCACGGTATCCAGACCCACGCCCACCACGATCAGCAGTGCCGTGCCGCCGAAGAAGAACGGCACGTTGAGCATGCTGAACAGGATCACCGGGAGCACGCACACCGCCGACAGGTAGATCGCCCCGCCGAACGTGATGCGCGTCAGCACTTGGTTGATGTATTCGGCCGTCTTCTTGCCGGGCCGGATGCCCGGGATGTACCCGCCGAACTTCTTCATCTCGTCGGCGATCTTGATCGGATTGAACTGGATCGCCGTGTAGAAGAAGCAGAAGAA
>JBGOUY010000121.1:0-11930 GCA_041477795.1 bacterium
ACCCCGGCCCGCTCGCGCGGGCCGGCCCCTCCCCGCTAAGCAGGGAGGGGCGCGGGTTTGCGAACCCTTTCGCGGCGAGCAAGCCCCTTCCCTGCCTAGCGGGGAAGGGGTTGGGGGATGGGGTCCAACGCGATGCCGCAGCCCATTTATTCTGTAAGTTACTTCAGGGACACAACACTAGGTGCGGTAGCGTTCCAGCTCGGTTTTTTCCAGGGATTGGAGCAGGTGTTCCAAGTACTTGAGGGACACGCCTTCGCCCGACACTTCGAATTGGCACCCCAGCGCCTGCCCACGCAGGTTGCGCGGGATGAGCGACTTGAGGTGCACCGAGGCCTTGTCCCCAAGGTCGATGCGCGCCCCCTGGATCGGCACGCCCACCGAGAAGCGCTGCTTGTCTTCCTTGCTGGACAGGTAAATCTTGCAGCCCCCCGAGGACAGGTCAACGACCCGATAGCGCGCCGGGTTGTCCCCGAGCTGCAGCGCCACGTTGGTGAAGCGCGAGGTGTTGAACCGCAGCGAACCGCGCATGTTGCTCTGCGCGTAGTTCGTGGGGATCTTGCAGAGGAAGACGGGGTTGCCGTTGGTCAGGTTGAAGTGCGGCGTCAGCACTTCCATGCGCAGCTCGCGGCCTTCCGATTCGGGCAACTTGAAGCGCACGGTGCCGCCCTTGGCCAGACCCTCCTTCAGGTTGAGGGGCTTGGCCACGATGACGGTGGCGGACTTGACGGAGATGCGGGTCTTGAAGTGGATCGAGGTGTTCTCGATCTCCATCTGCACGGGCACCCGATTCTTGTCGAGCGTGGTCAGGGCGCCGAGGATCTCCTTGTCCTCTCGGCCCTGGCTGCTCAGCAGGTTCATGAACCTGGCCATCGTTCCATCCTCACGACGTCAAGCGTTGGCATCTACCGCGCCTTACCCCCCTGTGGGGCGCCCCTTTCTTAAGGACCGCGGTTGCATGTGGTGCGGCCCCCGATCGGCCTCAACGGGACGATCCTGGCGATCCGGCCTCCCCTGCATTCCGATGCCCACCCGACGCCCGCCCTTTCACGCCAACCCCGGACGAGATCGCTGTCGCAATGGAGCCGCGTGCTGGCACTCCGCTGCCTCATTTGTAGCGGATCGGCTCAGGAAGGGAAAGCTTAGTTTTACAACACGGGCCTGAAAAGAGCATCCCTGGCTATGCCGTTCCGGCGGCGGCGCCGAGCGGGGGGCCATCTCAGCGCCCTGTGCCCTCAGAGGGTGCTCCGCGAGCCGGCGCGTTCGACTGCATCCGCGGGCGATGCGGCTGGCCGTCCAGCCGCCGGCCGCGCGGAGCCGGGCCGGCACTTCTCGCGACACTCGCTCCCCGCGCAGCCTGCGTTGCCGGCCCGGGCAGGCTGAGCGAAGGCACGGCCCCGCGCCGGCTTCGCCCCCCACTGCTCCTATCGGACCGGCTCCTTTGCAGGCAAGCGCACTCAACCGTACGATCGTCCGGCTGGCCGCGCCGAGCCTGCCGATGAACCTCTCTACCCTCCGCCGCGGCTCACCGCTCCCGCCTTCGCGTGGACGGCCTCGGCAAGCGCTGCGGTTTGCGGAGCGGGGCTGCTCCGCGTTGCCTCGCACCCGGGAGCAGGGGTAGAATCGATGAATCGCAGCGCAAACACCACCGACCCCACTGAGACCATGGAAGCACTGACCGTCATCGCGCGGTACCACATCGAGCCGTACCGGGGCAGCCACGAGAAGCTGCGCCAGATCGCCGTCTGCTTTACCGGCTCGCCGCACGGGAGCCAGACCCCCGGCAAGGTGCTGCTGCTCAACGATCCGGGCAGCCAGCACGCGTTCTTCTACGAGTTCCGCGGAGAGGACATCGTCTACGCAGAGGAGGCCCCCAGCCTGGCCCTGCCCGACGGCTCCACGGCGTCCATGGCGCGGCTGTGGGTGCGCAAGGGCAGCACCGCCCTCAAGATCGAGCCGTTCCACGTGCAGGATACCGCCGGCGGCCTGGGCGACTACTTCCGCGCCTGAGCCCGCGGCAAAAGGTTTTGACCGCTCCGGCGATTTCTGTCACCGTTCATGGATCACCTGGAGCGGGTCGACGGCCCGCCGCATTGCCCCCGGTGCCGGGCGTCGCCCCACCGGGCCGCCTCTCTCCTAGCTGCCGCTCCCCGCACCCTGGGCAGGAATCCGCATCGGACGTCATGGCGAAAACGATCCTCGTCAGCGTGGCGTGGCCCTACGCGAACGGCCCGCGCCACATCGGGCACGTGGCCGGCTTCGGCGTGCCCAGCGACATCTTCGCGCGCTACCATCGCCTGGCGGGCAATCGCGTGCTGATGGTGAGCGGCACCGACGAGCACGGCACCCCCATCACCGTGCAGGCGGAGAAAGAGGGAGTCACGCCCAAGCAGCTCGTCGACCGGTACAACCGGGTCATCGTGGAGGACCTGTTCAAGCTCGGCCTCAGCTACGACCTGTTCACCCGCACCACCACGCGCAATCACTACGAGATCACGCAGGACCTCTTCAAGACGCTCTACCTGAAGGGTTACATCTTCAAGAAGTCCATGATGGGCGCCTTCAGCGCGCGCACGGGCAACACGCTGCCCGACCGCTACATCGAGGGCAAATGCCCGCACTGCGGCTTTGGCGAGGCGCGCGGGGACCAGTGCGACAATTGCGGCAAGCAACTGGACCCCATGGAACTGATCGAGCCGCGCTCCAAGATCGACGGCGAGCCGCCCGTCTTCCGGGAATCCGAGCACTTCTTCCTGGACCTGACCGCCTTCGTGGATCCGCTGCGGCGCTGGATCGAAGACCAGGAGCACTGGCGCACCAACGTGCGCTCGTTTTCCCTCAACCTGCTGGACGACCTGCACCCGCGGCCTATCACGCGGGACCTGGAGTGGGGCATCCCGATCCCCCTGCCCGAATACGAGGAGCGCCCGGACAAGAAGATCTACGTCTGGTTCGATGCGGTGATCGGCTACCTGTCGGCCAGCGTGGAGTGGGCCCGCAACACCGGCCAGCCGGAGGCGTGGCGCCAGTGGTGGCAGAACGAGGAGGCCCGCCACTACTACTTCATGGGCAAGGACAACATCGTGTTCCACACGGTGATCTGGCCCAGCATGCTGATCGGCTATGGCAACGGACTGCCCGGCACCCTGGGCGGCGGCGAGGGCGATCCGCTCTCGATCCCCTACGATGTGGTCTCCAGCGAATTCCTCACCATGGAAGGCCGCAAGTTTTCCAGCAGCCGCGGCGTCGTCATTTATGTGAAGGACTTCCTGGAGCGCTACGACCCCGATGCGCTGCGCTTCTTCCTCACCATCGCCGGCCCGGAGGCGCAGGATACGGACTTCACCTGGGCCGAATTCGTGCGCCGCAACAACGACGAGCTGGTGGCCACGTGGGGCAACCTGGTCAACCGCGTGCTGACCATCGCCCACAAGCACTTCGGCGCCGTGCCCAAGCCGGCCAAGCTGGAGGACGCGGACCAGGCGCTGCTGGCGCTGGTGGAGCAGGCGTTCGGCCCGGTGGGAGAGCGGATCGAGGCGTGCAGCTTCAAGGCCGCCATCAGCGAGGTCTTCCGCGTGGCCGACGCGGTAAACCGCTACCTGAACGACCAGGCGCCCTGGCGGCTCGTCAAGGAGGACGTCCCACGCGCCGCGGCCGTGCTGTACACCGCGCTGCGGGCCATCGACAACCTGAAGGTGCTGCTGGCGCCCTTCCTGCCGTTCTCGACCCAGCGCCTGCACGAGATGCTGGGCAACAGCGGCCAGCTCTCCGGCGCGCTGAGGATGGATACCGCCACGGAAGAGGGCGAGGGCCCGCACCTCATCCTCACGGGCGACTACAACAAGGGCGTCGGCCGCTGGGCGCCATCGGAGCTGCCGGCCGGCCAGAAGCTGGCCACGCCCGCCCCGCTGTTCAAGAAGCTGGACGATTCCGTCGTCGCCGAGGAGCTGGCGCGGCTGGAGGCGAGCCTGCCCAAGAGCCGCGCGGCGAGCTGATCGTCCGCAGGCCCCATCCGGGCGATCCTTGCCCGCGCCGGCCGCGAGCACGCGCGCGCCTCCCCGCTCCCTGCCTGGGCCGCACCCGGCATTCCTCACCAGGCCCCGATCCCGCACGCATCTTGAGCCGTCGGCTGGCGCAAGCGGAATTGGCCGCGCCGGCTGGCCGCGGGCCGCCCCTGCAGGCCCACGGCAGGGCCGCGATCCGTCCGGGCGCGTGAAAACACGGTGAAGATTCCGACACCTCGATCGAACGATTCCGGCGACGCCGGGGTCATACTTTCAGAAGCCATGAGCGCTTCATGAGAACCCAAGCCCCCCCAAAACACCTTTGCATCGGGCAATCCACATGATGAAATCCGTATATCCGAAATGGATCCGCTGCGGGCTGGTGCTGCTGGCGCTGTTTGCGCTGGCCGTGCCGCTGCCCGCCGCTGTCATCGCCCAGGCGCCCGCGCCGGTGCCGGATACGGCGCTACTCAGCCAGGGCTCCAAGGCCATGGCGGCCGTCATTCAGCGCGTGCTGCCCGCCGTGGTGCACGTCAACGTCGTGACGACGGTGGAGACCCAAGGCGACACGCCGGACATCTTCAACGACCCCTTCTTCCGGCGCTTCTTCGGGCCGGGCCTGCCCCCGTCTCAGCCGCCCCGGGAATCCCAGCAGCAGAAGGGCCTCGGCACCGGCTTCATCGTATCGCCCGAGGGCTACATCCTCACCAACAACCACGTCGCCGGCAATGCCAGCAAGATCACCGTCAAGCTGCGTGACGGGCGGGAGTTCGACGCCAAGCTGGTCGGCGCCGACGCGGGCACGGACCTGGCGGTGATCAAGATCGACGCCAAGGACCTGCCGATCGTGCAGTTCGGCGATTCGCGGCAGCTCGAAGTGGGCGAGACGGTCATCGCCGTCGGCAATCCCTTCGGCCTGGAGCAGACGGTGACCGAGGGCATCGTCAGCGCCAAGGGTCGCTCGCAGCTCGGCCTCTCGGAATATGAGGACTTCATCCAGACCGATGCTTCGATCAACCCGGGCAACAGCGGCGGCCCGCTGATCGACGTGACGGGCAAGGTGGTGGGCGTCAACACGGCCATCTTCAGCCGCTCCGGCGGGAGCATGGGCATCGGCTTCGCCATTCCCAGCGACCTGGCACAGCACGTCATGACCTCGCTCATCACCGACGGTGCGGTGCACCGCGGCTTCCTGGGCGTGTCGATCCAGGACCTGACGCCCGAGCTGGCCAAGGCCATGGGCATCCAGGCCGATGGCGGCGTGGTGGTCTCCGACGTGCAGGGCGATACGCCCGCGGCCAAGGCCGGCATCCGCCAGGGCGACGTGATCGTGGCCTTCAGTGACCAACCGGTGCGCACGGCCAACGACCTGCGCGTGCGCGTGGCGGACGTCAAGCCGGGCAGCAAGACGCCGGTCGCGCTGCTGCGCGAGGGCGAACCCCTCACGGTGCACGTGACACTGACCGAGCGGCCCGCGAAGGCAGAGTCCGCCAGCGGCGGCGAGTCCGGCAGCAACGAAGCGCCCAAGGGTGCGCCCGAGCGCAAGCTGGGCCTTGCCTTGCAGCCCCTCACGCCCGATCTAGCCGAGCAGTTGGGCTACCCCGGTCAGCACGGCCTGCTGGTGTCCGGCGTGGAATCCGGCAGCGCGGCGGAGGACGCCAGCCTGCAACGCGGTGCGCTGATCCTGCAGGTGAACCGCAAGCCGGTCACCAGCCTGGAGCAGTTCCGGCAGATCGTGCGCGGGGTCAAGTCCGGCGGCAAGCTGCTGCTGCTGGTGCGCATGGGTCCCGCCACGCGCTACCTGGCCGTCGCGGTGTCCTAGGGCTGGGAGCGAGCCGGCCGTCTGCGCAGCACCTCGCTGCGGCCGGCTCCACCGGCGAGGCAACGGCAGGCTCTGAAGGCGGCAATGGGGGGACAGAGGCGGCCGCGCAGGAAATGCGCGGCCGCCTCGTTCTCTTTCGTGGCCAGCTCCTTCGCGCCCAGGGCAGGGCAATCGCGGGACTCCGGCCTTATTCCACTTCGCATTCGTTCGTGAAATTTTTTGCACCGTAGGGGCACGGCATGCCGTGCCCCACCTTTCACGAATGAAATGGAAATGAAGTCATGGCTACGGCGGCGCCACGAAGCGCTCGCCGTCGAGGCGCTCCAGCAGCCGCAGCAGCGGCGCCACGAGTGGCTGCAGTTCGCCGTGCGAGCGGCCGCGCTCCAGCTCATAGGTGAGGATGAGCAGGCCGTTGGCATGGCCAAAGCCGCCCAGCGCGCCGGGTGTGGGATAGCCGATGGACTGGCGACGCTCAATGCCCGCGGCCGCGGCATAGTCCGCCACGGCTGCGTTCAGGCCCGCACTGAGCTCAGGCTCGGGCCGCTCGATCTCGATGAACGTCGCGGTGTAGCTGTGCAGCGAGAGCACGGTGGAGGGCCGCACACGCTCCACGGCCGCCAGGAAGGCCGCCGTCTCCGGCTCGGAGGCCGGGGCCGCGCCGGGCGGATAGCGCGGGTTGGTGGCCTCGGCCTTCCAGTCCGGCGTGGGCAGGTTGCGGTTGAGGTCCACGTTGCGGCGGTTCCAGCGCTGGCGCAGCAATGCGCCGTCCGGGTTGATGCACGGGATGAGGGGCACCGGGCAGCCCACGCTCAACAGCAGGTGCGCCAGGAAGATGCCCTCCGACTCGTCACCGTGCACCCCGCCGAGCACCAGCAGGTTCGCCCGCCGGGCGCCGAACAGGTTGATCGAGTTGCCGAGCACACTGGCGCCCACGGCCAGCGGCGCCGCCGGCAGGGCCGCGGCATTCCAGGGCGGCGGCTCCGCCAGCAGCGGCATGGCGGGCATCGGGTTCACCTTGGGCGGTTGCATGGCGGGCGCCGGACGTGCGTGGGCAGCCGAGCGGTTCAGCCCAGCGTGACCTTGTAGAGCTGTTCGATGGCCTTGCGGCCCGAGCCCTCCAGGTAGCGCGTGCCCAGCCCGGCGAAGTGCGTTTCGCGGATGATCGGGCTGGGCTCGGGCTTCCACTGCTCGCTCTCCCAACGGAACCAGCCGCCCTGAACCTGGTCGAAGGCGTGCAAGCGCTTGTTGCAGATCTTGGCGAACTCGGCACCCCACCCCGTCCCGCCCTTCACGGTGCGGTCCCCCTGGATCTCGCCCACGACGAACACTTCACGCGCGTTGTTGACGATGTGGAACAGCGTCTGCAGCACCTTGCGGAAGGTCTCTCCCTTCTGGGTGTAGTTGCGGTTGAGCAGGCGCGAGACGTAGTGCAGGCTCACGTCCCCCTTGATCAGCTCCTCGCGGCTGAGGGCGTGCAGGCCGCGCGTGCGCTCGTGGGCGTGGCCGTCGAAGGAGTAGTTGACCTCCTCGATGCCGTAGTGCTCCGCCCAGCGGCCGAATTCCGCTTCGGCGCCGAGGGTGGCGCCGCTGAACAGGGTCATGTCTTCTGGCTTCATGGTGCTTGCCGCTCCCAGGGTGGAGGTGGCCGGTGAGGCCGGCTGCGGGCAGCCGCCTGGCCCGGCGCCGGCAGGCGGGCGCGAACCGCTGGCCGGCACCGGGCAGAGCGGTATCCTATTGAAATCCGCCCCCCTCCGCAACGGCGCGGCGGCGGGGAACATAGCCATTGCTGTTATACCCCCCTCTCGCTAGACTAGAAGATGGTAAACGACCGCCAATTTGGCGTTCCGCACATGCATTCCACGAGGATCGGTTGAATCCCGAAATCGGGGCCGCGCTGCAGATGATCGGCGAGCGGCTGGATCAGTACGTGATCGGTCAAGAGGGGGTCAAGGAAGCCCTCTTGCTCGCCCTGATCGGCCAGGAGCACCTGTACCTGCAGGGCGAGCCCGGCTGCGCCAAGACCCTGCTCGCCGAGGTGGTGGGCAACACGGCCAATCTGAGCTTCCATTTCAGCCAGTTGCACCGCGACACGCGCCTGAGCGAGCTGGTGGGGGACATCGTGCTGGAGCGCAGCATCAGCGCATCGGGCAAGGGCGAGGTGATCCGCCAGTCGCTCCAGCCCGGCGGCGTGCTGACCTCCGAGCTGGTGCTGCTGGACGACATCTCGCGCGCCCCCGGCGAGGCCCTCAACGTCCTGTTGCGCATCCTCAACGAGCGGGAGTTCAACGGCGGCCGCATCCCGCTGATGTCCGCCATCGCCACGTCCAACCCCACCAGCGGCGAGTATTACAACGAGCCGCTGGACCCGGCGAACCTGGACCGCTTCACGCTCCAGCTCAAGATGGGCGGGGCGCTGGCCAGCCAGAACTGGGAGCAGGCGCGGGCGATCATGGACCGCTACGAGGGCATGCACCCGGAATTCGACGTGCCGGGCCTGGTCGATGCCGAGGTGCTGCGCAGCGCCCAGCGCGCCTCCCTGCAGGTGCGCCTCCCGCGCGGCGTGATCGACGCGTACCAGAAGGTGCTGGACACCCTGCGCAACCGCTACCACTGCACCACGGCCAACTCCCTGCTCACCGACCGCACCATGCTGGTCAAGGTGCCGCGCATGATCCGCGCCGTGGCCCTGCTGCACGGGCGCGATGTGGCCAAGGCGGAAGACCTGCGCGTGCTCAAGTACATCCTCACCTTCCGCGTGCCCGAGCAGGTCTACGAGAACCTGGACCAGATCCTCGACGAGATCATCGAGGAGGCCCAGGAGGCCGAACAGAACATGCCCGAGGACGGCGAGGAGATGCAGGGCGCCCAGGGCCAGGACGAAACGGGCCAGGCCGGCGAGGATAGCCAGGAGCAGGAGGGCGGCGGCGAAGACGAGATGGTCGAGCAGATCCTGGAGGCCGTGGACGCCGAGGGCGAGGAAGCCCGCAAGCGCAAGTCCATGCAGCAGCAATCCAGCAGCTCGCAGGATGGCGCGGGCAAGGTGGAGCGCAATCCGCCCCAGCCCGTGGAGAACCTGGAGTACCTGCTCGAGAAGGTTCGCGGGCGCCTGGAACGCAACCAGGCCGATTCCGAAGTGCACCCGGGCGGCTCTCCGCGCACCTACAAGCGCATGAAAAGCTTTGAGGAGTTCATCGACTGCGATCCGGTGGACACCTCGATCTGGATGGATTCGGTCAACCCGAACCTGCCCCGCGCGTTCCGGCGCAAAAAGAAGCACATGGGCGGCAAGGTGGTGATCATCCGCGACGTGAGCCAGTCCATGGAGGGGCGCTATGCGCGCTGGACGTCCTCGGTGGTGACCAAGCTGGTGGAGCTGGTGCGTCGCAAGCGCATGCGCATCGGCTACATCGAGTTCAACCACATCTCGCGCAAGTACCAGCACGACGGGCGCTTCTTTACGCGGGACTATGAAAAGATCGTCGACCAGGCCACCAATGTGTCCTGCTCCGGCGTGACGAATTATCAGTACCCGCTGCGCGATGCGCTGCAGGAACTGCGGCGGGGCAACACGCGCAACAAGCACATCCTGTTCCTGACGGACGGCGAGCCCACCCAGGGCGACTGGCTGGTGCGGGAGGAGCGCAAGGTGGCCAAGGCCCTCGGCGTCTCCATCCACACGCTGTTCATCGGCACGACGGAATGTCCGGAGATACTGGACATCCTCTCCGAGGAAACGGACGGCAGCCAGTTCATCGCCACGCCCGACGAACGCGGGGGCCTCCACATCGACGAGCGGCTGAGCCGGCATGCGGATCGCACCGGCGCCGACGGCCGCTCACCGCAGCGGGTCGCTTCGGCTCCGCAAAACCTGTGGAAAAATTAGCCTTGCTCCGCGCCTCTGCCTTTGCGAAAGGATGAGGACGGGCCGGCGGCACTCCGGGCGTCATGCCGAGTGACCCTCACCGATAGCCAGGGAGGAGTTGTTTGGAAACGGCAACATCCGCGCAGACCATCGCGCTTCGCTTTGCGGACCTCCGCAAGGAGATGGATCGCTACGTCATTGGCCACACCACGGTCAAGAACGGCCTGCTGCTGGGCCTGCTGGCCCGGGAGCACATCTACATCGAGGGTCCGCCCGGGATGGCCAAGACCATGTTGGCGGAAATCGTGGCCGCGGCCTCGAACCTGACCTTCTACCTGTACCAGTTCCACCGCGATACGCGCCTGGCCGAGCTGGTCGGCGACGTCGTCATCGAGCGCGAGCGCGGCGGCAATGACAGCTCGGAGATCATCATGCAGTCCATCCGCAAGGGCGGCGTGCTGACGGCCGAGCTGTGCGTGCTGGACGACATCTCGCGCTCCCCCGGCGAGGCGCTCAACGTGCTGCTGCGCGTGCTCAACGAGCGCCAGTTCCAGACCGAGAAGATTCCGCTGCTCACCGCCATCGCCACCTCCAACCCCACGGCCGACGATTACTACAACGAGCCGCTGGATCCGGCGAACCTGGACCGCTTCACGATCCAGATCCGCTCCGCCGGCCTGATCCAGGAGAACCGCTGGGACGAGGTGCGCCAGGTGATCGACCTGTACTCCGACTCCCAGTTCAGCGAGGAGATCCGCCCGGAGCCGGTCCTGAATCGGGAGATCTTCGACCAGGCCTACGGGCTGATGCACCAGGTGCAGGTGCCTGAGCTGATCAAGCGCGGGCTGGTGGACTTGCTCTCGCGCTTCGTCAACCAGTTCAAGCTGGACCCCACCAACTCGCTTATCACCGACCGCAGCTTCCTGGTCAAGGCGGTGAAGATCCTCAAGGCGCAAGCGCTGCTGCAAGGGCGCATGCAGGTGCAGCCGGACGACCTGTCCGTGCTTTCCTACCTCACGTCCTTCCGCATGCCGGAAGACCTGGATCGCAACATGCCCACGCTGATCCGCGAGACGATGCAGCGCATCGCGGAATAGGCGCCGCCGCGAGCATCGCGATCCAGAGCCGGGGCCGGGACCTCTCCCTGCCCGGCGGAGACCTCTCCCCGCAGCGCTGACGCGCTGCTGCCCCTCGCCGGTGCTGTCGGTTCGCCCCGCGAGCGGGGCTCACGGTGGGAGGGGCCACTGCAAGGGCGCGGAGGCGCAAGGCCGGATTCGGGGCAACTGCCTTGCCGGTCTCCCCCTCTCCCGTGGGAGAGGGGGCCGGGGGGAGCGGTCCCGGTGCGGGGCCTCACCCCCCGACTTCGCTCGGGACAGGCCCCGGCCGAACGCCCCGATTTGTCCGCATTCTTCCGCATCTTCCCGATCATTCCTGCTGCATTTCGTCGCGCATTGTGGTAGAGTGGTCCTTCGCTAAGCCGCCTGGGACGCGGTTTGGCGCGATCCATGGAAAATTTCCATACGAAGCCAGTTGCGCCGACAGCAGGGCTCGCGCAAAGGCGCAAGGGACAGCCAAGCCCCGACCTCACCCCCGCTGCCTGACGGCAGCTTCCCCCTCTCCACCCTGCGGAGAGGGGGAAATCCGCGCCATTGCAGTTGCCCCTCTCCGCAGGGTGGAGTGGGGCGGGCCCGCGCGAGCGGGCCGTGGTGAGGTCGCAGGGGTCCCTTTCCACAGCATGAGACCTTCGCAAGACTGAGCGTTTAGGAGAGTGTGAAGGGGACAACGAGGGTGCAGTGAATTGCCAGCCAGGGAGGCGGCGGGGTGCATCGAAATCCCCGCGCAGGGAGAGGCTGATGGCCCAATGCGCCGCCGGCCCCGGCCCCGGCGCGTGTGGGGACAGATGTTTCGTCGGGGGCGCGGGGGGGGGTATGTAGGGGCATTGCATGCAATGCCCCTCCACAGTCCGGCAGGATGCGCTGCGGGGAGAGGCGCCGGGCCGGCCGCCTCCATCAGGCCCGGATCGTTGGCGGTGCGGGTCTACGGGAGCTCGTCCGGCGTGGGCGTGATGTCCACGGTGAGGGTCTGGCCGGCGCGGCGCACGGAGAAGTGCGCCGGCTGCCCGAAGGGCAGGCCCTCGAAGGCCAGCCGCAGCGCGGTCGGCGAGCGCGTCGTAGCACCGTTGAGGGCGAGGATCGCGTCGTCAACCTGCAGGCGCCGCAGCGGCGAGGCCTTGCCGGCGCGCACG
>JBGOUY010000340.1:0-4165 GCA_041477795.1 bacterium
AGCGCTTCTCCGAGCTGGTCGACAAGCTGGGGCTGAACCAGCCGCCCAACGGCAGTGCCACCTCCCTGGAGGAAGCGTACGCGCTGGCCGCGCAGCTCACCTATCCGGTCATGGTGCGGCCCTCCTACGTGCTGGGCGGGCGGGCCATGGAGATCGTGCCGGGGCCGGACCAGCTCGAGCGCTACTTCCGTGCCGCCATGCTGGCCTCGCCGGGGCACCCGGTGCTGGTGGACAAGTTCCTTGGCGGCGCCATCGAGGTGGACGTGGACGTGCTGGCGGACGGGCGCCACGCCATCGTGGTGGGCATGATGGAGCACGTGGAGTTCGCCGGCGTGCACTCCGGGGACAGCGCCTGCTCCCTGCCCCCGCACAGCCTGCCCCAGGCCGTGCAGGCGGAGATCGACCGGCAGTCCGTGGCCCTGGCGCAGGAGCTGCGCGTGGTGGGCCTCATGAACGCCCAGTTCGCCGTGCAGAACGGCACCGTGTTCCTGCTGGAGGTGAACCCGCGCGCCTCGCGCACGGTGCCCTTCGTCAGCAAGGCCATCGGCACGCCCCTGGCCAAGCACGCCCTGTGGCTGATGATCGGCCGCCCGTTGGAGCCCGAGCGGCTGCGCCTCAAGCCGCTGGTGCCCTACGCGGTGAAGGAGACCGTCTTCCCCTTCGCGCGCTTCCCCGGCGCGGACCTCACGCTGGGGCCGGAGATGCAGTCCACGGGCGAGGTGATGGGGCGCGGACGCACCTTTGCCGAGGCCTTCCTCAAGTCCCAGATCGCGGCCTCCAACGGCCTGCGCAACGAGGGCGCGGTGTTCATCGGCGTGCGGGACGCGGACAAGCAGGCCGTGGTGCCCCTCGCGCGCAGCCTGCGCATGCTGGGCTACAAGCTGTTGGCCACCCCCGGCACGCGCACCGTGCTGCTGGCCAACGGCCTGACCGACGTGGAGGAAACGAGCCTGCAGCACGACGCGCCCCACAACGTGTTCCAGCACATGGCGAGCGGCGCGCTGACGCTGGTGATCAACACTACCAAGCCGGGCAAGCGCCGCATCGACCCCACCCATCTGCGGCGCATGGTGCTGATCCACAACATCGCCTACTGCACCACGGTGGAGGCGGCGCGCACGCTGGTGAGCGCGCTGGAAACGACGGGGCGCGACCGCCAGTTCACCTACCTGCCCCTGCGCGGCTACGACACCGCCCCGGCTTCCGCCGTCGGCACGACGGGCGCCGTGGGGGCCACGGGAGCCGCGGAGGGCTCGTGAGCGCCGCGCCGCAAGCCCCGCCCCGCGCCAGCGTGAACCGCCCGGGAGGCCACACCGTGACCCGCGCCGGGCCGCTGAGGCTGCTGGCCGCGGGCCGCGAGGCCTTCCGCGAGGTGCCGGGCCTGCGCGGCCTGCTCCTGCAAGGGCTGCTGCTGCTGTACCTGCTGTTTGCCGCGCTGGGCGGCGTCGCCCTGGGGGGCGTGTACCACTTCCTCGTGCAGCCGCTCTCCCAGCGCATGGCCGCTCTCGATGCGGCCGGCAACGTCTTCCTGGAGCTGCTGCTGCCGCTGCTCGCCGGGCTGGTCTGGCTGGCGCAGGTGCTGCTGCTGGCCGCGACGCTGCTGCTGGCGCTGGTGCTGAGCCTGTCCCTGCTGAGCCTGTGGTTCGAGGCGCTGGCGGGCCGGGTGGCCGCCCATGCGCGCGGCGGCGCCGCCGCGGAGGCCCCGTTCCGCCTGGGCGCCTGGCTGCGCAGCCTGGGCCGCGCCGTGGGCGACAACGGGTTCCTGCTGGCGCTGGCCGTGCTGTCCCTGCTGCTGGGATTCGTGCCCGTGCTGGGGCCGCTGCTGACCTTCGCCGTGGGCAGCTACCTGCTGGGCTGGGCGGTGCGCGAGCCCTACCTGGCCGTGCGCGCCGCGCGCGGGGAGGCCTTGCGCGACCTGCGCCGCGGGCTGCTGGGCTGGACGCTGCGCGTGGGTACGCTGCCCGTCCTGCTGGCCATGGTGCCCTGGCTGGGCTGGCTGCTGCTGCCCGTGGTATTGATCTACCAGGTGGCCGGGGTGGCCTGGCTCAGCGAACGCGGCCGCCCCTGACGCCCCCGCCGGGGCGTGCGGCCTGTCATGCAGGAACGGGAGCAGTCGATGAGCCTCCGCGATCAGATGCTCAAGGCCGGCCTCATCACCGAGGAACAGGCCAAGCGCGCCGCCCACTCGCAGCGCGTGGAGAAGACGCGCAGCGATCCCAAGGAGCGCGCGCAGCACAAGCAGGCCAGCCAGGAGGAGGTGCGCCGCCAGCGGGAAGCCGAGCGCGCCGGGCACCGCGAGCAGAGCCACCAGCAGCAGGCGCAGCAGGTCGAGCGCCAGCAGTCCCTCAGCGAGCAGCAGCGGCGCAGCGCCGCCATCGTGGCCGCCTACCGCGACGGCGCGATCGCAAGCTGGGAGGGCGCCCGGCGCTACTGCTACGCCGTGCAGGGCCGCATCGAGTGGCTGCTGGTGAGCGACGACGTGGGGCGCAAGCTGGAAGCCGGGCTGGCCGCCATCGTGAGCGGCGAGCGCAATCCGCAGCGCCACGCCGTGCTGCTGGCCGGCGCGGCCCTCAAGCTGCGCGAGCTGGCGCCCGAGCGCGTGCTGGTGCTGCATACGGCGTAAGGCCGCCGCCAAGCGTCTTGCCGCCCGCAGGGGCGCGGCAACCCGCCCGGCAGGCGCCCGCCAGCCGGCCCCAGTGACGTCCGCTTGTCATTGCCTCAATCGGTCCGTAAGCTACGCAATTGGGTCGCACGATCCACCGCCTCGCCCTAGCGCAGCCACGGAGCACCCGCCAGGAGCCGCCGCTTGAAGCCTTTGGAATTCCATGCCCCCACCTCGCTGGCTGAGGCCATCGGCCTGCTCAGCGGCCATGGCCAGGACGTCGGCGTCCTGAGCGGCGGCACGGACCTGATCATCCAGTACCGGGCCGGCCGGCGCCAGTTCGGCCACATGGTGGACATCAAGAAGATTCCGGAGCTGAACGTGCTCTCCTATGACGCCAAGCAGGGCCTGCGGCTGGGCGCCGCGGTCTGCTGCGACGTGCTGACCGACTTTGCGCCGGCGCAGGAGCACTATCCGGGGCTGGTGGAGGGCGCCGAACTGATCGGCTCCACGCAGATCCAGAGCCGCGCCACCGTGGGCGGCAATGTCTGCAACGGCTCGCCCGCCGCGGATAGCATCTGCGCGCTGATCGTGCTGGACGCCACGTGCGTGGTGGCCGGGCCCGGGGGCACGCGGGAGATCGCGGCCCAGGACTTCATGACCGGCCCCGGCCAGACGGCGCTGCAGGCCGGCGAGCTGCTGGTGGAGCTGCGCGTGCCGCCCCGCCCCGCGCGCAGCTCGGATGCCTACCTGCGCTTCATCCCGCGCAACGAGATGGACATCGCCGTGGCCGGCGCGGCCGCCGCGCTCACGCTGGCCGCGAACGGCACCGTGGCGGCGGCCCGCATCGCCATCGGCGCGGTGGGCCCCACGCCCATCGTGGTGGAGGCCGCCGGACGCGCGCTGGTCGGCAAGCAGCTCGGCGAGGCCACCCTGGCCGCGGCCGCCCAGGCCAGCCAGGCCGCCGCCCGCCCCATCAGCGACGTGCGCGGCCCGGCCGACTACCGCCGCCACCTGGCCGGCGTGCTCACGCGCCGCAGCCTCGCACTCGCCGCCCAACGCATCCGCAAGGGATAAGCCCCATGGCCTCAGCCACCCAGCGCAGCATCGCCTTCCGCGTGAACGGCAACGAGCGCTCGCTGCTGATCGACAACCGCATGACCCTGCTGCAGGCGCTGCGCGATGCGGCGGGCATGACGGGCACCAAGGAGGGCTGCCTGACGGGCGACTGCGGCGCGTGCAGCGTCATCCTCAACGGCCGCCTGGTGGATTCCTGCCTGGTGATGGCGGCCGAGGCGGACGGCGCCCAACTGGAGACGGTGGAAGGGCTGGCGCAGGGCCAGAGGCTCCACCCGTTGCAGAAGCAGTTCCTGCAACACGCGGCGCTGCAGTGCGGCATCTGCACGCCGGGCTTCCTGGTCGCCTCCAAGGCCCTGCTGGATCGCAATCCCACGCCGAGCGCGGACGAGATCCGCTACTGGCTGGCCGGCAACCTGTGCCGCTGCACGGGCTATCGTCAGATCGTCGAGGCGGTGCAGGCGGCCGCCGCCGAGCTGCACCCCT
>JBGOUY010000016.1:0-29482 GCA_041477795.1 bacterium
CTGCGCAGTTCGCGCACGGCCATTGCCGCCAGCAGGGCCAACACTGGGGTGATGAGCCCGGTCAACGCCGCGATGATCAGCGAATTCTGCACGGCGGCAGTCACCAGTTGCTGATTCCAGAGCTCCGCGTACCAGCGCAGCGTGTAGCCCGCTGAGCCATCTTCCGGCCGCAGCGAAAACAGCAGGGGCGGCAGGAGGGGTAGATAGAGCACCGCCAGCACGGCGGCCAGCGCCATCCACATCAGGAATCGCAGCCGGTGCCTCCAGCCCATCAGAATCTCCAACGCAGGATCTTGCCCAGGAACGAGCGGGCATCGAACGCTACGAACCACCCCGCCAACAGCACCAGCATCACCGCGATGACGATGCTGGACATGGCGCCGGCGAGCGGGTAGTTCAGCACGTCCAGCGTGCTCGTGATCGTGTTGCCCATCATCTGGTAGCCCACGCCGCCCAAGATGACCGGGACCGCGCTTTCTCCAAAGGAGCCGCCGAAACCGAAGATGATGGCGGCGAAGACGCCCGGCATGGAGAGCGGCAGCGTGACGCGCAGAAAGGTGCGCCCAGGGCGCGCCCCGAGCAGCCAGCTCGCCTCGATCAGCCGGCGGTCAATGCCGGACAGCGAGAGCCACAAGGGAAAGATCATGAAGGGCATGTACGACGAAACCATCCCCACCAGCACCGAGAAGTCGCTGAAGAGCAGCCAGTCCAGCGGTTTTTCGACCCACCCGGCGCCGACCAGCAGCCGGTTGATGGGGCCCGTACGGCCGAGCAGGTAGGTCCAGGCGAATGTGCGCAGGATGTAGTTCACCAGGAATGGCACGGTGAACAGCATCAGCACGACCCGCGTGAATTCGCGACGTACCTTCATGCACAGGAAGTAGGCGATCGGGTACGCTAGCAGGAGCGAGATCGCGGTCACCTCCACGGCCACCAGCAGGCTACGCTCCAGCACGAACAGGCGGGCCCCGGAGAAGAACGCCTGATAGGACGCCAGGGTGAACGCGGGCTGCATGCGCACGCCCACGCGCTCCCAGAAGCTCACCACCACCGTGAGCCCCAGGGGCACCAGCAGGAACACCACCACGTAGGCGAGCGGCATCACCAGCAGGCCCAGGCGGGCCCAGGCACGCAGGGATCGCATTGCCAAAGCACCTCGGCAGGCAGGGACGGGCGCGGCGCCTGCGTTTGCAGGCACCGCCGCGCCGATCTGGCCTCAACGCACGATGGGGAAGTGGCGGGGCCGCGGGGCGCGACACCCGCTGGCCCGCGCCCCGTCCCGCCGGCGGCTCAGCCGCTGGGGGCTGCCATGAAGCGCGCCCACTCCGCTTCGTAGGTTTGGACGTGCGTGGGCCAGCGGTTCTGCCACGTTCCGCCCTTCGCGAACTTGGCTTTGACGTTGGCATCGATCGAGACCACCTTCTTGGCCGCCGCTGCCGGGAATGCCTTGGGATTGCGACGCGCGTAGCTGGGGGCCTGCGAGTTGGTCATGTAGCCACGCAACTCCGCGATCTTGGCGCCGTACCAGGGCCCCAGCATGAAGTCCAGCAACTCGTAAGCGGCCTTGGTGCGCTCCGGCGGCCGCTTGGCGTTCTTGACGATGTAGGCCGCCATGGCCCACAAGAGGTAGCCCTCCTTCGGGTCTGCGTAGACGGCGTTGATGCCCTTGCTTTTGGCCACGAATACCATCGGCTCCCAGCAATCCATCACGTACACTTCCTTGCGCACCAACAGGTTCACCGACTGCTCGAAGCTGGACCAGATGACCCGGAACTGGCCTTCCTTCTTCTTCTCGATCAGAAAGTCGATGACCGTCTTGATCTCGCTATCGGTCATATCGTCCGGGTTGCCGATCGTGGCCAGCTTGTTCCGATGGAGGTAGAGCGCAGTCTTCTGGGCCGAGGTTGTATAGTTGTCCTCCAGCGCCACGTAGCCCTTGAACTTGGGATCGAAGAGGGCGCCGTAAGAATCCAGCTTGCCGCCTGTCGCTTCGGGCAAGTAGGCGAAGGAATCGCCCTGGAGCACGGTGGGCACGCCGTAGAATTTGTCCTGGTACCCGATGAAGTTGAATCCGGGGGTGCCCTTGCCCAGGAACTCGTGGATGTAGGTGTCCTTGCCCCAGTTGGGCATGCGCGCGATATCCATCACCTCGATCAGGTCGTTTTCCACCAAAGGCTTCTGCATGCCCCCCACGATGTTGATGACGTCGTAGACGCCACTCCCGCCGCCAGCCAGCAGCACGTTCAAGATGGCGGAAGGGGCGTTGCCGATGGCTACCAGGTTCACATTCCATCCGGACTTTGCTGTATAGCCGCTCCAATCCCCGCTGGGGTCGCCCACGCCGATGTCGGCGAAGTTGATGGTACCTTTGCTCGCGGCCAGTGCGCGGTGCCAGCCGCTCATCAGGGCCGCCGATCCGAGCCCGGCAGCCAGGGACGCCTTGAGAAGGTCGCGCCTGCTCAGACTGCTGCCAACGCTATTCATGTTCACCTTGCCTGGTTGAAGAGAAAAGAGACCTACGAGGCCTGCTGCACCACAGGCCACCTCCACGTTCACGGCCGGCACAGCCCCACCCCCTCCCTGGAGCGCCGAGCGCCCGGCGAGCCCCCCCTGCGCGGGCCACGGCATTGGGCGCCATGTTCTGGCCTGATGATAGCAATCCCGCGCTGGCGCGCAAGGCGAACTGACATGCCCCCAGTTGTGGTGCCACTCAGAAAGCCAGTCTCGGCGTGCTCCCTCGCCCTGCCGGGGCTAACCAGTGTGCCATGGCCTTCGGTGTGATTCCAGTTACCATCAATGTCTCGCCCGCTATCCACTGAACAAGATACCTGGCAGGTCCGTTTCGGCTTTCAATCGCCGTACCCTATACCTGGGGTAAGGCCCCGCTCCGGGTCCACCCTTCAAGGGCCTGCTTCCGCTTCCCGGCCATCAACTGGAATGTCGGATTTATTTGAGAAAGGTTGTGAGTGGTGTCTTGCCAACGAAACTGCGCAAACGGGCCTTCGGGCGGTTTGAAGGGGTGGGCGGCCCCTCGGATGGACCCGATTGGGGGAGCTGGGGATGAAGGCCCGTTGCTCGTGTACTAGGTGGATGGTGACCAAGACGGCAAAGTCCTCGTAGGTGCCGATGATCTGCCAGGCGCTCAGCTCGGCAACCCGCTGAAGCTCAAGGCGCTGGTTATCGGTGCTCTGCCCGTCCGTCGATACCCGCAGGTACAGCGCACCGGGTCGCGCGCACGAGGGGAAGTTACCCAGAGGTCTCGTAACTACGTACCGTGACCCTTCTCCGCGAATGCCAGCGCCAAGTCTACGGCCACCTCGGCAAGCCGCCTGTCGCGTGTCCACAACCGTGCCGCCCCGTCCAGGGTGGCCGAGGCCAGCAAGTGGACGTCGATATACCCGATCCCCTGGCCCATCAAGGCATGTCGTTTGATAAAGCCCAGGGCCTCCGCGTCCGTGACGGTCGGTGCCGCAGGCAGGTCGCGCAGGAGCCGTAGCACCTCCTCCCGGTTCTTGATATTGCCGCAGGCCACCTCACCCAGCACGAAGGGATGCATGAGAATCCGTCCCTCCTCCAGCGCCCGCGCCAGCACAGGCACGCCTCTCCGCAGGTGGTCGATCCAGACCGAGGTATCAACCAGGATCATGCGGATTGCGACCGTCGCCGAGGCGCGGAAGTCAGACCTGGCTCGCTGCCTCCGAGCTTGGCCAGGCGCCGGGCGCTTTCGCGTTCGATCAGGGCACGCAATCCCGCGTGAATCAGGGCCGTGCGTTCCTTCATGCCGGTAATACGCTGGGCTTCCTTCAGCAGTTGGTCGTCCAGATTGATGGTTGTGCGCATGCCGATCTCCTTCCCAGGTCAAGCATCAATATAGGCATCACTCTATGCATGATCATGCTTTCATGTCTACTGCTGGTTCGTGGCGGCAGGATTCGGGAGCCGTGCGGATGTGGCGATTCGCCGCCCCGTTGGCGTGGTTCTGGATGCCTTGCTTTCAATGGGTGTCACGGTTCCCATAGCTATATCGGAGGCTGCGGAGCAGGTGTCGCTGACTTGACCCTCGGCACCACACGCACCCCCACCCCCAACTCCCGCGATCTTGCGCATACCCTTGTCCCCCCGGCGCAGAGCCCGCCGGATTGCATCCTCCACATCCACCCAACTGTTGGCCTTCCCAGCTACTTCCCGTTCGCTCGCGCTCGCGCTAGGCCCGCATTGATGCGCTCGCGGATGATGGATCCGCTCGAACTCGGCGAAGGCTCCGCACCTCTGGAACATGGCCTTCCCTGCGGGAGTGGTGGTGTCGATGCCCTGGGCGATCTGTCCGTCGGTTGTCGGCGCGGCGCGGAGCGGAGCATGCCCCGTCGCTGCACCGCCGCGAGGCGCACTGCACCGCTAGGGCCGGGCCCGCCGCGTCAGCAGGCCGCGGTAATGCGCGCGGTAGATCCACAGCAACCCCACGTTCAGCGCGAACACCACGATGCCCGGAGCGGCCACCGTGAAAAGCAGCCGGGGCGTGAGGAAGATGTGGAACAGCAAGATGTTCACGGTGACCGGGGCCAGCACGACCAGGAACAGCGGCGTCCACAGGTTGAGCAGGAGGGCCACGCCCGCTACGAGCTGGATGGCCATCAGCTCGACCATGAAGTAGCCGGAGCGTGCGAGCGCATCAGCGAACGCCAGCGCCTCAGGCGGGTAGTCCGTGGGGGGCGGCGCCAACTGGAAGATGCCGATTCCGCTGGTTGCGACGAAGATGATTCCCAGCAGCAGTCGCAGCACGATCGGTACGAAGCGTTTCACAGGGTTGCCTCCTTGGGTGCTGGTGAATGCGTGCGCCATCCGGGACGCACAGTGCGCCCCAGGGATGCGCCGCACCGTTCTGCATGTCCGGCGACGGGCGCGCGCCCGCACCTCCGCGTTCAGCGCCAGCGCGCCGCGTCGCCGGATCGTGCCTGCTACTGTGGCGCGAGAGCCTCGGCCAGCCGCTCCAGCATCTCGCCCCAGCCCTGCTGCGTCGCCCCGCGCTCGACGACCGACTCGGGGATCGCGTGCCGCAGGGTGAGCAGCGTCCCACCATCATGCTCGGCAAACGTGACGGTGACGAGCGTTTCCGCCGGATGGCCCGCGCTCATCCCGTAGTGCGTGGGCGGCACCGGGTTCCCGTCCGCGTCCGCAAAGGTGTCCGTGTAGACGATCCGCTCCGGCACCACGATGTCCCGGTAGATACCCAGGCCCCAGATATTCTTGCCATCGGGCGTGCGCATGCAGAAGTGAAAGCTGCCCCCCGGGCGCAGATCGAGCCGGCGCACCTGCGTCGTGCACCCCTTCGGCGCCCACCAGCGCACCAGGTGCTCGGGCTTCGTCCAGGCCTCGAACACCAACTCGCGCGGTGCGGCGAAGACACGCACGATGACGATGTCCCGTTCCTGCGGCTGCGCGGTGTCATTCAAGACATTGTCATTCATGGTATCGTCGTTCATGGCATCGCTCCCCAGGAATTCGCCCAGGCGATCCAGGGTCTCCCGGCCGCCTTCGTCCGCGTGGTACTCCCGCACGACCCGCTCGCGTTCCTCCGCCGACGGGAAGAGGGCGCGCATGGTCAGGTGCGTCTTTCCGCCCTGGTCGGCGAAGGTGACCGTGGTCTGGAACGACACGTCCTTGTCGTCCCCTTCACCCCTATGGGCATAGACGATGCGCTCGGGCTCCACGACCTCGTCGTAGTCGATTCGATTCTCGTAATCGGTGCCGTCCGGGCCGTGCATTGTGAAACGCCAGACGCCCCCCGACCGCACGTTTATCTCGTGCGTGGTGGTCGTGAAGCCGCGCGGCCCCCACCACTGCACCACGTGCTCAGGGCTCGTCCACGCCTTGAACACCAGCTCGCGCGGCGCGTCGAAGACCCGCGAGAAGACGATCTCACGCCCCGCCGCCGGCATCGTTGCCTGAGCGGCGCCTTCGCGCCGCGAATCAGTTCTTGCTGCGCCCATGGCCTTTCCCCTTGGCTGGATGATGTGGTTTCGACTGCGTTTGCAAATCGTGGAGATATTCGTCCAGGCGATCGAAGCTCTGCTCCCAGAAGCTGCGATAGGGCTCCACCCAATCGGCGACCTCCTTGAGCGGATCGGCATGGAGCCGGCGCGGCCGCCACTGCGCCTCGCGGCTCCGCGCGATCAGGCCGGCCCGCTCCAGCACCTTCAGGTGCTTGGAGATGGCCGGCATGCTCATCGCAAAGGGCGCGGTCAGCTCCGTGACCGAGGCCTCGCCCAAGGTGAGCCGGGCCAGGATCGCGCGCCGGGTCGGATCGGCGAGGGCCGCAAACGTGGTGCTGAGTCGATCGGCTGTCATCATGTAAATCACCGAAAGGTTAAATAACCTATTAGTTAAATACAACGGAGGCCGGCGCGTGTCAAGGGGAAATTCGTTGAGACCGAAGCGAACCTGCGCGGAGTTCGCTCTGATGGGGGGTGTCTAATCCGGCGGGGCCCGGCTGCCGGTCCCGCCGGCGCGGGCGGAGCGATTTATTCGGGCGGGAAGCGAATGTCCACCTTGTCCGCCTCGTCCGTCTGCGGGAAGGGTCCCATCTTGATCTCCACCAGCCGCGTGCCGGGGTCCACGAATTCGATCGAGTGACCCTCGGTCATCAGGATCAGATCGTGCTGGCGGATCGTCACCGTATCCACGTGCTCGCCATCCTTGGTGAACAGGCCGATGCGGGCGCGCCCGCTCTGGCAGATCATGATCTGGTGCCGCGTGGCGCTCTGCGCCGGGGGGTCGTTGACGTGGTAGTGCGGGTTGACCTTGGAGCCGGGGTCGCGCGCAAGCACCACGATCTGCAGGGGCAGCTCGTCCGCCGTCAGGTGGGCCTTGGTCAGCGCCTCGCGCTCCGCGGAGACCTTGGAGTAGGCCTGGGCCAGGTGGCGCCGCTCCTCCTCGCTCTTGAGGAAGGGCGGGAAGCTGCCGAAGTCGTTGAACTCGCCCGGCACAAGCAATCCGATCAGCCGGCCGTCCTTGGACAGGTAGTGCCGGATCTGCTGTTTGTCGCCAACGGGTACGGTGGCCATGGTGCGGCTCCCTGCGCAGGGGCGTCCGGCTGCGCGCGGCGCCCGATTGGGCTGCGGGTGCGGTCTCGCTGCGTCTTTCCCCAGATAGCAGCCGGCCCGCGAATTCTCAAGCCGGGCCGCTGCTGCGGTCACTTGCTGCGGGCCCCTGCTGCGGAGCGCTTGGCGGCGCGGCTTAGTGGCGCGGCTTAGCGCTGCGCGGCGTACCAGTCCGCGATCTCGCTGCCGGTCATGAACGTGACGCCGTGCAGCCGCCGCAGGTGCTCCAGCATCTGCCGGAAGAAGCCGAAGCGGTGCGGCACGCCCGTCAGGTACGGATGGACGGCGATCGGCAGCACGCGCGGCTCGCGCTGGCTCTCCTCCAGGTACACCGGCAGGCTGTGCAGCAGGCGCTGGTACATCTCGTCGGAGCGGTGGTGCTCCAGGGCGAAGATCACGATGTCGTTCAGCTCCACGGTGTAGGGCACGCCGATGAGCGGCCCGTGCGCCGTCTGGACGTCCACCGGCAGGTCATCCAGCACCCAGTCGCAGAGCCACTCCACGCCCAGCTCCTTGAGGAGGTCGGCCGTCTCGAAGGTCTCCATGAGCCCGGGCCCCATCCAGCCGCGCATGGGCTTGCCGGTGAAGCGCTCGATGGTCTCCTTGGTGTCGCGGATCACTTTGCGCTCGTCGGCCACCCGGCTCATGGGCGTCTGCACGAAGCCGTGGCCCATGAAGTCCCAGCCGGCTGCGTCCATGGCGCGGGCCATCTCCGCGTAGGCATTGCACACGTCCCCATTGATGCTGGCCGTGGCGCGCAGCTCCAGCGCCTCCAGCAGCGCCAGGATGCGCGGCAGGCCGCAGCGCCAGCCGTACTCCTTCCAGCTCCAGTTGGGCACGTCCGGCACGTGCGATCCGCCCTGGGGCGCGGGCAGCACGACGCGCGGCATGGGCTCCGTGTACACCCAGTGCTCCACGTTGACGATCAGGTGCACGATCAGGGCGCCGCCCGGCGGCGGCGCGAGCTTCTTGCGCGACCCGCTGGGCTCGTAGCGCACGCGTGGGGTTCGCATGGGGACGGCTCCTTCTTCCTGTGGAGGCGATGGGCCGGCACCGGCCCTGCACCGCGCCGGCCGGCAGAACGCGGCCGGGCCATCGTACCGGCGGCTGTGCGGCCCTGGCAACCCGCCCCGGCTCACGGCTCCGGCGCGGCCCGGCGGGGGCTGCCCGCGCCGGCCGCGCGGCGTTGACAGATGCGCCCGATCCGGCGACATTCGGGACCGCACGTCACGTCGCCTCGCATCGGGATGGGGGGAGCGCACCATGATCGCGACACCGGCGGCCCTGGTCTCCATCGACCTGCACCGGGGGCACCTGGACCCGGCCGTGGCCACCATGCCCGTGCCGGCCGGGCAGGCCGCGGCCCTGCTGGAGCGCGCCATCCCAGCCTTCAAGGCGCTGCGGCAGGCGGGCGTGCCGATCGTCCACGTCATCACCGAGTACCGGGACGCCGCGGAGATCCGCAACAACCCGTTCTGGCTCTCCCGCCAATCCCCCAGCCGCGCCCGGGCCATGGAGCACAACCTGCGCGGCTCGCCGGGCACCGCGCTGATGCCCGGGCTGGCCGGGCCGGGCGACCGGATCGTGACGGGCAAGAAGCGCTACAGCGCCTTCCTGCACACGGATCTGGAGTTCCTCCTGCGCAGCCTGGCGACGCGCACGGTGCTGCTGGCGGGGGTGAACACGAATAGCTGCATCCTCGCGTCGGCCTTCGAGGCGGTCAACCGCGACTTCGCGACGATCGTATTGGAGGACTGCGTGGACAGCATGGATGGCGCGGCGGCGCACCAGAGCGCCCTGGCGCTGATCCGGCTCTGCCTGGGCCGCGTGGCCCCGGCGGCCGAAGTGCTGCGCGAGCTTAGCTGAGCGCGCCGCGCGCGTGCGGCCGCGCTGACGCAAGCGAGACGGCAGCGCCCGGTACGGCAGCGGAACGCACCGCCCGGCAGACCAACGCGAGTGGGAGGAGACGGCGGGATGGAGAAGGCTTACATCGACCAGGTCAGCGGGCGCGAGGCGCACTACGAGCCCTTCGGCTGGCACCACTGGCCCGAGCACCCCTGGATGTCCTACCAGTTCCGCCGCCAGCTCGGCGAAACGCAGGAGGGCGGCGGGGCCATCAGCGAATGCTTCCAGGCCGCCAGCCGCATGATCCCCGGCGACAAGGAGAGCTGGCACCGCGAATGGCTGGCCGTCGCGGAGCGCAACCAGGCGCGCGGGGACGCTGCCGAGCGCGCCGGCCACCCCCAGACCGCCAAGAACTGCTGGCTGCGCGCCGTGGACTACTACCGCTCCGCCGAGTTCTGGCTGGCCCCGGACGACCCGCGCCGGCTGGCGACCTTCACCCAGTGCGAGGCCTGCTCGCAGAAGTTCGGGCGCTACCTGCTGCCCCCGCTGGAGGCGGTGCGCATCCCCTACGAGGGCGGCGTGAGCTTGCACGCCTATTTCATCCGCGCCCCCTACCGCGTTGCCAGGCAGCCGGTGCTGATCAGCTTCGGCGGGCTGGATTCCTTCAAGGACGAGCTGTACTTCATGACCGGCCGCGGTGCGCTGCAGCGCGGCATCGCCGTGCTGCTGGTGGACGGGCCCGGCCAGGGCGCCACGCTGCGGCGCGACCGGGTGCACACGCGGCCGGACTACGAGGTTCCGGTGAGCCGCTGCATCGACTACCTGGAGACGCGCAGCGACGTGGACCTCGCGCGCATCGCCGTGAGCGGCTCCAGCCTGGGCGGCTACTACGCGGCGCGTGCCGCGTGCTATGAGCACCGCCTCGCCGCCTGCATCTCCCACGGCGCGATCTACAGCGTCCACGAGCTGTTCGAGGGCCGGGGCGAGGACTATGGCCTGGCCGGGCACATCAAGTGGGTCTTCGGCGAGCCCACCATGCAGCGGGCCCTGGCACGCGCCAGGGAGTTCACGCTGGAGGGGCACCTGGGCGGCATGCGCTGCCCGTACCTGATCGTACACGGGGGCCACGACGCGCTCGGCGTGCGGGCCGCCAGCAAGGTCTACGAGTCGGCGCGCGCCGCGGGGGTGGACGTGCGGCTGGACCTGATCGACCCGGAGCAGACCGGCGCCGAGCACTGCCAGCACGATCATCCCACGCTGGGTCAGGAATACATGGCGGACTGGCTGGTCGATCGCTTCGGGATCGACGAGCGGGCGCAGCTCAAGCTGAGCCTGGGCCCCGCCTTGTAATGCAGCGGCTCCGGCCGGGCGGCCGGGCACCGTCACCGCGGGCACGAGCAAAGGAGACGCTGACGATGCTGAGCACGCTCAATCACGTTTCCATCAAGACGGACGACCTGCAGAGGACGATCCGCTTCTACACGCAGGTGCTGGACCTGGAGATCCTGCACCGGCCCGACTTCGGCTTCCCCGGCGCCTGGCTGGGCACGCGGGAGGGCGGGGCGATCCTTCACCTCTATGCCGGCGAGCCGGGCCTGCAGCCGGACGGGCGTCCGTTCGTGGGCTCGGCGGCGGTGGACCACTTCGCGGTGACCGCCCGCGGCTATGCGGAATACCGGCGGCGCTTCGAGCGGGCCGGCCTGGACTGGCGCGAGCAGGTGATCCCGGAAATCCGCGTGTGGCAGCTCTTCGTGTACGATCCCAACGGAGTGATGGTGGAGCTGAACTTCGACGGCTCGGAGGAGCACGGACTGCCGCCCGACATGAGCCCCGGCCGCCGCTACCTCCCCGGCGAGAACTTCTACCGCCCCCTGGTCAACTGAGGGTCGGCAGATCGTCTGCCGCTGGGCAACGGAGCGTCTCCGCGGAGCGAGGCAGCACGGGGATCGGCCAAGGCCGGACGCGCACCTTGTCTTACAGCCCCAGGTAGGCAGACTTCACTTCCTCGTTGGCCCACAGCTCCTGCGGGCCGGCCGAGTGCACCACCCGGCCCTTGCTGATCACGTGCACGTAGTCGACCAGCTTGAGGGCGAGCACCGCGTTCTGCTCCACCAGCAGGATCGAGAGTCCCTCGTCCCGCAGGCGGCCGATGATCTCCCACAGGTGCTGGATCACCAGGGGCGCCAGGCCCTCGGAGGGCTCGTCCATGATGAGGCAGTCCGGATTGGTCATCAGGCCGCGGCCGATGGCCAGCATCTGCTGCTCGCCGCCGGACAGCGTGCGCGCCTTCTGGCGGCGGCGCTCGGCCAAGCGCGGGAAGATCTCGTAGATGCGCTCCAGCGAGTAGGTGTGCTGGCCGCCCTTGCGGTCCGCCACGAGCAGATTCTCCTCCACGCTCAGTGAGCGGAACACGCGCCGGCCCTGCGGCACCAGGCCCATGCCCATGCGCACGGTGGCGAAGGAGGAGACGCGCGTGATGTCCACGTCCTTGAACAGGATGCGGCCCTGGCGCGGCGGATTGAACCCCACGATGGAGTTGACCAGCGTGGTCTTGCCCACGCCGTTGCGCCCGAGCAGGCCGAGAATCTTCCCGCGCTCCAGCGAAAGCGACAGGCCCTGCAGCACGTAGGAGTCGCCGTAGTAGGTGTGGATTTCCTGCACGTCCAGAATCGGCATCCCTCACCTCACCCCCAGATAGATCTCCTGCACGCGCGCGCTGGCGCGGATCTGCTCCGTGGTGCCATGCTCGAGCAGCTCGCCGTAGTGCAGCACGGCGATGGTATCCACCACGGCAAAGGCCACGTCCAGGTCGTGCTCGATCATGAGGACGGCCAGCTTCGGGTCCAGCCCGCGCAGGAACGTGGCCATCTCCTGTGACTCGCCGCTGGAAAGCCCGGCGGCCGGCTCGTCCAGAAGCAGCAGCTTGGGATCGCTGGCCAGGGCGAGCAGGATCTCGATCTGGCGCTGCTCGCCGTGGGAGAGGTGGCGGATCTCCGTGTCGCGCCGCTCCCAGAAGCCGGCCTGCTCCAGCAGGCGCTGGCTCTTGGCGCGCACGTCGGCGTAGCCGCTGAGCGGGCGCCACATGACGAACTTCATGCGCCGCACGCCCTGCACCGCCAGCATCACGTTCTCCAGCACGGTGAGTTTGGGGAAGAGCGTGGTGATCTGGAAGGTGCGCGCCATCCCCAGGTAGGTGCGCCGATGAACGGGCCAGTGGGTCACGTCCCGCCCGAACAGCAGCACCTGCCCGCCGCTGGGGGGGAAGACCCCGGTGATCAGGTTGAACAGCGTCGTCTTGCCCGCGCCATTGGGGCCGAGGATGCCCTTGCGCTCGCCGGCGTGCACGGTCAGGTTCAGGTCGTGCAAGGCCGTGAGCCCTCCGAACTGTTTGGAGAGCCCGCGCAACTCCAGGCAGGGCGTGCGGCCGTTGCCGCCGCTCGAATCGCTCATGGGGCCCATTGGCTGGCGGGGGAGAGGGGCGCCCCGGCGGGGCGCCCCGGTGTCGGCATCAGGCTATTCGCAGTACTTGCACGGCGGGAAGTCCCGGCTATAGACCGGCTGCTTGAGGAACTCGGCCTTGTCGTACTTCCAGTACTGGCCTACATGCTCGTACGTCTTGACGATAGTGTTCCACAGCTCCTTGTCGGGATAGCCGAAGTTCTGCTTCTTCTCCACGGTACGGATGTAGATGTTCTGTACCGGATTGAGCTGGTCATCCAGCTCCACCGGCCCGCGCACCGAGTCCAGCTTGATGCTGCGGAAGATCTCGATGAACTTCTCCGCGCCCGGCCACTTGCCGCCGGTCTTCTTCATCACCTCGTGAATCCACTGCGCGGTGGTGTAGTCCGACTCCGAATAGTAGGAGGGCACCTTGCCGTACAGCTTGCGGTACTTCTTCACGAAGGCGATGTTCTTGGGTGTGTCCAGCGCGGCGCTGTATTGCAGGGCGGTCGTGTAGCCGATCGCCTCGTCTCCCATGAAGGGCAGCGAGAACTCGTCCGCGCTCGTGCCCCCGCCCAGCAGCGGCATCTTCAGACCCGCCGCCTTGTACTGCTTGGGGAACTGCAGCGTCATGTTCGCCACCATCATCGTGAACACCGCATCGACATCCCCTTTGATCTGCGAGAGGAACGGGCCAAAGTCGATGCTGAACAGCGGCACCCACAGCTTCTGCACGACCTTGCCGCCGCATTCCTCGAAGGAGCGCTGGAATCCCCCGATCACCTCGTGCCCGAAGGCGTAGTCCGCGCCGATGGCCACGATGCGCTTGTATCCCTTCTGGCAGGCCCACTCGCCGAAGGGGTGCGTGGGCTGCGAGCTGGTCCAGCCCGTGCGGATCAGATAGGGGTACTGCTCCTTCTGGCGCTGGGTCAGGTCGTCCGCCGCGGCGATGGGGACGATGTAGATGGTCTTATGGCGCGTGCTGACCGGTGCCAGGGCATAGCCGGTGGAAGCCAGCACGCCGCCCAGGAACAGGTGCACCTTGTCCTGCAGTACCAGCTTTTCCGCCTTCTGCACGGCAACAGGCGGCTTGCCCTGCTCGTCTTCCACGATCAGCTTGACTTTGGCCCCGGCGAGGTCGGAGTTCACCTCGTCCAGGTACATCTGGAAGCCGTTGACCATGTCCATGCCGGTCTGGGCCAGGGGACCCGTCAACGGGGCAATCAGCCCGATGCGTAGCTCTTCGGCCGATGCGCCGGCGCGCCCCAGCCCGAATGCTCCGGCGACGACCAGAGCCGCCAGCACGGCCATGCCCTTAAGCATGCCCCTTCCCCGCTGCTGTGCCATGATTGCTCCTCCTCCTGATTAGGAACGCGATTCGACCGATGCCGACTCGCGCAGGGTGACCGCCTTCCGCGCGGCAAGCTCCGAGCTCTGCCGGCGCAGGCGCGCGGGCAGGCCCATCAGGCCTTCGGGAAGGTAAAGAATGGTCAACACGTACACGCCCCCAAGCACGTACTGCCACCAGGGCACCAGCGTGCTCAGATAGTCCCGCAGGAACACCACCACCGCCGTGCCGAGTGCGGCGCCGATCAGGGTGCCCGGGCCGCCCAGCACCACCACCAGCAGCGCATCCACCGAGGTGATGAGGAATACGTCCTGGGGCGACACGATGCCCGTCAGGTGCGTCCACATCACGCCGGCCAGTCCCCCGCACGCGCCGGCGATCACGAACGCGAGATAGCGGTGCAGCCAGGTGTTATAGCCCAGCATGCGCATGCGCGGCTCGCTCTCGCGGATGCCCACCAGCGTGCGACCGAAGGGTGAGACGACCAGCAGCGACAAGGCCGCCAGCACCAGCACGAACAGCGCCAGCGCCGTGTAGTAGAAGGCCAGGCCATTGCTCAGGTCCACCCCGCAGACCGGCTTGCGGAAGACGTTGATGCCATTGTCGCCGCCGGTGAGCGCGTTCCAGCGGTAGGCCAGCCCCCACACCACCATGCCTAGCGCCAGGGTGATGATGAGGAAATACACCCCGGCGGCCCGCATTGCGAACAGGCCGAAGAACGCCGCCGCCAGCGCCCCCAGCAGCAGGCCCCCCAGCAGCACCGCGAAGAAGTCGCAGCCCAGCCCGATGCCGTGGCGGGTGGCCAGGATCGCGGCGAGATAGGCGCCCATGCCCAGGTAGGCCGCTTGACCCAGCGAGGGCATGCCCGTGTAGCCCAGCAACACGTCCACGCTCATGGCCAGGATGGCGAAGATGCACACGCGTGCCGCCAGCACCGTCACGTACGGGCCGGCGAACGGCACTGCCAATGCCAGCGCCGCCGGCAGGACGCACAGGGCGAGCAGTCGGGCCGTCGTTCCACCGCGCACGGGCCTACTCCGTCCCGAACAGGCCGGTGGGCTTCACGGCCAGGATGATCACCATGGGCGCGTAGAGCGTGAAGTAGGAAATCTCGGGGAAGAGCGCCTTGCCGAAGTTGTCCATCAGCCCCACGATGAGGCTGCCCACCAGCGCGCCGCGCAGGCTGCCCATGCCCCCTATGATTACGACGGCAAAGGCGAGGGGCAGGATCTCGAAGTCCAGCCCCGGGTAGACGCCGATGAACGTGCCGCCGATCACGCCGCCCAGCGCGGCCAGGAACGCACCCAGGGCGAAGACGGCCATGGAGACCCGCGAGGTGTCGATGCCCACGCCGCGCGCCATCTCCGCATCGTCCACCGAGGCGCGCACCATCGCCCCCATGCGGGTCTTTTCCATGACCAGCCACAGCACGATCGCCACCCCGGCGGCCATCCCGATCATGAAGATGCGGTACACGGGAAAGTAGATTCGCCCCACCACCAAGCTCCAGTCCAGCGCCGCCGGGGCTTTGATGTCCATGTTGTTGCCGCCCCAGATGTCCAGCGCGCCCTGCTGAAACAGCAGCGCGAACCCGATCGTGAGCAGCACCTGGCGCAGCGGCTCGAAGCCGAGCGGGCGCAGGAACACCCGCTCCATCACCAGCCCCAGCACGGCGATGGCCAGCGAGGCCAGCGGGATGGCGAGCAGCCAGGAGCCGGTGCTCCAGATCACCGTCAGCGCCACGTAGCCCCCCAGCAGGAAATACGAGCCGTGGGCCAGGTTGACGATGCGCATCACCCCGAAGATCAGCGAGAGGCCGCTCGCCAGCAGGAACAGCAACGTTCCGTAGGAGATTCCGTTGAAGACCTGGATGATCCAGAACTGCATGACCCTCCCCCGAGCGCCGGCCGCGTGCGCTCCACTCGTCGCCTGCCCGGCGGCCAGCCCTGACGGCAGCGGCAACCCCGCTGCGCCGGGCCGCCCACTGGCGGGCGCGTTCCCCCGACGGTCCCCTTGCGTGCGAGACGGCATTATTTATCCCAGCGACCGTGCGATGTCACGCCCTAATTTCTCCGCGCGGGCGGAGGGCGGGCCCCCAGGGCGGCTCCGGGCTTGTCTCTGCCCTGGCCGCCCGGTAAGATTCCGGCCTCCCGCAAACTCCACATTCCGCACTTCATTCCTAGAGGCGGCCATGGCCAATCCTCGTGCAAGCGACTCGCCCCTGCCCTTCCGCAAACCGCTGCGCCTGCCCGGCAACGCACGCGTCGCCGTAATGACCGTCGTCAACGTGGAGGAGTGGGACTTCCATGCCCCGATGGCGCGCGCCATGCTGCCCGCGCCGCAGGGCGTCACGGTGGTGCCGGACGTGGCCAACTTCGGCTGGTTCGACTACGGCCTGCGCGTGGGCATCTGGCGCAAGAAGGCCGTGCTGGACCGCTTGGGCATCCGCGCCACCCTGAGCCTCAACGCCTCGGTCTGCCTGTCCTATCCGCGCCTGGTGAAGGAGTGCCTCCGTTCCGGCTGGGAGATGCTGGCACACGGCTACGTGCAACGGCCGATCAACGTGGAGAAGGACGAGCGGGCCGTCATCCGGCGCACGCTGCGCACCATCGCCGAGCGCACCGGCCAGCGGCCGCGCGGCTGGATGGGCCCGGGGCTTGCCGAAACCTACGACACGCCGGACATCCTGGCCGAGGAAGGCGTCGAGTACGTGTGCGACTGGTGCAACGACGATCAGCCCTACGTCATGAAGACCCGGCGCGGACGGCTCGTCTCCGTCCCCTATACCATCGAGATCAACGACATCCCGATCTACCTGATCAAGCACGCCCCCTCGCCGGAGATCTTCAACCTGGCGCGCGACCAGTTCGACACGCTCTACCGCGAAGGCGCCGAGAGCGCGCGGATCATGGTCGTCTCCACGCACCCCTACATCACCGGCGTGCCGCACCGCATCAAGTACTACGAGATGATCTTCGACTACATGAAGCAGTTCGAGGGCGTGCTGTTCATGACCGGCAGCGAGATCCTGGACTGGTATAACGCGGAGGTCGGCCACGGGAAGGCCGCACGCAAGGCGAAGTCCCCGCGCCGCGCCAAGGCGGCCCGGCCCTGAGGGGCAAGCCGGCGCCGGTTGCTGGTGTGGTGTCCCTGAAATAACTTTCACAACGAGAGCACGGTGCCACTGCGCGAGACCCCATCCCCAACCCCTTCCCCGCTAGGCAGGGAAGGGGCTTTCACCCTGCGCAAACCCGCGCCCCTCCCTGCTTAGCGGGGAGGGGCTGTCACGCCGTAGGCGTGACGGGGTGGGGTCCCAGCAAGGTCCGGCGCCCAGGCGTCAATTGCCAAGAAACTTCCGGGACACCACACTAGGAGCCGGCGAGACCGGCCATGCGCTCCAATGTCGTCTTGACCACCGCCAGGTCCTGCCCGGCCAGCCCGGCCCCGGCGGCTTCCTGGTAGAGCCGCTGCGCCGTATCGGTCATGGGCAGGGCGACGCCCAGGCGCTGTCCCTCCTGCAGCATGAGGGAAATGTCCTTGAGGAACAGGTCCAGCTTCATCTGCGGCGGGTAGTCGCCGGCCTCCATCAGGGGCCCGCGGATTTCCAGCATGCGCGAGTCCGCCGCCGTGCCCCGAAACAGCTCCAGCATGGCCTTCGTGGTCAGCCCGCCCTTGGCACCCAGCACCAGGGCCTCGGCCAGCGCGACGGTGTTCAGCGCCACCAGCAGGTTGGTGACCAGCTTGGCCAGCATGGCCGAGCCGACCGGGCCCATGTGCACGGTGCGCTTGGCAAAGGCGGCGAAGACCTTCTCGCAGCGCTTGGCCACGGCGGCATCGCCCCCGGTCATGAGGATGCTGTCGCCGCGCGTCACCATGGCGCTGGTGCCGCTGATGGGCGTGTCGAGGAAAACCAGCCCGCGCGCCTCCGCGGCCTTGGCCAGCCGCACGGTGAGCTCGGGCGAAATGGTGCTCATCTGCAGGATGAGGGTCCCCTTGGCGGCCGTCTCGGCCAGGCCGCCTTTCCCGGCGATGACGGCCTCGGCCGCCGCCAGCGAGGGCAGCACGGTGAACACCGCCTCGGCCCCCTTGGCCGCATCGGCGATGCTGGCCGCGGCGCGCAAGCCGCGCCCGGCGAGGGCCTTGCTCTGCTCGGGCCGCGTGTCGTAGCCGCTCACCGCAAAGCCCGCCTCCAGCAGGCGGCCGGCCACCGCACCGCCCAGCAGCCCGACCCCGATGATTCCGATGTTGCGCACGGTTCGTACCTCCCCTGTTTGGCCGCCGATTTATGCCACTTTCACGAACGACAACCGCTGCAACCGCAGATTTCACAGATGACACAGATGTTCTTTTGGATTTCCTGACCCTGCGCCCGGTGGCATCAGCGGCCGGTCATGCTACGGAGCCATCTCGCTTCCAAAGCGGAAAACCGCAATGCCTCCGCACAGGACACGGGTCGATGCGCCGAGCGGATGCGCCAGTCACCGAACCTGTGCCAAGCCAAGAGGGGAATCTGTGGAATCTGCGAAATCTGCGGTTCCGCAGTTGTTCCGCATCCCCTCGTTAGCGGAAGTTGGGCATGACCTCGCGCGAGAAGAGCTCCATGGAGCGCCGCACCTTCTCGTAGCCGAGGCCACCGAAGTTCATCCAGCACAGCATCTCGCCCACGCCCATGTCGACCATCTCCTGCACCTGCTCGCAGACCGTCTCGGGCGAGCCGAACACGAGCGTCTCGCGCTTGAGGTCCTCCCAGGTCACCTTGGAGAGCTTCTCGTCGATGGCGCGGAAGGCCGGCTGCAGCGTGGGGTGGGCCTTGCTGATGTCGTCGGGCACCAGGAAGCGCCGCAACGCCTGCTGGTACCACATTTCGGCGTCCTTGGCCTCCGCGTGGGCCTGCGCATCGGTGTTCGCCACGTAGACCTGGCGCGAGACGCCCCAGTTCGCCAGCAGCTCCGCGATCTCCGCTGCGCTGCGGCCGTCCGCCTTGAGCGTCCTGATGTAGACGTCGCGGTTCTTGACCAGCACGTCCGTGGGCCCGTTGAGCACCGAGTTCAGCATGGGAATGCCGCGGTGGGCCGCCTTGACGATGGTCTCCTCGCCCACGCACACCATGTACAGCGGCGGGTGCGGCTTCTGCTGCGGCTTGGGCAGCACGCGCACCGTGGGCACCTGGAAGAACTTGCCGTCGTAGGAGAAGCGCTCCTCCGTCCACGCCCTGAGCAGGATCTCCAGGCATTCCTCGAAGCGGTCACGGCTCTCGATCTGCGGGATGCGGTAGCCGGCGAACTCGCTGGGGCGGTTGCCGCGACCCACGCCCACGTCCAGGCGCCCGTTGCTCATGATGTCCACCATGGCCAGCTGCTCGGCCAGGCGGATCGGGTCGTGGAAAGGCAGGATCGCCGCCGCCAGCCCGATGCGCACGCGCTGGGTGTGCATGGCCGCCGCCGCGGCCAGCAGCGCGGGGTCCACCGCGAGGCCGTACTCGATGAAGTGGTGCTCGGTGAACCAGATGCGGTCCCAGCCCAGCTCTTCGGCCCACTTGATCTCGTCCCATTCCTCGCGGATCACCCGCTCGGAGCTCCAGCCGGGGGCCAGTTGGAAGAAGTAGAAGCTGCCGAATTTCATGTCACCTTCCGGATGAAGGACCCGCTGCGATGGGCATTGCGGCCGCGCTAGCCGTCCGCCCGATGCATGGGAAACGAGGGAGGCACGATGCGGTCGATATCCAGCCCCGCCCAGTGCCAATGCGGGACGTTCTTCCAGTAGGCCGCCGTCACCTGCTGCGCCCGGGCGAAGACCTCCGCCTCGTCCACGTGCAGGTGGCGCCCAGCGGAGATCAGCGTGCGGCCGGCCACGATGACCGTATCGATGTCCCGCGCCGTGCCGAAGTCCACCAGGGCCTTGATGGGGTCGCGATAGGCGGCAAAGCCCATGTGGTCCAGGTTGATCAGCAGGATGTCCGCCTGGCCGCCGACGCGCAGGCGCCCCAGGTCGTCCCGCGCCAGCAGGCGGCAGGCGCCCAGCGTGGCGGCATTGTAGAGGTCGCGCGGCTGGCCGGCCTGGTAGTTGCCGTCCGTCACGCGCGCCAGCACGGCGCCCATGCGGAACTCGGAAACCATATCCATCGGATAGGTATCCGTGCCCAGCGCCAGCCGCACCCCCGCATCCAGGTAGCGCTGGAAGGAGTGCAGCGTCATGCCCATCTTGGCGTACTTGTAGGGGCAGTGGCCCACGGTGGCGCCGGAATCGGCCAGCGCCTGCACGTCGTCGCCGAAGGGATGGTGCGTCCACGGGTGCGCCGTGGTGAAGACGCCATGCCCGATCAGGGTGCGCTCGTTGAGGAAGCCCAGGTCGGCCAGCAACTGGATGGGCGTCTTGCGGTGCTCGCCCAGCACCTTGTTGAATTCAAGCAGGTTGCCCCCGGCGTGGGTGTGCATGGGCACGTTCAGCTCGCGCTGGGCCTCCACGGCCGCGCGCAGCAGCGCCGGGCTGGAGTCCTCCACGTGTGCCGGGCTGAGCATGCCGCGCAGGCGGCCGTGCGCCGCGCCGTCGTACGTCTTGATGTAGTCCACGGCCTCGGCCAGGCCCTTGCGCCCCAGCTCCTCGTCGCTGGGGTCCCAGTACACGCGCCCCTGCGCGTCGGTCCACATGGCCGCGCAGTGGAAGGTGGGGCTCGTGTAGACGCGCAGGCCCACGCGCTCCACCAGCGCCGCGTAGCCATCCCAGTCCCCGCGCTGGCCGCCCACGTCCAGGATCGTCGTGGAGCCGCCTTTCAGCGCGTGCAGGAGCACGAACGCGCGCAGGGCCGCCACGGCCTCCGGCGGGGGCGGCTGCTGGCGACCCTTCAGCGGCGCGGCGAAGACCATGTAGTTCGCCGTGCGCCAGTCGTTGCGGGAGAGATCCTGCAGCATCCAGTCGCCGCCGGCACCGGCGGTGTGGATGTGCGTGTTGATGAAGCCGGGCGAGACGAGCTTGCCGCGCGCGTCGATGCGCGCATCGGCTTGGCCGGGGTACGGACCGCCCGCATGCACGATGCGGTCGTCCTCGAACACCACCACGCCGTTCTGGTACACCTCGTGCCGGGCGCCGTCGAACGCGACGACCCAGCCTCCCTCGATCAACGTCTTCATCGGCTCCGGGTGTGACGGTGAGCGTGCCAGGGGCGCCGGCCGCAACGGCCGCGGGCCGGACACTGCGCTGCTGGATGCGGGGAGACGGCCTGCGCCTAGCGGGCGCGGGGCAAGCGCGATATCGACCGGCGCCGCCTGGCACCCCCACCTGGCCATGCCTGCGGGGCGCACACCCGCTCGGATCGGCCTCCCCCGGGCGCCCCAGCGCCGCCGCATTATGTCGCCGGGGGGTGGGGCTGTCAATCGCGGCGGCGCGGCGCGGGCCGCACGCCGGCCGGCGTCGCGCCGTGCCGCCGCCGGGCGCTGCCGGGCGCTGCCGGGCGCATGGTTATGGCCGCTCCGACCGCGGCCCGAACTGCCGCGCCAGCTCGGCGGGATGGCGGAAGATCGCGCCCGCGCCGGCCTGCCGCAGCTCCGCCACGGAGCCATAGCCCCACGCCACGCCGCAGGCCGCGACGCCGTTGCGGCGGGCACCGCGCACGTCCTGCGCGCGATCGCCGATCATCACCGTCTCCGCCGGGGCGAGGCCCTCCCGGCGCAGGATGAAGGCGATCAGCGCCGCCTTGTCGCTGCGCGTCCCGTCCAGCTCGGAGCCATGCACCGCCGCGAAGTAGCGCCGCAGGCCGAAGTGGGCCACGATCTCGCGCGCGAAGCCGGTGGGCTTGGCCGTGGCCACGAACATCCGCGCGCGGCCCGTGAGCGACGCGAGGCACTCCGCGATGCCCGGGTAGAGCCGGTTCTCGTATTGCCCCCGCGCGGCGTAGCGTTCCCGGTACAGCGCGACCGCCTCCTCCACGCGCGATCGCCGCTCCGCGCCCAGCAGCCGCGCGAACGAGTCGCGCAGGGGCGGGCCCACGCAGTCGCCCAGCGCCGTGCCGGATGCGAGCGGCCGCCCGAGCCGCTCCAGGGCGTAGTGGATGCTGCGCACGATGCCCTCGCCGGGATCGGTCAGCGTCCCGTCCAGGTCCCACAGCAGATTGAGGCGTCTTCTGGCTGCCATGCCGTCCCTGGTGAGCGAGTGGCCCGGCGCGCAGGCGGATGCGCAGCGCCGCGCTGCGTCGCACGCGACCGGCCGCGCGCACCCGGTCGGCCCTCCGGCGCCGGGCTGGGAGCCTCTCCGGGCGCGCCTTGCCTGCGGTTGACTCTCGCACAGAAAGCGACCATGATCACGTGCAATCGATTGCAAGCGATTTCGACAGGCGAGTCTTGCGATGGCCAAGCAACGCATCAGCTACGTCGATCCCGACACCTTGACCGACCCTCGCATGCGCGAGGAGCTGGAAGCTTGCGCCCGGCGCGGCACACCCCGGCCCGAGAGCCAGGCCGTGCGGGCCCACGTGCCCGCGGCGTTCTGGTCCTTCGCCAACACCTGGCAGGATGTGTTTCGCAACGGCGTGATGGATCACTCCATCAAGGAACTGTGCCGCGTGTACGTCTCGCGCAGCGTCAAGTGCGAGTTCTGCGGCAACCAGCGCTCCATCCAGTCCGCCCAACTGGGACTGATCGAGAAGGATTACCTGGACCTGCTGAACTTCGAGCAGTCCACGCGCTACGACGCGCGGCAGAAGGCGGCGCTGGCCTACACGGAGGCCATCACGTGGGACCTGGAGACGGACGACGCGCTCTGGGAGCGGCTGTACGCGCATTTCAGCGAGCCGCAGATCGTGGAGCTGGGCTATTTCGTCGCCATCACCATGGGCCAGCAGCGCTGGCTGCGCACGCTGAACATCGATCACCACCAGGTGCTGGCGGGCACCTCGGCCTCCCTGGCGCCGGGGTTCGAGAGCGCGGAGGCGAGCGAGCGCTCCAAGCACGCGCCGGACTACTGGGCCCGCAAGGCCACCCGTACCAGCAAGGCCAAGGCGGTCTGATCCGCCCCGGGGGCGGACGGCATGCCACACGCGGCGCAGCTCCGATGGCACGGGGCGGCTCGCCGGCCAGCGATGCACCGGAGAGGAAATGAGGGGCGCTGCCGCGGTGGCGGGCTCACCGCAGATCGTGGCCGAGGGCGTGGGCAAGCGCTACGGGTCGCTGTCCGTCTTCGCGAACGTGAACCTGCAGGTGCGCACGCAGGAGATCGTCGCGATCGTCGGCCCCTCGGGCTGCGGCAAGACGACCCTGCTGCGCTGCATCGACGGCCTGCTGCCGCTGAGCGAGGGGACGATCACCATCGAAGGCGAGCCCGTGCGCGACCCGCGGCCCGGCGTGGCCATGGTGTTCCAGCACTTCGGGCTGTTTCCCTGGAAGACCGTGTACCAGAACGTCGCCTACGGCCTGAAGCTGGCCGGCGCGCCAAAGGCGGAACTCCACGAGCGGGTGCCGTACTTCATCAACCTGGTGGGGCTGCGCGGCTTCGAGCACGCCTATCCGTACCAGCTTTCCGGCGGCATGCAGCAGCGCTGCGGGCTGGCGCGGGCGCTGGCGCTGGAGCCCCACGTGCTGCTGATGGACGAGCCCTTCGCCGCCGTCGATGCGCAGACCCGCGAGATCCTCCAGTTCGAGCTGCTCGGCATCTGGCAGCAGCGGCCGACCACGATGGTGTTCGTGACGCACTCCATCGAGGAGGCCGTCGTGATGGGGGACCGGGTGATCGTCCTGAAGGGGCGCCCGAGCCACGTGCACGAGGTGATCGACGTGGATCTGCCGCGGCCCCGCGATCGCGCCACGCTGACCAATCCGCGCTTTGCCGAGCTGCGGGAATATGTCTGGCACACGCTGATGGACGGCGCTCGCGTCCCAGCCGGCGGCGCCCAGACGTGACCACCGCGGGCCGCGCCGGCGGCCCGCCACACAACCCAGGCTCCGGGGAGGGGAAACTCCATGCATCGCTCGCACATCTTCCGTTGGCTGCCGGCGCCCCTGCTGGCGCTGGCCCTGCTGGCCGGGCTCCCGCTCGGCTCGTCCGTGCCATCGGCCGCGGCGGCGGACAAGATCGTCTACGGCATGCCAGGCGTGCCGCCGGTGTTCGTCAGCGTCATGCCCTACGTGGCGCGGGACCTGGGCTTCTACAAGAAGTACGGGGTGGACGTGGAGCTGCGCGCGTTCGAATCGGGCGCGGCGGCCACGCAGGCGGTCGTCTCGGGCGCCATCGACGCGGCGCTCTCTCCCACGGCCCTGTACATCAAGATGGACTCCAATGCCGGCGCCGACGTGGTCGGCATCATGGGCCATGAGCATCCGGACTGGCTGCTCGGCTCCATGGACCCCGGCAAGGCGGACTGCGAGCATCTGCGCGGGCAGGGCGTGGGCGTGGATTCCATCGGGGGCGCGCGGGCCATCGCGCTGCAGCAGATGCTGCCCGGCTGCAAGATGAAGATCGAGGACGTGCAGCAGGTCGGCCTCTCCTCCAACGTCGGCGCGGCCATGGTCGCCGGGCAGCTCGTCTACGGCGTGCTGCACATCGACGACGTGCCGGTGATCGAGCGCGAGAGCGGCAAGAAGCTCGCCATCGTCAAGACCCTGGCGCAGGTGAATCCGGGCACGCACTACATCACCATGGTGGTGCGGCGCGACACGATCGGCAAGAAGCACGATGCGCTGGTGCGCATGCTGGCGGCACAGATCGAAGCCGTGCGCTTCATGCGCGATCCGGCCAACCTGGACCCGGTGGCCGAGGCCGCCAAGGTCACCGGCCGCAGCCACGAGGAGGCCGCGGAGAGCGTGAAGCGCTACAACGCCATGGAGTTCTGGCCGGTGGACAACGTCGGGCTGAGCCGCCAGCAGTTCGAGAAGGACGTGGCCACGCAGGTGAAGATCGGCGGGATCAAGCCGGGCAAGACACCCACGCCCTACGAGCAGCTCACGGACCCCACGCTGTTCGATGAGGCGATGAAGCTGGTGAAATCCCGCTGATCGGCCGCCTTCCGGGCCCGGCCTGCACGGCCGGGCCCGCGCCCACCCTCACGCCCGTACCGTCTCTCATGCCCGAATCTCCGCGGCCCTGGAAGCAAGTGGCGACCTACGTGGCCAGCCTGCTGGCCGGTGCGCTGCTGTGGGAGGGGGTGGGCCGCAACAGCCCGGAAGCCTTCATGGTGCCGCTTTCGGCGACGCTGGTGCGGCTGGCCGAGCTGGCCCGCAGCGGGGCGCTCTTCGCGCTGGTGACCGATTCGCTGCTGCTCTTCGGCTCCGGGTTCTCCGTGGCGTTCGTGATCGCCGTGCCGCTGGGGCTGCTGATCGCCCGCGTGCCGGCGCTGCGGGTGGCGCTGGAAAGCTACATCGTGGCGGCCTACGGCACGCCCATGGCGGCGCTGATCCCCTTCATCCTCTCCCTGCTGGGATACGGCTTTGCGCCCAAGGTGCTGGTGGTGACGCTGTTCTCCGTCTTCCCGATCCTGTTCAACACAATCGAAGGCGCGCGCAGCCTCAAGCCCGAGCTGATCGAGGTGGCCCGCGCCTACCGCACCAATGAGCGCGCGTTCTGGCTGGACGTGCTGCTGCCCTACACGCTGCCCTTCATCCTGACCGGCACGCGCCAGGCGATCGGCCGGGGGCTGGTGGGCATGGTGGTGGCCGAGTTTTTCCTCAGCGCCACGGGCATCGGACGCATGATCATGGAAAGCTCGCGGGACTTCGACCTGGCGTCGGTCTTCGCCGCGATCCTCATCGTCACGGCGCTGGGCGTCGTGCTGATGGGGCTGGGGCGGCTGCTGGAGAACCGCTTCGCGGCCTGGCGGGGGCTGGAGTGATGAATCCGCGCGGCTCCCTGCAGTCGGCCGCCGCCCCCGCCTGGAGCGGCGCGGCCGGGCGCGAGCGGTCCGGCGCGGCGCGCTGGGCACTGGGCCGTGCGGGCGGCTCCCCGCTGGCGCTCAAGCTGGCCGGCGGGCTGACGCTGCTGGGTGCATGGGAGGCGGTGGTGCGGGAATTCGCCCCGCGCTACATGGCCAAGCCCAGCTCCGTGCTGGCCGCCATCCCGCAGATGCTGGCCGATCCCACCTTTCTGCAGGCCAGCTGGGCCACGCTCTCGTCGGTCATGGAAGGGCTGGCGATCGCCCTGGTCGTGGGCACGGTGGTGGGCCTGGCGATGGGGCGCGTGCAGCTGGTGAACCGCTTCCTGCAGTTCTACGTGAACGGGCTCTACGCCATGCCGATGGTGGCGGTGCTGCCGCCCTTCGCGCTCTGGTTCGGCTTCAGCGGCGCCACACGGCTGGCGATCGTCGTCTTCGCGGCCTTCTTCCCCATCGCCCTCAATGCCAGCGACGGCGCACGCTCGGTGCCGCCGGAATACCTGGAGGTGGGGCGGGCCTACCGGGCGCGCTGGCCCCACGTGTGGCTGGGCATCACGCTGCCCGCCGCCATCCCCTACCTGCTGGCGGGCATCCGCCTGGCGGCGGGGCGGGCGCTGGTGGGCGCCGTGGTGGCAGAATTCTACGTCTCCATCGACGGGCTGGGCTTCTTCATCCTGTTCAAGACGCGCACCTTCCACCACAACGAGGCGTTCGTGGCGGTGCTGATGCTGGCCGCTTTCGGCGTGGGCTTCGACGCGCTGATGAACGCCCTCACGCGCAGGGCCATGCCCTGGTACCGGCGCGAGGCGCAGGGCGCCTAGGCTGGCGCGGCGGACACGGCGGACATGGCAATGGGCACTCCCGGGGATCGGCTGAAGAGCGTGGTGGAGCAGTGGGCGCCGCGCATGCAGGCGGCCGGCATCGCCTATACCGAGGCGCTGGGGCTGGCCGAGCAGGCCGGCGATTGGTCCCGCTGGTGCGCCACCTGGAGCGCGGCGGCCGAGCGCCACGCCGCGCAAGCAGCCCAGGCCGAGGCGGGCGGGCGGCGCCTGACCGCCGGTGAAGCCTACCTGCGCGCCGCCCTGTGCTACCACTTCGCCCAGTTCATGTTCTTCGACGATCCCGCGCAGAAGCAGCGCGCCGCGCAGGCCAAAATCGAGGCCTATGCCCGCGCGGCGCCGCTGCTGCTACCGCCGGCGCGGGCCATCGCGGTGCCCATCCGCGGCGGGGAGCTGCGCGGCTACCTGCGCCGGCCGGGCGCGGAGCCGGCGCCGCTGGTGGTGCTGATCCCCGGCTCCGATTCCACCAAGGAGGAATTCGCCAGCCTGGAGGACGGCTTCCTGCGGCGCGGTCTGGCGACCTTCTCCTTCGATGGCCCCGGTCAGGGCGAGGGCCGCAGCCTCGGCCCGCTGCAGCCGGACTGGCACGACGTGCTGCCGGCCGTGCTGGACGCGTTGCGCCGGCAGCGCGGGCTGAACGGCCGCTTCGGCGTGCTGGGCATGGCCTTCGGCGGGCACCTGGCGCTGCAGGCGGCCGGCGCGGCGCCGGAACTGGGCGCGCTGGTGTGCATGAACGGCTTCTTCGACATGGGCTCCTTCTGGGCGCAGATGCCCGCGGTGTACCAGGCCAACATGGGCTATGCGCTGGGCGGGGACTCGCCGGAGGAGACGCGCCGGCGCGCTGCGCGCTTCACTCTCGCCGGCGCCGCCCCGCCCCACTGCCCCGTGCTGGTCGTGCACGGGGCGCGCGACCGCATCTTCCCGCCCAAGGAGGCGCAACACATCGCCGGCTTCGCGGGACCGTCCAGCGAGGTGGTCGTCTATCCGCAAGGCAACCACGTCTGCAACAACGTCGCCCACCTGTACCGGCCATTCGTGGCGGACTGGCTGGGCGAGCAACTGGGAGGCCGCCTGGCGCCGCCGGCGCTGGACTGAGCCGGCTCCGCCCAGTCCCGCCCAGTTGCGACCCGACCCCGACCGCCCCCATGCAGCCCCCGGACGCGCTCGCCGAGCCACAGCTCCAGGCCCTGCCGGCCCAGCCGTACCCGGCCTTCTCCACCGCGGAGATGGCCCGGCGCCGCGGCGCGCCGGAAGCGCTGCGGGCGGGCGAGGGCCTGGGCCACCTGCTGATCTACGGCGCTCAGATCGCGCGCAGGGCGAGTGCCGATCGCGAACAAAAGCCGGTTCCCGGGATCACTGCGAATGCCTCAGTTCACGGGGCTGAACGATTTCGATTGATCGGTCGTTTTGCCTGCGCTTGGCAGTCGCGCAATCACAGCACACCCTACAGATCGATCCGCTTAGATCAGGAATACCATGCCCATTCAGATCCTTAGCATCAAGTTGACACCGAACATAAAAGCGGGAATGCAACGATTGTCCTCAGAGCTCCAGGATATTTTTCACGAGCCGGAGTTCTACCTCCATCTAGGAGAAACTACCGCCAAGCTTTTCTACACCTTGGCAAAGGACGAGGATAAACGCACTGACGGCGACTGGCAGTTCTTGAGGGACATCGCCGACGAGCTGTCTAACTCTGTTGAGGTGGCGACGGAGGACGGTCGTCGGGTGATTTTTCGGTTTCTGTAGGCTTCTTCTTTCCAATCTCGACCAATCGTCTGAGCACTTCGTTCACGGACTTCTTAAGCTTCCCGACGATGATGTTGATCGGCTTCTTTTCGCTCATGGTCCACCCTGGTTTTCATGGTGCACAGCATTCTGTTGGGTTGAACTTGCAGGGTGCCTATTGCAGGTGGAGCAATGGTGAAGCCGGGTTGAAGAATTGATGCATGGGTTTCCACAATGTTTACTCCCCTTAAACGCGTAGCCGGCCAGATACGGCAATGTGGCTGTCCTGCGCGAGCAGGAGGGCGGCCACCGAATGCGTTGCGTATTGTCCTCGGGTCGGCGCAGACCGATGGAATAGAAGGTTGGGGGAGCACCGCGTTTACGATGTGTCCGTCGGGCTCTTCTGTGGCCGAGCGACACATTGCGGGCCGCGTCATGCCGCAGGTCGTTCGTCGACGCTGATCTTGGCCTGGATCGTCCGCAACGCCGCCTCCCCCAACACCCGGTCCCCCCGGTTGGCCCGGTCGAAGTGGTTCATCGAGCGACGGCCGCGCCGGCGTGCAGACCGGCGAGCTGATGCTGATCACCGCGCAGGGAGCGCAGCGCCTGCACCGGGCGCCGCCGGGCTTCCTGCAGACTGCGCGGCCGTAACCCGCGCACCGGCCCCGTCCCGCGCCACCGGTCACGACCGGGCGCCAGGCGCGGCAGGCAACCCGCAGCCGCAGCGAGCGACCATGCCCCCTGACCAACGGCCCAGCGACGAACGGATCGCCACCGCCATCGCCCACTGGGGCCCGCGCTTCGTGGCCAACGGCGTGCCCCTCAGCGACTTCCAGGAGGTCACCGCCGGCCTGCAACGCTGGGAGCACTGGTGCAGCGCCTGGAGCGCCCGCGCCGCTCAGCACGAGGCTCTGGGCCGGCAGGCCCTGGCGGAAGGCCGCCGCCTGAGCGCCGGGCAGCACCTGACGACCGCCGCCGTGTGCTATCACTTCGGCAAGTTCGTCCTGGTGGACCGCCCGGCGGAGATGCGCGCCGCGCACCGCAAGGCGGTGGAGTGCCGCGCGCTCGCGCTGCCGCACCTGCGGCCCCCGGGCGAGCGCGTGGAGATCCCCTACCCCGGCGGCCCGCTCATCGGCATCCTGCGCCGGCCCGCGGACGCCATGCGCCCTCCGGTGCCGATGCCGGGGGTCGCAGGGCGCGCCACGGCGCCAATGCCGGAGAGCGCAGGGCGTCCGCCGGTGCCGATGCCGGAGAGCGCGGGGCGCCCTCCGGTGCCGATGCCGGAGAGCGCGGGGCGCCCTCCGGTGCCGATGCCGGAGAGCGCGGGGCGCCC
>JBGOUY010000024.1:0-23569 GCA_041477795.1 bacterium
CCATCAGGCGGCGCTGGCCGTGGGCATCCCGCTCAAGACGATCTGGGTCATTGTGTGGTCGGTGGCCGGGGCGGTGGCGCTGGTGGCGGGGATCATGTGGGGTGCGAAGAGCGGCGTGCAGTTCTCGCTCTCGCTGATCGCGCTCAAGGCCCTGCCGGTGCTGATCCTGGGCGGGTTCACCTCCGTGCCCGGGGCCATCGTGGGCGGGCTCATCATCGGCGTGGGCGAAAAGGTGGCCGAGGTCTATTGGGGCCCCCTGGTCGGCGGCGCCATCGAAAACTGGTTCGCCTACATGCTGGCGTTGGGGTTCCTGTTCTTCCGCCCCCAGGGGCTCTTCGGCGAACGCATTATCGAGAGGGTGTGAGCCGCAATGATCTATCGCGAAACGGGGCAGTTCAAGAGCACCTACGTGGAGGATCAGGCGATCTTCCCGATCGTCCAGGATCGCGTGGTCGTGCTGGCCCTGGTGGCCATCGCCTTCATCGGCGTGCCGCTGCTGGCCAACGAGTACTGGCTGCAGGCCGTGCTGATCCCCTTCCTGATCTTCGCCCTGGCCGCCATCGGGCTGAACCTGCTGACCGGCTACGCCGGGCAGCTCAGCCTGGGCACGGGCGCCTTCATGGCGGTGGGCGCCTACGGCACCTACAAGCTCACCACAGCCTTCCCGGACCTCAACCTGATCGTCGTGTTCCTGCTCTCCGGGCTGATTGCCGCGGCGGTGGGCATCGTGTTCGGGCTGCCCTCGCTGCGCATCAAGGGCTTCTACCTGGCCGTGGCGACCCTGGCGGCGCAGTTCTTCATCCAGTGGCTGTTCAACAAAGTGGCTTGGTTCTACAACTACAACCCCTCTGGCACCATCACCGCACCGCCGCGCGAGATGTTCGGCATCACCATCTCCGGGGCGGCCGCCACGGCGCCGGTGCGCTACCTGGTGGCGCTGAGCATCCTGACCGTGTTCGCCATCGCCGCCAAGAACCTGGTGCGCGGGCGGATCGGGCGCAGCTGGATGGCCATCCGCGATATGGACATCGCCGCGGAGATCATGGGCATCCGCCCGCTGCAGACAAAACTGCTCGCCTTCGCGGTCAGCTCGTTCTATTGCGGCGTGGCGGGCGCGATGATGATCTTCCTCTGGCTGGGCAGCGCGGAGTCCCTGGCCTTCGACATCAACGTGTCCTTCCAGGTGCTGTTCATGGTGATCATCGGCGGGCTGGGCAGCATCCTGGGCTCGCTGCTCGGGGCGGCGTTCATCACGATCGTGCCGATCTTCCTCACTAACGCCCCGGCGCTGGTGGGGCTGCACATCGCCACGGCCCCGGAGAAGAACGCCGAGGCCATCGTGTTCGGCCTGATGATCATCTACTTCTTGATCGTGGAGCCCAACGGCTTCGCCCGGCTCTGGCAGATCGGCAAGGAGAAACTGCGACGCTGGCCGTTCCCCTACTGAGTCGGGATGCGGCGCAATTCGGCGGACGCCTTGGCCGAAACGACGGCCGCGTGCTAGACTCTCACTTCCGATACCGTGCAATACCGGGGAATCGCATTCACCATCGCAGGGAGGGGAATCATGAAGCTGTATCGTTTCCTGATCGGCTCGCTGGCCGCGGCCGTGGCTGCGCTGGGGCTGGGTGCCCTCGCGGCCCAGGCGCAGAACGAGCAATTCATTCCGACACTGACCTATCGCACCGGACCCTATGCCCCCAGTGGCGTGCCCATCGCCAACGGCTTCCGCGACTACTACACCCTGGTGAACGCCCGTGACGGCGGCATCAACGGGGTCAAGATCGCCTGGGAGGAGTGCGAAACCCAGTACGACACCAAGCTGGGCGTGGAGTGCTACGAGAAGGTGAAGAACAAGGGGCCCACCGGCGCCGCACTGGTGAATCCATTCTCCACCGGGATCACCTATCAGCTGATCCCGAAAGCCGCGGTCGATAAGATCCCCATCCTGTCCATGGGCTACGGCCGCACCGCCGCGGCGGACGGCCGCGTATTCGAATGGGCCTTCAACTTCCCCACCACGTACTGGAGCCAGGCCTCCGCGGTCATCGAGTACATCGGCGGCATGGAAGGGGGATTGGACAAGCTGAAAGGCAAGAAGATCGCGCACGTGTTCCACAACAGCCCGTACGGCAAGGAAGCCAACCCCACCCTCGAGGTGCTGGCCAAGAAGTACGGCTTCGAGCTGACGCTGCTGGCGGTGGACCACCCGGGCCAGGAGCAAAAGGCCACCTGGCTGCAGATCCGGCGCCTGCACCCGGACTACGTGTTCATGTCCGGCTGGGGCGTGATGAACCAGGTCGCCGTGAAGGAGGCCGCGTCGATCGACTTCCCGATGGATCACTTCATCGGCAACTGGTGGTCCGGCACGGAGTCCGACGTGGTGCCGGCCGGTGCGGGCGCCAAGGGCTACAAGAGCACGACGTTCCACGGCGCGGGCGCCCAGTGGAAGGTGCACCAGGACATCCTCAAGATCCTCTACAAAGGCAATGAATCCGAAGCGCGCTCCAACAACTGGGGCGAGGTGCTCTATAACCGCGCGCTGATCAACGCCATGCTCGGTGTGGAATCGATCCGCACCGCCATGGGTCGCTACGGCAACAAGCCTTTGACGGGCGAGCAGGTGCGCTGGGGCATGGAAAACCTCAACATGACCGACGCGCGGCTCAAAGAGCTGGGCATGGAGGGCATGACGCGGCCCATCAAGGTGACCTGTTCCGACCACGAGTCCGGTGGCCCGGTGCTGTTCCAGCAATGGGATGGCAAGAAGTGGAACATGGTCAGCGACTGGGTGCCCGTGATGCGCGACGTGGTGCGCCCGATGATCGAAGCGGCGGCCATGGACTACGCCAAGGAGAACAAGATCACGCCTCGCAAGTGTGGCTGATGCTCTCCCAAGCCCCATCCAGGCAGCAGGCCCCGGCGGCGGCAACGGCTGAGCCGTTGCTCGCCGTCAACAACATCGAGGTGATCTACGATCACGTCATTCTCGTGTTGAAAGGGGTTTCCTTGAGCATTCCCGCGGGGGGCATCGTCGCCCTCCTCGGGGCCAATGGCGCCGGCAAGACCACTACGCTCAAGGCCATCTCCAACCTGTTGCGCGCCGAACGCGGCGCCGTCACGAAAGGCTACATCGAATACCGCGGCGAGCGGGTGGACCAGCTCACGCCCAATGACCTGGTCAAGCGCGGCGTGATCCAGGTGATGGAAGGCCGGCACGTCTTCGAGCACCTGACCGTGGAGGAGAATCTCCTCACCGGCGCCTACACGCGCACCGACGGCCGCAAGGCCGTGCAGGAGGAGCTGGAGCGGGTGTATCACTACTTCCCGCGGCTCAAGGAGCGCAAGGACGAGCAGGCGGGCTACACCTCCGGCGGCGAGCAGCAGATGACCGCCATCGGCCGCGCCCTGATGGCCAAGCCCAGGGTAATCCTGCTGGACGAGCCCTCCATGGGTCTCGCTCCGCAACTGGTGGTAGAGATCTTCGAGATCATCGACCAGCTCAACAAGAAGGAAGGCGTGAGCATGCTCCTGGCCGAGCAGAACACCTTCGTCGCCCTGAAGCACGCCACCTACGGGTACATTCTGGAGAACGGCCGCGTCGTGCTGGAAGGCGACGGGCAGACCCTGAGCAGCAACGAGGACGTCAAGGAGTTCTACCTGGGCCTGGAGACCGGTGGCCGCAAGAGCTACCGGGATGTGAAGCACTACCGCCGTCGCAAGCGCTGGCTGGCCTGAGGCCTGCCGGCGTCCCCGCCCCGCGCTGACCCCCGTCCGGCGCCATTGCTGCCGACGCGGCCCGCGCCGCTCCCGCACGCCGCACTGACTAGACGCGCTTGACCGGCTCCGCGCTGATGGGCCCGGCAGGCACGCCCGCGTCGTCGGTCTCGGGGCGAAACAGGTTGATCGGCACCTTGAGGTAGCGCACGCGGTTGTGGGCGCTGGCTTGCGGCAGCCGCCCCGCGTCGATGTTCACCTGCACGCTCTGGAAGAGCAGCTTGGGGGCGCTGAGGGTGCGGTCACGCTCCGTGCGGAACTTGACGAATTCCTCTTCACTGCGGGCGGCGGGAAGCTGCAGGTTGCAGCGCTTGGACTCGCCGATGGTGGTCTCGTAGCGCAGCTCGCGCCCGCCGGGCTGGTAGTCGTGCCCGACGAACACGCGCGTCTCGTCCGGCAGGCGATACAGCCGCCGGGTGATGGAGCGGTAGAGCTCGCGCGCGCTGCCGGCCGGGAAGTCGCAGCGTCCCGTGCCGAAGTCCGGCATGAACAGGGCATCGCCCGTGAACGCCATGTCCCCGATCTTGTAGGTGACGCAGGCGGGCGTGTGCCCGGGCGTGAACAGCACCGCGACGGCGATCGTCCCGGCCTGCAGCGTCTCGCCGTCTTGCAGCAGCCGGTCGAATTGCCGCCCGTCCGTTTCAAATTCCGCGGGCAGGTCGAAGGCCTCCTTGAACACCTGCTGGACGCGGGTGATGTGGGCGCCGATCGCCAGCCTCGCCTGGGGCATGGCCTTCTTCAGCGCCTGCGAGCCCGACAGGTGATCCGCGTGGGCATGGGTCTCCAGGATATAATGCACGCGCAGGCCCTGCTGCTCCACGAACTGCACCACCTCGTGGACCGAGCGCGTCTCCGTCGCGGAGGCGGCCGCGTCGTAGTTCAGCACCGGATCGATGACGATGGCGTCGCGGGAGACGGCGTCGTAGACCGCGTAGGTCAGCGTGTTGGTGCCGGGATCGTAGAACGCCTTGACGTCCATGGAGTCCTCCAACAGGTCTCGCGGCTGCGGGCGCTGCGCTGCGGGGCGGGCACCCGTACCGCAGCTATGCGTCCGTGGGGGCGGAGAGCTCCTCGTGCGCCGGGACCGCCTGCGCGGCCGTGTCCGGCTGGGCCGGGCGCGCCGGCAGCGCCCGTGGCGATCCCAGCGGCGTCAGGTCGAACAGCGCCACGCCGGCCAGCATGGCGCCCACGAAGGCGAGGGCGACCGGGTGCCCGGACACCAGCGCCGTGATGGCCGGCCCCGGGCAGTAGCCGCCGATGCCCCAGCCCACCCCGAACAGGGCCGCACCCAGCACCAGCCGGGTGTCGATCAGGCGCTCCCGCGGAATCTGAAAGCCGGCCGCGAGCACCGGGTGCCGCTGCCGCCGGATCCAGCGCCAGGCGAGCATGTGCGTGCCCACGGCGCCCGCGAGCACGAACACCAGGGTCGGGTCCCACTGCCCCGCCACGTCCAGGAAGCCGATGATCCTGGCCGGCTGGGTCATGCCGCCCAGGCCGAGGCCCAGGGCGAACACCAGCCCCGTCCCAAAGGCGACGCCGTTGCGCATGCTCAGCCCCCCGCCAGCAGGTGATTGAGCACGAACACGGTGACCATGCCCGCCGCCGTGAACACCGCCGTGGCCACCCACGAGCGCGCCGACCCGCGCGAGAGACCGCACACGCCGTGCCCGCTCGTGCAGCCGCTGCCCAGCCGCGCGCCGAAGCCCACCAGCACGCCCCCGGCCAGCAGCAGCGGCCAGGAGCGGTGCACCGCGATGGCGAAGGCGCCCGGCGCCACGGCATACACCGCCAGCCCGCCGGTCAGCAGGCCGGCCACGAACCACCAGCGCCAGCCCCACTCGCCGGCCACCGGGCGCAGCGCTCCGCCCAGGATGCCGCTGATCCCGGCAATCCTGCCGTTGAACAGCAGCAGCGCCGAGCTGGCCAGTCCGATGAGGACCCCGCCCAGCAGCGAGCTCAGGATTGTCGAGCCTGTCATATGCCTCGCCTTGCCATCGAGATCGGCGCCGCCCCGGCGGATGACAGTGGCCTGTGCGGCCTCTGTGGCTTCCGCACCCGCGCGCACCGGATAGGATATCCACGCGGAGCCGCGAACGAAGGTGACGAGGTCACACGCCCGCCGCCGGAGGCGCCGCGTTCAGGGATAGACCTGGAAATCCGCGTCGCCATCGGTGCGGATCTGATTGACCAGTGCCACCTCCCAGCTCAGATAATCCTTCATGGCGGCCTCCACGCCGCCGGGGCGCTCGTAGGGCTTGGGGAACACGTCCGTGGGCTCGCTCGCCATGCGCTCGGGGACATCGGTCAGGAGTTGCCCGGCGGCGCGCCAAGCCTGCGTCCCGCCGCGCAGCACGCGCACATTGGCAACGCGGGCGGCGCGCACCTCCGGCGCGGCCAGGCGCGCCAGCCGCTCGTCCGGCGCCGTGAGCACCACGTCCGTCGGGCTCCCGGCCTGCCGCAGCGCGGCCGACAGCTCGGAGCGGATCGCGAACCACGCGCCGCGGATGTGCCCGCGCCGGTACTCGGAGCTGCGCGCCAAGTCGATCACGGTCGGGGCGTCCGAGCCGGCGAGCGCCTGCGCCAGCTCCGCGACATCGATGCCGGCGCTGTTGCCATCGGTCAGCCCTGGCACTTCGGTGTGCCAGGGGCCACGCTCCAGGCCGTAGGGGAGGAAGCCCCCCTCGAGCACGAACACGTCCTGCCAGCCCATCTGGATCAGCCAGGAGGCGGTCATCGTCGCCCGCACTTCCGTATCGTCCACCAGCACCACGCGGGCGTTGCGGGTGGCCATGTAGGCATCCGTGGCCTGCACGAGCTGCCCGCCCGGCGCATTGCGGGCGCCCGGCATGTGCCCCGCCTCGTATTCCTCCGGGATGCGCACGTCCAGCACGTACAGCGTGCGGGTGTCCGCCTCCGCCTGCCACTGCTGGAGCTGCGCCTGCCCCGCCCGGCGCACGCCGAAGCGCGCCGCAACCCGCTCGGCGGCGCCCTTGGCGCGCTCGATGCCCTTGCTGGTCGGAGGCGGGGCCGCGCGGCGCTTGCCGTGCTCCAGCGGCAGGCCGGCCAGGTGCCAGCCCATCGTCCCGTTGCGCAGCGCCACGACCGGATTGCGGACGCCGGCGTTGATGAGCGATTGCGCGCCGATGATGCTGCGCGTACGCCCGGCGCAGTTCACCACCACGAGCGTGCCGACATCCGGCGCCAGGTCGTGCACCCGGTAGGCCAGCTCCGCGCCAGGGACGTCCACCCCGCCCGGGATGTTCATCACCGCGTATTCGTCCATCGGCCGGCTGTCGAGGATCACCAGGTCGCGCTTGGCTTCCAGCAGCTTGCGCAATTCCTCGGGCGCAATGGACGGGGTGTGGTAGGTGTGCTCGACGAATTCCCCGAAGGCCTTGCTGGGGACGTTCATGCCGCTGAAGAGCTCGAAGCCCGCCGCACGCCAGGCCGGGTTGCCGCCCTCCAGCCGCGCCACGTTCGTGTAGCCGAAGGCGGCCAGCCGCGCCGCCGCGCGCCCGGCCAGCGCCGCCGCGTCCCCGTCGTCCAGCAGCACGATGCGCGCGCCCCGCCGCGGCACCAGGTCGCGGATGCGCAGCTCGAGGCGGCTCAGCGGCAAGGGCGTCGCATAGAGCAGGTGGCTGGCCGCGAAGACGCCCTCCTCCCGCACGTCCAGCAGCGCCAGCTCCTGGCCGTCGCGAAGCATGCGCTTGAGTGCGGGGGCTTGGATGGCTCGCGTCATCGCGCGTCCTGAATGTTCTGACTCGCCCCGAACACCTGGTAGGTGCCCTCCGCCACGTTGTAGCGCACGCGCTCGTGCAACTGGTCCAGCGCCAGCCCGTACATGTGCAGGTGCAGCGTGGGGGTCTCGCCGTGGGTCTCGATGTGGTGGATGTCCTCGGGCAGCATGCACACGCCCGTGCCGGGCCGCACCGTCTCCTGGCCGATCTGCCGCAGGCTGCCCCGGCCCGGCTGCGAGCCGTCGTCGCTGCGTTCGTAGAAGGTGTTCGCCTCCTCCCCCTCCACGCCGACGATCACGGCCCAGGTCGTATGGTTGTGCGGCGGCACCTTCTTGGCGCCCTTGGAGGTGGACATGTACAGCGCGAAGCGCCGCTGCGCATCCTGGGAGAGCAGGTAGATCGGGTTCTGGCCCCGCGCATCCAGCACCACCGGGAAGTCCTGCGCCGGGAACAGCTCCTTGCGCGCCGCCAGCTCGGACAGGATCGTGCGAATCTGCTGCAGCGCCGGGCGGTTCACGCCCCGCTCCTGCTCGACGCGCCGGATGCGGGTCACGGCGTCCGCCACCGCCCGCTTGCGCAATCCTGCCACCGCTACGGCCTGCTGTGCCTGCTGTGCGATTGCCATGGCTTTCTCCTCTGTGTCCCAGGAACGTACCGATAGAGCACAGCCCCCCCGCCCAAGAACGGTCCCCATACCAGGGATAGCGGGCATTTTGGGCAGATTAGCGCCGAATTTCAAGCGGTGCGGGGACGGCAGCCGCGGCCGAACCGGAAGCCCGCGGCAGCTGGAACCGCTTAGACCTGAAACAGCACCGTGCGTGTGACCTTGTCCACCGAGGCCCGATTGAGGGCGAAATGCAGTTCCAGCAGCTCGTGCTCCGGCGTGCAGTGCTGGATGCAGAACGCCGAGGCCGGCTCGGTGAGGATGACGGTGTCCACCTTGCGGATCAGCTCCAGCGCCTGCTTGGGCAGCTCCAGGTTCGCGCAGCCGACGAAGGTGCCCTCCGGCGCCTGGGCCGCGACCTCCCGGCCGATCACCTCTTCCGTGTTGGCATCGTGGCAGATGAAGCCCAGGCGGCAGTCGGGGCGCAGCTCGCGCAACAGCTTGCGCGTGGCGGGGTGCAGATCGTAGGTGATCGGATGCACGCGCCGGTGCGCCGCGGCCACCAGGTCGCGCACCTCGTCGAAGTGGAAGATGCTCGTGACGATGTGCTGCAGGTGGGGCGGCAGCCCGTCGGCCTGCTTGCGCAGATCGTCCAACAGCAGGTTGTGCACCCGGATGCCGAAGGCCTCGCCCAGGTCCCGCGCGCACTCCTGCGACTGGTGCGCCGTGCACTCGACGAACGCCACCGCCGGATGGCGCGCGTCATGGCCGGGCGCGCGCTGGCCCAGCAGGCGCGCCAGCGTGATGGCGTTGATGCCCAGGCCGTTGGCCTCCTCGAAGGTGCGCTCGATCAGATCGTCCGCCGCGTTGAGATCCTTGGTGCTGACGGTCTCGGTGAGCGTCTCGCTGACGAACACCCCCTTGCCGGCCTTGGAGGACAGCAGTCCGCTCGCCTGCAGCTCCAGGTACACGCGGTGCACCGTGTTGCGATGGATCCCCAGCTGCGCCGTCAGCTCGCGGATGGAAGGGAGCGGGCTGCCGGGCTGGTAGTCCCCGCTCATGATGGCGTAGCGGATCTGCTCCTTGAGCTGCACGTGCAGGGGCACGGCGGACTGCTTGTTGATCATGAACTGCGAGCGGACCCCCGCCTTGTGCCGGCGCTGCGCGGCGGGCTCGGCGGGGGCGGCGCCCGGCCGCTGCAGTGGGATGACCTTGTCTGCCATGGCGATCTGCGCTCCCTGCCCCCCGCCTCCGCCGGCCTTCCGCCGGAACGGCGGGATGCGTTACAATTGTCGGGTAACCTTCATCCGCCTTCGAGGATAAGCCATCGACCCGGCGTTGGAAAGGCGCGCGGCACCCGCGCGCAGCGGCCGGGCGGGGGTCATGGGGGGCAACGGCTGTCTGCGAGAGGAGACTGGAGCCGATGGCCAAGCTGAGCGTGGACAAACTGGACGTCGCCGGCAAGACGGTGCTGGTGCGCGTGGACTTCAACGTGCCGCTGGAGGGCCCCCGCGTCACGGACGATACCCGCATCGTCGCCTCCCTGCCCACGATCCGGCACCTGACCGGCGCCGGCGCGCGCGTGGTGCTGATGAGCCACCTGGGCCGCCCCAAGGGCCAGCGCAAGCCGGAGTTCTCCCTCAAGCCCGTCGCGGAGCGGCTGCAGGCGCTGCTGGGCCAGCCCGTGGCGTTCTCGCCCGAGGTGTTCGGCGCGGTCGCGCAGGCGGCCGTGCGCGCCCTGCAGCCGGGCGGCGTGCTGCTGCTGGAGAACCTGCGCTTCCACCCGGAGGAGGAAAAGAACGACCCGGCCTTTGCCAAGGCCCTCGCCGCCCTGGCCGACCTGTTCGTCTCGGACGCCTTCGGCACGGTGCACCGCGCCCATGCCTCCACCGAGGGCGTGGCGCGGTACTTCCCGCAGGCCGCCGCGGGCTTCCTCATCGCGAAGGAGCTGGAGTACCTGGGCCAGACGCTGGTCAAGCCGCGCCGGCCCTTCGTGGCCGTGCTGGGCGGCGCCAAGGTGGGCGACAAGATCGGCGTGATCCAGGCCCTGCTCAAGCGGGCGGACAGCGTGCTGATCGGCGGTGCGATGGCCTACACCTTCCTCAAGGCGCAGGGGCATCGGATCGGCAAGAGCCTGCTGGATGAGCCGCACCTGGAGCTGGCGCGCTCCCTGCTGGCCGAGGCGCCCAAGCTGGGCAAGGCGCTCGTGCTGCCCATCGACCATCGCGTGGCCGCGGAGATCTCGCCCCAGGCCAGGGCGGAGGAGTGCGGCGTCGAGATTCCGGACGGGCGCATCGGCCTGGATATCGGGCCCAGCACGGCGCTGGCCTACGGCAAGGCCATCCGGCGCGCCAAGCTGGTGGTCTGGAACGGCCCCATGGGCATGTTCGAGCTGCCGGCCTTCGCGGCCGGAACGATCGCCGTGGCCAAGGCCATGGCCGAATCCGAGGCCACCACCATCGTGGGTGGCGGCGACTCCGTGGCGGCGGTCAACCAGGCCGGCGTGGCGGACAAGATCAGCCACATCTCCACCGGCGGCGGCGCTTCGCTGGAATTCCTGGAGGGGCGCAAGCTGCCCGGCATCGAGGTGCTCACAGACGCGTGAACCGAGTCCCGCCGCGGCGGCTCTCCAAGGAAGGATGCTCTCCACACGGAATGCGAGGACTGGCCCGGCCTTATCGGCAGCGCTGCTGCTGGCGGTTCTGCTGACCGCCTGCGCCACGCTGCGGCCGGCAGGGCCGGAGACGCAGCCGACGGAGTTGCGCCTGGAGCCCCCCAGCAGCGACGCGCAATCGCTCGTGTACGGCTACCTGGACATGAGCGACGCCCCCACGCCGCTGGGCTGGATGGAGTTCCGTCAGCTTGCGCCGGCTTCCGACGCCGCGTTCTACCAGATGCGCGTGCACGATGGCGTGTTCTACATGGAGAAGTTCCCGCCGGGCGTGTTCGTGCTGGGCGAATTCGGCGGGGAGCGGTACGGCCGGCCGCTGGCCTATGCCCTGCCGCGCAGCAGCCCCTCCGTGCGCATCACCATCCGCCAGCCGGGGCTGCACTTCGTGGGCGCGTTCAAGTTCCGCCGCGCCGCCGGCGCTGCGGCCGATGCCGGCGCCGGGCAGCGCTTCCTCCTCGATGCGATCCCCGCCCTGCGCGAGCGGGACGTGCTGGCGCGCATCCTGCCCTTCGCCCGCGGCACGCCCTGGGAGGCGCGCATCCAGGCGCGCCTGGCGCAGGGCGGGTAGTGCTCTTGCGGCCGCGCTGGGCGGAGTGGGTTGACGCTTTCCCGCAGCGGTGGCTATGCTGAATTTCGCCCCTTCACCGCACGTCTGTCCGCAAGTCGCGGGGCACCGCCGGGCGTGGGGAGCTGCGAACCGCACCCGCACTGGAAGCTTGCCGGGCCCCGCATGATCAACCCCCGCCCCGACGCTGTGGTCACCGAGGCGATGCTGGCCGATATCGAAGCCATCGACCGCATCGAGCAGGAGGCCTTCAACACCCCCTGGAGCCGCGACCTGCTGCGCGCGGCGCTCCTCAACGAGGCCTACCGCGTGCGCATCCTGCGCACGCAGGATCAGGGGCTGCTGGGTTTCTCCATCGCCCACGCCATCCGCGGCCGCAGCAACCTGGACAACCTCGCGGTGGATCGCAGCACGCGCAGCCGGGGCTATGGCAGCCAGCTCATCGAGGACTGGATTGACGATGCCTGCGACCGGAAGCTGGAATCCCTGACCCTGCAAGTGAACACCGCCAACGTGCGCGCCCAGAAACTCTACGAACAGTTCCGCTTCCGCACCGCCAAGCTGCTGGTCGCCTACTACCCCAACGGCGACGACGCCTACCAGATGGAACTGGCGCTGGCCGCCCACCTGGGAAGCACCCTGCACCGCCCCAGCCGCGGCTGGCTGCAACCGCGCCGACGCTGGTCGCTCGGTCCGCGCTAGGCACGGGCGGCGCTCGATCCCTGCCGGAACGGTTCCGCAGGGCCGCTTCCGCCGGACGGACAGCCCCCACCCCGCAGATCTGCCGCGGCCGGCCGCCCCCGCTTTCCCCCCGCCCCGGATCGGTGCTAAGGCTCCAGGGAATCGCGCCGCCGGCGTGCGGCCGACACAACATTTGCCTCAGCAATGAAGCTATGAGCACCCCCTGCGACTTCCTCGTCATCGGCGGCGGCGTGATCGGGCTGAACATCGCCCGCGAGCTGCGCCGCAAGTTCTCCGATGCCTCCGTGGCCCTCATCGAAAAGGAGCCCAGGCTGGGGCTGCATGCCAGCGGCCGCAACAGCGGGGTGCTGCACGCCGGGTTCTACTATTCCGCGGATAGCCTGAAGGCGAAATTCACGGTGGTCGGCAACCGCGCCCTGCGCGAGTACTGCGAGAGCAAGGGCATCCCGGTCAACCGCTGCGGCAAGCTGGTGGTGGCCAAGGACGAGCGCGAGCACCCGGTGCTGGACGAGCTGCTCAAGCGCGGCGAACGCAACGGCGTGCAGCTCGAGAAGATCACCGCCGAGGACGCCCGCAAGATCGAGCCGCGCGTGAAGACGTACCGCCACGCCCTCTGGTCGCCCACCACGTCGTCGGTGGACCCCACGGTCGTGATGGCGGCCATGCACGAGGACGCACTGGCCGAAGGCGTGAAGATCCACACGGGCACCGCTTACCAGAGCCGCAGCGGCAGCAGCGTGCGTACCAGCACGGGCGTGTTCGAGGCGGGCTACGTCGTGAACGCGGCGGGGCTGTACGCGGACCAGATCGCCCGCGATTACGGCTTTTCCGAGCAGTACCGCATCCTGCCCTTCAAGGGCCTCTACCTGTATTCGGACGAGACGCCGGGTGCGATCCGCACCCACATTTATCCCGTGCCGGACTTGCGCAATCCGTTCCTCGGGGTGCACTTCACGGTCACGGTGGATGGCCACGCCAAGATCGGCCCGACGGCCATTCCGGCCTTCTGGCGCGAGCAGTACGCGGGACTGGACAATTTCCGCTTGGGGGAAATGGTGGATATCCTCGTGCGCCAGGCGGGCCTGTTCTTCGGCTCCGGCTTCGACTTCAAGTCCCTCGCCATCGAAGAGCTGCGCAAGTACGTGCGCACGCACCTGGTCGGGCTGGCCACCGCGCTCATGGAGGGCGTGTACCCGAAGGACTACCGACGTTGGGGCAAGGCCGGCATACGCGCCCAATTGATTGATATAAAGAAGAAAAAGCTGGAAATGGACTTTATCTTCCAGCACGACGACCGCTCCCTGCACGTCCTGAACGCGGTGTCGCCGGGCTTCACCTGCTCCCTGCCCTTCGCCCACTATTTGTGCGAGCACATCGGCTGAAGGCGCGCCGGGCGACGGCCGGCCACGCCGGCGTCCATGGCCCCGCGCGCCAAGTTCCGGCGGAGGGCGGCGCCGCCTGCAGCGCGCCGCACCAGATTCGCCGCGGCCACGCACCCTCCGATTCCGCTCGGACGAGGCGCGCCGGGTGGGGGTGGGGGCCCGTGTGCCCCCACACGGACCTGCCTGAATTGGCCCCTCAGCCCAACTGGCGCCGGAACATGGCGAAGACCCGTTCCCAGTTGCGTTCCGCCTCGGCCTTGTTGAAGGCCTTGCGTTGCGGGAACACGAAGCCGTGCTCGGTGCCGGGGTGCACCTCCAGCAGCGCATTGGCGCCGTGCCCCTCCAGCACCTCCTTGAACTTGGCCACCATCTCCAGCGGCGCCCAGTGGTCCGACTCGGCGAAGCCGTAGTACTGCTCGCCGCTCAGCTTGGGGATCAGGGCGTGGGGGGAGTCGGGCGCTTCGGTCATCATGCGCACGCCGTGCAGGGCGGCCAGCGCCTTGAAGCGATCGGGCCAGTGGGCGGAGACCCACACCACGATGGGGCCGCTCATGCACCAGCCGATGCAGCCCACCGGCCGGTTGCGGGCCGCGGGATCGCTGTCGACCACGTCCAGCATGGCCTCGGTGTCCGAGAGCATGCGCTCGCGCGTCAGGCCATCCATCAGCCGGCGCAGGCGGTCGGACTGTTCCTGCGTGCGCTGGTCCGCGGGCGGGAAGCTGGGTCCGCCGTCGCGGTAATACAGGTTGGGCAACAGGCAGTAGTAGCCGACCGTGCCGATGCGCCGCGCGAAGTCCTTCAGCTCCTCGCGGTAGCCGGGGGCATCCATGTACAGGATCACCGCCGGGTGCGGCCCCTCCAGCTCCGGATGGGTGATGAAAGTGGGCATGGCCCCGTCGCGGGTGGCGATGTCGATGGTGCGTTCCTTCATGGCGCGCTCCTGCCGCAAGCGATGAACGGGCGCCCCGGGGCGGACGGGACTCGGATGCGCCGTCCCCGTCAGGCGCGATTCCGACCCGCCCTGCTTAGCAAGCGACTGGGCAAAGCGCAATGCGGAGCCGGGCCGGGCGGGCGACCGATCGCGCCTTCGGCACGGCGCGCTTGACAGCCGGGCGGCACTGCCGTCCCTATGGTGAATCCGATCCGGCGGCAGCGGCCATCGCGTCGCGGGCCGGCGCGGACTGCGTTCCATCGTCGCGAGGGAGGGGAGGCTAGCCATGCACGCGGGATTCAGCGCACCGGGCCTCATGGGCAGCCGCAGGGCCGCGCACCTGCGCGCGCGTGGACTGGCCGCGCTGCTGGCCGGCCTGCTGGCCGGCGCCTGCACGCACGAGGTGCCCCTCCCGCCCGTGGAAACCGTGCGCCTGCGCGTGGACTGGCCGGCCCAGGCGCTCCCCCATGCGAACCTGGACGGCGTGGACGTGCAGGGCCTCGTCTTCACGCCGGCGCAGTGGCCCCTGGAGGCCAGCCTGAAGAAGCTCACCGCCGGCGACCTCGTCGGCGTGGTGGAGGCGTTCGACCTGCGCTTCAAGCTCTCCACGCTGCCCGCAGGCGCCCTGCAGGACTTGTTCGACCAGGGATTCGTGCCCGCCTACGTGCGCATCGAGAACCGCGGCCGCGCCCCGCGCGTGTTCCTGCCCGAGCGGCTGGCGCTGCAGGTGGACGGCACGCGGCAGTGGCCATCCGCCGCGCCCGAGGAGCTGCCGACCTCGATGACCGCGGTGGACTGGCGCCGCACCGGCTTGACGCTTGTCGTGATCACGGTGCTGGTGGTGCTGCTGGCCGCGCAGAGTCGCAACCGCAACGTGTCGTCCGTCGGCAACCTGGACCTGGAGCCGCTCACCCGCGCGAGCCCCCCGCCCGCGCCCAGCGGGCCCACCGCGCAGGACGTGCTGCTCACCCGCCGCGAGCTGGCGCCGGGCGAGGCGGCGGAAGGGCTGGTGCTGTTCCGGCAGGAGGGTCGCGCCACCGATTGGCGCACGGCGCGGCTGGTAGTGAACTAGGAGTCGACCACGACGGGTCGTTCGTGTCGGGGGCCGGTAGGGGCATCGCATGCTTTGCCCCTACACCGTCTTGGGGCCGATCGACGCGGAGCGCCGGGGGCGCTCTGCCTGCATTCTGAGACGCGCCGGACTCTTAGATCGTCGGCGGGCGCTTGCGCTTGGGCGAGCCTTGCCGGCGTCCGCTCCGTGGCTTCGTTAGTGCGCCGCTGGGGGCTTGCGCTTGGGCGACAGTTTGCCCGCGCGGATCTCGGAGAGCGTCGCCGCCACGGAGATATTCTCCTTGTCGGTGACGATGTCGATCACGGCCGGCTTGCCGGCGCGCAGGGCCTGCTCCAGCGCGGCGCGGAAGTCCCCGCTGCGCTCCACGCGGAAGCCCGCGGCGCCATAGGCGCGCGCCAGCGCGGCGAAGTCCGGGTTGACCAGGTCCGTGCCCACCACGCGCTCGGGGTAGTCGCGCTCCTGGTGCATGCGGATGGTGCCCAGCGTGCCGTTGTTGCAGACGAGCTGCACGATGTTCGCGCCGTACTGCACGGCCGTGGCCAGCTCCTGCACGGTCATCATGAAGCCGCCGTCGCCGCAGGTGCCCACCACCACGCGCTCCGGGTGCGCCAGCTTGGCGCCGATGGCCGCCGGCAGGCCATAGCCCATCGAGCCCACCGTGGGGCCGAGCAGGGAATCCTCCGCGTCGTAGCGGTAGAAGCGCTGCACCCAGGCCGAGAAGTTGCCGGCATCCACGGTGAGGATGGCATCGGCGGGCAGCACCTCCTGCAGATCGGCGATGACGGTCTCGACCGCCACGTGCTCGGCCGGGCGCGGGTGCAGCGTCGCGAAGGCCTCGTAGTTGCGGCGGCCGGTGCCGATCCACTCGGCACGGCCCTGCGCCGGGCGCGCCGGCTGCGTCAGCGCCGCTTCCAGCGCCAGCCGCGCGTCCGAGACGATGGCCAGCTCGGGCGGGAAGTTGCGCCCGATCACCGCCGGGTCGATGTCGATCTGGGCGAGCGGCTGGCCGGGCAGCGGCAGGCGGTAGTCGCCCGTGGTGATCTCGGACAGGCGATCGCCCACCACCACCAGCAGATCCGCTTCGCGCACCATCTCCTGCCCCGGCGAGCGGCCCAGCGCCAGGTTGCCCACGTAGTGTGGATGCCCGTTGGGGAAGGCGTCGTTGCGGCGCCAGCTCGTCATCACGGGGAGCCGGAAGCGCTCCACGAAGGCGACCAGTTCCTTGCGCGCGCGGGAGTACTGCACGCCCGCGCCCACCAGCAGCACCGGCCGGGCTGCCGCGTTGATGCGCTCGCAGAGGGCCGCGATGCCGGCCGGGTCGGGATGCGGCAGCATGGGCGGGATGGGCAGAGGGAAGTGCATCTCCGCCTCCTCCACCAGCATGTCCTCCGGCAACGCCACCACCACCGGCCCCGGGCGCCCGCTGCGCGCGACGTGGAAGGCGCGCAGGGTCACTGCGGGAATATTCGCCGGGCGATCCACCTCCACCACCCACTTTGCGATGGAGCCGAAGAAGCGCCCATAGTCGATCTCCTGGAACGCCTCGCGGCCCCGGTTCGCGCGCGGCACCTGCCCCACGAACAGCACCAGCGGCGTGGAATCCTGCGAGGCGCAATGCACCCCGATGCTGGCGTTGGTGGCGCCCGGCCCGCGCGTGACGAAGCACACGCCGACGCCGCGCGTGGCTTTGCCATAGGCCTCGGCCATGTAGCAGGCGCCGCCCTCCTGGCGGTTGGTCACGAGCCGGATCTCCGGGTGGTCGTAGAACGCGTCCAGCGCCCCCAGGTAGCTCTCGCCCGGCACGTTGAAGACGTGGCGCACGCCCTCGCGGGCGATGCACTCCACCAGGGCCTGGCCCCCGGTCATGCGCCGGGGCTTGTGGTTGCCGCTCATGGGACTCCGTGGCCGAAGGTTCCGCGCCTGCAATGAAGAGGGGAGGGGATCAGACGAGACCCGCGTAGGCGCCGCCATCGACCAGCACGTTGTCGCCCGTGATGAACTTGGCCTGCTGCGAGCAGAGGAAGGCCACCACCGAGCCGAAGTCCCCCGCGTCCCCCATGCGCTTGACCGGCACCTCGCTGGCGCGGTTCTTCAGCTCCTCGGCCACGGGGATGCCCTTGCGCTCGGCCTCCTTCTGGGCGGTCTGGCGGATGCGGTCGGTCTCGTGGGCGCCGGGCAGCACCGCGTTGAGCGTCACGCCCGTGGCGGCCACCTCGCGCGCCACCGTCTTCATGAAGCCCGTCAGGCCGGCGCGCGCCGTGTTGGAGAGCAGGATGTAGGGGATGGGCTGCTTGACGGAGACCGAGGTGATGTAGACGATGCGCCCCCAGCCCTTCTTCTTCATGGCCTCGATGCAGCCATAGGTGAGGCGGATCGAGCTCATCATGGAAAGCTCGATGGCAGCGGGGAACTGGTCGACCTTGATGGAGGCGAAGTTGCCCGGCGGCGGGCCGCCCGCGTTGCACACGACGATGTCCGGATCGCCCAGCTTGGCGCGCACGTCCGCGAGCAGCTTGTCGATTTCGGCCGCCTTGGACATGTCCGCGACGAACGGCACCACCTCGTGCCCCGACTTGGCGGCGATCTCCTTGGCCGCCCGCTCCACATCGGCCTTTGTGCGCGCGCAGATGGCGACCTTGCAGCCCTCGGCCGAAAGCGCCTCGGCCGATCCGCGCCCGAGGCCCTTGGAGCCGGCGGTGACCAGCGCCACCTTGCCCTTGATTCCGAAATCCATGCGTTCTCCCGGATGTGCGGTGACTGCCGCGCCACGGTCTTCATGAAACCCGTCAGGCCGGCCTCTGGCGCGAGGGCGTCCGCCGGTGCTGCCAGGAGCGCGCGTCCCGCGCCACCCGTGGCTGCCGAGCGGAACCTGCGGCGAAACCGATCGCCTCATTCATACCGACGCGCCGCCGGGGGGGCAAGGCCGGAGGGAGGCTGCGGCGCTGCCGCCGCCTAGAGCCGTTCCGGGTCCAGGCGCTTGGCCACCTCCTCCAGCATCACTTCCGTGGCGCCGCCGCCGATGGACTGCACGCGGGCATCGCGCGCCATGCGCTCGATCGTGGCCTCGCGCATGTAGCCCAGGCCGCCGTGGAACTGCTGGCAGTCGTACACGACGCGGTTGACCAGCTCGCCACAGTAGGCCTTGACCATGGAGACCTCGCGCACCGCGTCGCGACCTTGCGCATCCAGCCAGGCGGCGTGGTAGACGAGCTGCCGGCCCGCCTCCACCTGCGCCGCCAGCGCGGCCAGGCGCTGGCGGATGGCCTGCTTGTCCCAGAGCGGCACGCCGAAGGCATGCCGCTCGCGCACATAGCGCAGCGTGAGCGCCAGGGCGTGGGATGCCTCGCCCACCGCCTCCGCGCCCATCACGAGGCGCTCGTTCTGGAAGTTGCGCACGATGGCGTAAAAGCCCGCGTTCGCCTCGCCCAGCAGCGCGTCGCCGGGCAGACGACAGTCCTCGAAGACCAGCTCGGCCGTATCCGAGCTGTGCCAACCCATCTTTTCGAGCTGCCTGGCCACGCGGAAGCCGGGCGTGCCGCGCTCCACGATGAACATGGAGATGCCGCGCGAAGGCTTGGCGCCAGGATCGGTGCGCGCGGCCACGAACACCAGCTCCGCGTGCACGCCGTTGGTGATATAGGTCTTGGCGCCGTTGAGCAGCCAGCCGTCGCCAGCGCGCACGGCGCGTGTGCGCAGGCGCGCCACGTCCGAGCCCACGTCCGGCTCGGTGACGGCCACGGCGGTGATCAGCTCCCCGCTGCACACGCGCGGCAGGTAGCGCTCGAGCTGGGCCGGGCTGCCGTAGCGCGCCAGGTGCGGCGAGGCCATGTCCGTGTGCACCAGCACGGTGGCGTTGAAGCCGCCGAAGCTGGAGCGCCCCAGCTCTTCGGCCAGCACCACCGAGGCGCGCGCGTCCAGGCCGCCGCCGCCGTACTGGGCCGGGTGACGCATGCCCAGCAGGCCCAGCGCCCCCAGCTTGCGCAGCACCTCGCGCGGCGTGAAACCGTCGCGCTCCCAACCCTCGCCGTGAGGCCGCACCTCGCGCTCGACGAAGCGACGGATCTGCTCGCGCAGCAGCGCGTGCTCCTCCGTGAAGGTGGGCGAATCGCTCATGGGGCTCCCGGTCGAAAACCAGCGCGTGCTGTTCCACTAAGGCAGCGTGAAGGTGCGCGGGGAGAAGGTCTCCAGCACGGCGCGCACGGAATAGGGGTCGGGTAGCATGCTCTGGATGATGTGCGTGGTCACGCCCGCCTGGGCCAGCTTGCGCACGCGCTCCTGGCATTCGGCCACGCTGCCGATGATGGCGATGCGGTCGATCAGGTCGTCGCTCAGGGCGCTGGCAGTCTTGGCGCGGTCCTTCTCGCGCCAGCCCGCCACGAGGGTCGCGGCCGCCTCCTCCTCGCCGCACCAGGCCAGGAAGCGGTTGTAGACCGGCGTGGCGTAGTAGGGCGCGAAGAGCTTGCGGAAGGTCTCGCGTGCCGCGGGCTTGTCCGACGTGATCACGACCTGGTGCCGGCACACCACCTCGCGCGCGGCCAGCGAGCTGCCCGCGCGGCGCGCGCCGGCATCCACGTGCTTCAGCATGCGCGGCAGGGCCTCGGCGGGGAAGAGGTTGAGCACCACGCCTTCGCCCAGCTCCCCGGCCAGCTCCAGCATCTTCGCGCGCAGTCCGGCCAGGTAGATCGGCACGTGCCCGTTCAGCGGCAGATCGAGCCGGTAGCCGTGGCTGCGCAGGGTCTGCCCGTCGAAGTCGCTCTTCTCTCCCGCCAGCATGCTGCGCAGGAGCAGGGTCGTCTCGCGCATGCGGGTGAGGGGCTTGTCGAAGGCGAGGCCGTGCCAGCCCTCGACCATGGTGTGGCTGGAGGCGCCCAGGCCCAGGATGAAGCGCCCCGGCGCCAGGTGCGAGAGCGTGGCCACCGTGGCCGCCAGCACGGCCGGCGTGCGCGTGAAGACGGGGATCACCGCCGTGCCGATGCGCACGCGCTGGGTGCGCATGGCCACCGCCGCGGCCAGCGTGAGCGAGTCCACGCTGCCGCCATCGGCGAACCACACGTCGTCGAAGCCCTCGAACTCCGCCCACTCCGCGTAGGAGAGCGTGGAGGTCACGTCCGGCGGGACGGGCAGGGAGACGGCCAGCCGCTGCGGGATTGCCATGAAGCCTCGAACCAATGAGAGAAGGGGGGAGGTGGGCCTGAGCGCGGGGATGCGTCCGTGCCACAACTCAGCAAATCGCCGGGAGGCTTGTCAACTTGGCGCCAGGGTTTGTTTCGCGCAAAGGCGCAAAGACGCAAAGGACGCCAAGTCAATTGGACAGGCACAATGGCGCGGCCGGTAGCGCCTTTGCAGTCGGCGCACGGTCTGGCCTCCAGGATGGGATTGGCGTTTGCCATTCATGCGTCGGGCCGCTGAAGATGCGCGCAACAAGCGCCTGGGAATCGTTGAAGAGTGCCGGAGCCGGCGGGAGCTTGCTTTTCAATCCGTGTTCATCTGCGTGCATCTGTGGCTGCTGGTCCTGCACCGCTTAGCGCTCGTCCCAGGCGAAGGGGAGCACGTCGCGCAGGGACTCCGCCCCGCTGAGCAGCAGCACGAGGCGGTCTACGCCCAGCGCCATGCCGGCGGCCGGGGGCATGCCCTCTGCCAGCGCGGCCAGGAAGGCCTCGTCCAGTGGCACGGGGGGCAGGCCCTGCGCCGCCCGCGCGGTGCGGTCGGCCTCGAAGCGCCGCCGCTGCTCGGCGGGGTCGGTCAGCTCGGCGAAGCCGTTGGCCAGCTCCAGACCGCCCGCGTAGAGCTCCAGGCGCTCGGCGACGCTGGGGTCGCCCGGCTTGAGGCGCGCCAGGCTGGCCGCGGGCGCGGGCCACTCGCCCACCAGCAGCGGCTCGGGCGGCAGCGCCGCCTCCACCCGCAGCCAGAGAGCCGAGAAGGCGCCCGTGAAGTCGGCGGGCAGCGACTGGGCCTCGGGCACGCGGGCCGCGCGGGCCGCCTCGCGCAGGGCGCGCGCGTCCGTGACGCCGGCCAGCTCCAGGCCCAGGTGCCGCGCGAAGAGCTCGCGCACCGTGACGCGCGGCCAGGGCCGCCGGCGCAGCACCGCCGCCCGTTGGCGCAGGCGCGCGGTGCGCTCCGCATCGGGCCACAGCGCGGCGGCCGCCTCGGCCAGCGGGGCCAGGCTGCCCAGCAGGCGTTCCAGGTCATCGGCCAGCGCGTCGGTGTCCGCGTGGGCGCGGTACCACTCCAGCAGCGTGAACTCGGGATTGTGGTGCGCGCCCACCTCGCCGCCGCGGAAGACGGGCCCCATGCGGTAGATGCGCTCGAAGCCACCCACGAGCATGCGCTTGAGCTGGAACTCCGGCGAGGCGATCAGCCAGCCCGCTTCAGCAGAGGCGCCGGCCGGCACGGGGGCGAAGACCGGCTCCGGACTGGGCGCGCGCACCCAGGCCGGGGTCTCCACCTCGAGGAAGCCCTCCGCCGCGAACCAGGCGCGCAGGGCCTGCACGATGGCCTGCCGCTGCTCCAGCAGCGCCATGCGCGTCACGCCCTGCGGCGCCGCCCGCCAGCGCAAGGCATCGCTCCCGGGCCGCGCGGAGGCGGGCGCCGCTGGCGCTTCAGTAGGCTCCGGCGCGATGCTGGCAAGCCGGCCGGCCGCGTCCAAGCGGAAGGTCACCAGCGCGTGCGGATGCAGGCCCGCCAGCCGCTCCGCCGGCGCCTCGAAGACGCGCAGCGCGGCGCCGCAATACAGGGCGATGCGGGTGGGCCGCTCCGGCGGGTGCAGGTCCGCGATGCGCGCGTGCTGCAGCGGGCCGGGAACCCCTCGGGTCATGGCGGGAAGCGATGCGGGTGGGCCGGGCGCTCAGGCGCCGGCGCAGCGGATCGGCGGGACCCGCTTCGGCGGGCGCACGGGTCGCGCCGCAAGACGCGGCTACTTGACGCGCTCGACGTACTCGCCGCTGCGGGTATCGATGCGCAAGCGCTCGCCGCGCTCGATGAACAGCGGCACCTGGATCACGGCGCCCGTGCTCAGGGTCGCGGACTTGCGGCCGCCGGTGGCGGTGTCGCCCCGCACGCCCGGATCCGTCTCCACCACCTCCAGCTCCACGAAGTTGGGCAGTGAGATGCTGATGGGCCGGCCATTGAAGAGCAGCACGCTGACCACCGAGTTTTCCAGCAGGAAGCGCGCCTCCTCCCCCACCTCCTCCGTGGTCAGCCGCACCTGCTCGTAGCTCTGCTGATCCATGAAGTGGTGGCCCTCATCGTCCCGATAGAGGTACTGCATGGGGCGCTCGTCCATGGTGGCAGGCTTGAGCTTCTCGCCGGACTTCCACGTCTTGTCCAGCACGGAGCCGGTGACCATGTTCTTCACGCGGCAGCGGGTGAAGGCGTTGCCCTTGCCGGGCTTGACGAATTGGAAGTCGACAACCACCCACGGGTCGCCGTCGATTTCCAGCTTAAGGCCCTTGCGGATAGCGGAAGTCTCGTACACAGAGCGGCGTCCTGACGCGAGGTGAGGGGGTTGGCGAAGAAACGTCCGTCGGTCAGCGTACCTGAACCGGCGGCGGATATAAAGCGGGGAGGCGGGGCCAGGCGGCGGGCGGAAGTGCAAGGGGTTGGCTTGCGCCAGCCCCTATGATGCCCCCAGGAGCCTGCGCTGCAACAGGCTTTGCATGTCGCGGCGGCCATCGGCAATCAGCACGACGGTCACGGTGTCGTCGCCGATTTCATGGACGATGCGACAGGGCTTGCAGAAGACTTCCTGGAAATCCCGGATGCCAAGCGCCAGCAATTCTGGCGGGTGGGCGCCTCGATCCGGCGCTTCCGCCAGGTTGGCAACGGTCCGTTCAATGCGGACCACGACCTGCTCCGCTTTCCCAGCCGAGTCGTGGAGGACAATATACGCTTCAATCTCCTCCAGGTCGCGCTCCGCATCGTCGGTGAAAAGAATCGTGAATGCCATCAACGATGCTTACGCCGCTCGCGGAGACGCCGAAATACCTCCGCTGCCGGCTTCACCTGGCCCTGCTCGATCTGACGGTGGCCCAGCGCCAGGATCTTCAGCAGCGCCAGCGTTGACTGGGTTTGCTCGAAGCTCTTGATGTCCTGGAGCACCGCCTTGGCCTCGCCGTTCTGGGTGATCACC
>JBGOUY010000425.1:0-2681 GCA_041477795.1 bacterium
CATCTGGAACAGGCCCTTGGGGTCCGCCACGGGCAGCGCCTTGCTGCCGCGCACGATGGCAACGGCCTTGACCTTCTTGTCTCCCAGCACCGCGCCGCATCCGTTCTTGCTGGCCACGTGGCCGTAGTCGCCATGGATGGCGGCGAAGCGCACCTTGTTCTCGCCAGCGACGCCGCTGGTGTACACGCTGAGCTGGTGGCCGCGGAAGCCGGTCTCCTCCTGCAGCGCGTCCTGGGTCTCCCAGGTGTCCTTGCCCAGCAGGTGCCTGGCGTCGCGCAGCTCGACCGTGTCGTCGTGGATGTAGAGATAGACCCAGTTCTTGGCCTGGCCCTGCAGCACGATGGCGTCGTAGCCGGAGTACTTGAGATTGGCGCCGAAGAAGCCGTTGGCCTGGGTGGAGGTGGCGCCGTTGGTGAGGGCGCCGCGCGTGACGACGGTGAGCCCACCGGTGCCCCACACGGGCAGTCCGGCGAAGGGCCCGGTGGCCATCACGAGCCGATTCTCCGGATCGTCCCAGTTCACATGGGGCGGCACTTCCTCGTAGAGAATCTTGGCGCCGATGCCGACGCCGCCGAGGTAGTCCTTCCACTCCTGCTCGCTGAAAGTCTCCGTCCCGATCTTGCCGGACGATAGATTCACTCGCAGGAGCTTGCCTGCGAATCCACCGGGAGCGTCCTGGCTCATCGTGTGATCACCTGGCTGTGGATTGAGACCGTTAGGGGGCGTCCGCGCCGGGGCGACGCGGGGTAGCCGGTTGCCGCAGCGCGCCGACGCGAGCCGCAGGGCGGCTGGCCACGCCGGCAGCCGAAGGCGGCGCAAGGGGACTCAACAATCGCATCCGGATGGGCTTTAATGCCCTCTATGGGACGGACTGCGCATTCGTCAAACCTGATTCTAGCCGAGTGCAGCGGCGGTCTGTCAAGCGCCGTCGCGGGAAGGGCGCCATGACGGCCGCCGCGCAGCGCGAGGTTTCGCCCGCGCCCGCGCTGCCGCCGCTCGTGGCGGTGCTGGGTGCGACGGCGAGCGGCAAGTCGGGGCTGGCGCTGGCGCTGGCGGAGGCGTGCGGGGGCGAGATCGTCAACACGGACTCGCTGCAGGTCTACCGGCATTTCGACATCGGCACCGCCAAGCCCAGCGCAGCCGAGCGGGCGCGCGTGCCCCATCACCTGATCGACGTGGTGGAGCCGGACGAGGCGTTTTCCGCGGGGCGCTACGTGGCGGCGGCGCGGGCGGCCATCGCAAGCATCGCCGCGCGAGGGCACGTGCCGATCCTGTGCGGCGGCACGGGGCTGTACTACCGGGCGCTGCTGTACGGGCTGGCGCCCGTGCCGCAGGTGCCGGCAGAGGTGCAGCGGGCGGTGGAGGCGCGGCTGGCCGAGCAGGGGCCGGCGGCGCTGCACGCCGCGCTGGCGCGGGTCGACGCGGTCGCGGCGGCGGCGATCCACCCCAACGATCCGGCGCGCATTGCGCGGGCGCTGGCGGTGTACGAGGCGAGCGGGCGGCCGCTCAGCGCGTACCGGGCCGCGCAGCCCTTCCGCAGCGCGCCGGCCGCGGTGCTTGCGGTCGGCTTCCAGTGGGAACGCAAGGCGCTGGTTGCGCGCATCGACGCGCGGGTGCGCGAGATGCTGGCGCGGGGCTGGATCGAGGAGGTGCGGGGCCTGCTGGCGCGGGGCTACGGCCCGTCGCTCAAACCCATGCAGGCCATCGGCTACCGGGAGATCGCGCGCTGGCTGTGCGAGGGCGGCGACCCTGCCACCCGCGAGGCGCTGGAGCCCGCGATCGCGCAGCGCACCCGCCAGTACGCCAAGCGGCAGGGCACGTGGTTCCGCAAGCACCCGGAGGTGCGTTGGGCCGTGCCGGGGGCAGCGGAGGAGATCCTGGCGGCGGTGAGAAAGTTCTTGCTCCTGCGAGGCCGGCCCCGCTAGGCTTGGGAATGAGGAAGGCGGCGCGGAGGGCGGCGTTGCACCCGGCCGCGGGCCACGGCAGCGAGCGACGGAGACGATGCCAGACATGAAGACGCACACCATCGGCAACAACACGTTTGCCATCTTCTTCTCGGAGGAGAAGGGCGGCGTGTGGCTGCTGCACTTCATCTGGGGTAAGAAGGACTTCCGGCTCTACCTGGGCCGCAGCGCGGACGGCGACAACGCCAAGCTGCAGGGGCCCGTGCTGCACTCGGAGACGCACGGCGACCTGGTGGTGACGCGGCTGCAGTACCTGAACGCCTTCGAGTGGTACGACTACCACAAGGTTTCCGGGCACGGGTTGGCGAACGAGGAGGTCTGCTGGCGCAAGGGCAAGACGCTGCGCTACGTGGAGCTGCCGCGGGACTTCTTCGACATCGCCGTGGAGCTGGCCTGCCTCGAGTTCGGACTGCGGCGGAGAGATCTGCAGGATAAGGCGAGCTGACGCGCCGCGGACGCGCGAGAGGAATGATGAACCTGATCCTGACGATTGTTTCGTTTGCCGTGCTGGTTGCCATCGTGTCCTTCGTGCTGTACAGCCACTGGCAGGAATTCCACGGCGACAACCACTTCTGATCCCCCCACTTGGTGCTTGACGTGGGGAGGGGGAGTGGATAGAAATAGAGGTCCCCCAGGCGGAACTGGCATGCCGCGCGCAGGCGCGGGCCAGGACGGCGGGGGTGCAACGCGGTAGGGTTTGCAGCGGAAGCAGGGAAG
>JBGOUY010000259.1:0-6235 GCA_041477795.1 bacterium
CCGCCCCAGCGCGAGCCCGGCGGCGCGGGTGGCCGCCAGGCTGGGCAGCTCCAGCGTGACGGGTTTCCAGCCGCTCGCGGCGCTCACGGCACGCACAGGCCGCGCGGTCGGCAGGGGCCGTGCGCGGCCGCCGGGCGGGATCGCCCTCGTGCGCGGCGCATGCCTCAGGCCAGCGGGAAGCGGGGCAGCGCCGCCTGCAGCGCGGCGCGCGGGATGGCCCCCTCGCGCAGCAGGCGCGGAGGCAGCGCGGTGGTGTCGACCAGGGACGAGGGCGCGCCGCCGGACGTGCGGCCGCCATCCAGCGCCAGGTCGATCCCGCGCGGGAAGGCCGCCAGCACCTCCTGCACCGAGTGCAGGGGCGGCGTGCCGCTGGGGTTGGCACTGGTGCCGATGAGCGGCACGCCGCCCAGCCGCAGCAGCGCGGCGATGAGCGGGTGCGAGCTCCAGCGCAGGGCCACCGTGCCCCGCTCGCTGGCGAGCTGCGGCGGCAGGTTGGGCCCCGCGTGGAACACCAGCGTGAGCGGCCCCGGCCAGAAGTGCTCCATCAGGGCCTCGGCCACGGGCGGCACCTCGCGCACCCAGCCCGTCAGCCCCGCCGCGCCATCCACCAGCAGCAGCAGCGCCTTGTCCGCCGGGCGGCCCTTGAGCGCATAGACGGCCTCGCTCACCTGCGGCAGCAGGGCGTTGCCCCCCAGCGCGTAGGAGGTCTCGGTGGGATAGGTCATCACGGCGCCCTCCTGCAGGGCGCGCCGCAGCCGGCCCAGCGCGGCGTCGTCCCACGGCATGCGGAGCACCGGCGTGGCCTGCGGCTGCGTCTGCATCTTCGTGCGCTTCACGGCTCCCTTTCCCTGGAGTGGATCGGCCGCGCGGGCGCCAAGGGGCGCCGAACGGCCGCACGCGGCGTTTGACAATGCGGCGCGCCGGACGCCATGCTCCATGCTGAAGGCCCGCACGGCATCCGCGGTGCCGTCCCGGCGGCGCCGCACGCGCGCCCCGCCCACTTGCCAACGCAGGGAACGCAGCCCCATGCAGCGACCGCGCGAATACACCGTGCAGGAAGTAGCCGCCCAGCTCGCCTCCCCCACCCCGCCGCGCCTGCTGGACGTGCGCGAGCCCTCGGAATGGGAGCTCGTGCACCTGGCGGCCGGACAGCTCATCAGCGACGATCTGCTGGAACAGATCCTCACCGAGTGGCCGAAGGAGACCGCCATCGTCTGCTACTGCCACCACGGCATCCGCAGCCTCAACGCCGCGGTGTTCCTGCAGCAGAAGGGCTTCCAGAACGTGGGCTCCATGCGCGGCGGCATCGACGCATGGTCCATCGAGATCGACACCAGCCTGCCGCGCTATTGAGCGCCGTCCTGCTTCGCCGTCCTGCACTTCCGTGCGCTGCAGCGTCGGCTCAGCCAGCGGCCGCCCGGATCGCCGCGGCCATGGCGGCGACGCCCTGCACCACGCGCGGCCCGGGCCGGCCCAGCAACGATTCGTCCACCGCATAGACCCGCCCCGCGCGGATGGCCGAGACCCCGGCCAGCTCGCGCCGGCGCAGCACGCGCTCGGGCCGGAGCTTGTCAAAGGGCACGCCGCACCAGGCGAGGAAGATCACCTGCGGATCGGCCGCCACGACGGCGTCCGGCTCCACCTGCGCGCTCTGGCCGGGCAGCGCGCGGAACACGTTGACCCCGCCCGCCGCCTCGATCAGCTCGTTGCTCCAGCAGGCGGCGCCGGGGGTGAACATGGGCTCGTGCCACCACTCCAGGAACACGCGCACGGGGGGCCGCCCGCGCGCCTGCGCGCGCAGCGCCGCCAGGTCGGCATCCATCGTCGCCACCACCGCCGCGGCACGCTCGGCCGCGTCCAGGGCCGCGCCGATGCGCCGGATGTCCGCACGGATATCGGCCAGGCAGGTGGGCGCCGTGACCAGCATCGGCAGGCCCAGCGCGTCCAGCCCCGCCACGTTGCGCTCCATGCCGGGCACGGTGAGGCTGGCCAGCACCAAATCCGGCTCCAGCGCGGCGAGCGCGTCCAGATCCACCGCCAGGTCCGGCCCCAGGCGCGGCAGGCGCAGCACCTCCGGCGGGAAGTCCGAGCTGGACTCGGTGCCCACCAGCCGCTGCATGGCGCCCAGGGCGCCCACGATCTCCGCGTTGGAGGGGGCGATGCTCACCAGCCGCCGCACGGGCCCCGCCGGCGGGCGCTCCAGCGCCTCGGGGCGGATCGCCGCGCGCTCGCCGTTGAGGTGCAGCGTGCGCCCCCCGCGGGCGATCACCCAGGCCGCCACCGCGCGGCGCATGGAGGCATCCAGCAGCGCCGCGGGCACCTCCTGGCGCTCCACGGCGAGGCGCAGCAGGGCCCCCGCCGGCTCGGCGCGGTAGACGCCGGCCTGCTCCGTCGCGCGGACGGTCTGGCTGGCGGTGCGGAAGGCAAAATCGGGCTTGGCCATCGCTGCGCTGGCGCGCCTCGCGAAGTGAAGGGTGCGGCGTCCATTCTAGCGCAGATCGGCGCGGCCGCAAGCGGGGCGCCGCTGTGCCGGCGGCCCGGCGCTACAGCTCCAGCTCGCCGTGGCCCATGGGCACGCTGCGCCCGCCCACGTGGACGGCCGTGACGGCGTCGCCGGCGCTGTCGATGGTGATGTGGAGGAAGCTCGGGCGGCCCATCTCGATGCCCTGCTCGGAGACGATGCGGGCCACCGGTTTGCGCGGCAGCAGGCCGTGGCGCAGCAGGTAGCAGCCCAGCGGGCCGCTGGCGCTGCCGGTGGCCGGGTCCTCGCCGATGCCCAGGCCCACGCCGAACATGCGCGAGTGGACGTGGCTCCCCGCGTGCTCGGTCTCCAGGGTGAAGCAGAACAGGGCGTGGGCGGGCGAGCTGGCGAAGTGCCGCTCCCACAAGTCCACGCGGGCGCGGGCGCGCCGGATCGCGGCCAGCCCGCGCAGGCCGATGAACCAGAACGGCACGCCGCAGGAGACCATCTGCACGGGCGCGCCGGGCAGCAGGTCGGCCTCGCTCAGGCCCAGCGCCGCGGCCGCGGCGGCGCGGTCGGGGAACTCCGGGCCAAAGGTGGGCAGCGGCTGCTGCATGGTGATCTGGCCGGGCCCCGCCGTGCCGGCCTTGCCGGCGTTACCGGGCGCCCCCGGCTCGATGGTGACGGGCACCAGCCCCACGCCCTCCTCCAGGCGCAGCACGCCGCCGCTGGCCGCCGGATCGAAGCGCCCCGCGCGTGTGAGCACGTAGGCCGTGCCCACCGTGGGGTGCCCGGCCATGGGCAGCTCGGCCACGGGCGTGAAGATGCGCACGTGGAAGTGGTTGGACGCGTCGGCCGGGGGCAGCACGAACGTCGTCTCGGACAGGTTCAGCTCCTTGGCGATGCGCGGGTAGAGCGCCGCCGGGATGCGCTCGGCATCCAGGAACACCGCCAGCGGATTGCCGCCGAACGGCTGATCGGTGAACACGTCGACGATGGAATAGGGATAGCGGGCCATGCCGTCTCAGCCGTTCAGGTTTGCCGGGCGCCGCGCACTAAAGCGATCTTGCCCGTGCGCACGAACTCCAGGATCTCGAACTTGGAGAGCGTCTCCAGGAAGGCGTCGATGCGCGCCTCCTCGCCGGTGATCTCGACGATGAGCGTCTCGTCCGCCGGGGAGATGATGAGAATCTCGGCGTGGAAGACCGTAGCGAGCTGCATGATCTCCATGCGATTGGCCACGGTGGCCTTGAGCTTGATGAGGGCGATCTCGCGCTCGATCAGGTCCTCGCCCGTGTGATCGTAGATGGTGATCACGTCGATCAGCTTGTTGAGCTGCTTGATCACCTGCATCAGGTGCGCCTCGTTGCCCATCGTGACGATGGTCATGCGGAAGATGTCCGGGTTCTCCGTGGCGCTGACGGCGAGGCTGTTGATGTTGAAGCCGCGGCGGGCGAAGAGCCCGGCCACGCGGGCCAGCACGCCCGGGCGGTTTTCCACCATCACGGAGATGGTGTGCTTGCGCGGGGCGGTGTCGGACGGATCAGGCGAGGGTGCATTCACGGACGGCCTCTGGCGCTGGGGGCTGGGACGGCATGTGGACAGTGCCGGGGTGCGGCGCACCCCGGCGGCTCGGTTCACTCGACGGGTTGCAGACGCATCTCCTGCACGGACAGGCCGGAGGGGATCATGGGATAGACGTGCTCGCCCGGATCGATCTGGAAGTCGATCAGCACGGTGCGGTCGTCGATCTCGCGCGCCTGCTCCAGGGCGGGGCGCACCTCCTCGGGCTTGCTGACCGTGATGCCCACGCAGCCGTACGCCTCGGCCAGCAGCTTGAAGTCCGGGCCGCGGGACAGGTCGACGCCGCTGTGGCGGTTGCCGTAGAACAGGTCCTGCCACTGCTTGACCATGCCCAGGGCCTGGTTGTTGAACAGGGCGATCTTGACCGGCACGCCGTAGCAGACCGAGGTGGCCAGCTCCTGCAGGTTCATCTGGAAGCTGCCGTCGCCGGTGACGAGCCACACGTCCTCGCTGGGCCGGGCGAACTTGGCGCCCAGCGCCGCCGGCAGGCCGAAGCCCATCGTGCCCAGCCCGCCGGAGGTGAGCCACTGGCGGGGGCGCTTGAAGGGATAGTACTGCGCAGCCCACATCTGGTGCTGGCCCACGTCCGTGGCCAGGATCGCCTCGCCGTCGGTCAGCTCGGAGAGCACCTCCATGATGTACTGGGGCTTGAGCGTGCCGTTCTGCGCATAGCGCAGGGGCTGCTCCTCCTTCCACTGCGCGATCTGGCGGCGCCATTCGGTGTGCTTGGCGCGCTTGCAGGCGGCGTGCAGCTTGACCAGCGCGTCCTTGGCATCGGCGAGGATGGAGACCTGGGCGTAGCGGTTCTTGTGCACTTCGGCCGGGTCCACCTCCACGTGGATCACCTGGGCGTTGACGGCGAACTTCTTCAGGTTGCCCGTCACGCGGTCGTCGAAGCGCACGCCGACGGCGATCAGCAGGTCGCAGTCGCGGATGGCCCAGTTGGCGTAGACCGTGCCGTGCATGCCGGGCATGTTGAGGGCGAGCGGGTGCCGATCGGGGATGGCCCCGCGCCCCATCAGCGTGGTGGTCACGGGCGCGTCGATCTTCTCGGCCAGCGCCAGCAACTCCAGGTGCGCCTCGGCGCCGATGACGCCGCCGCCCACGTAGAGCACGGGCTTCTTGGCCGCGCCGATCAGGGCCGCGGCGGCCTCCACGTCCTTGGCGTCCGCCGCCTGGTGCACGTGGTAGCCGCGGATGCTGACGCGCTCGGGATAGCGGAACTCGGAGACGGGGGCCTGCGAGACGTCGCGCGGCACGTCGATCAGCACCGGCCCGGGGCGCCCGGTGCGCGCGATGTAGAAGGCCTCGGCCACGATGCGGCCCATGTCCTCCGCATTGCGCACCTGGTAGCTGTGCTTGACGATGGGCATGGTGATGCCCATGATGTCCGACTCCTGGAAGGCGTCCGTGCCGATGGCGGCGGTGGGCACCTGGCCCGTGATGGCGACGATGGGCACGGAATCCAGGGTCGCATCGGCGATGCCGGTGACGAGGTTGGTGGCGCCGGGGCCGGAGGTGGCCAGGCACACGCCCACCTTGCCCGTGGCCTTGGCATAGCCTTCGGCCATGTGCGCGGCGGCCTGCTCGTGGCGCACCAGCACGTTGAAGATGCTCGCCGCGGCGGGCTGGGCCAGCGCGTCGTAGATGGGCAGCGCCGCGCCGCCGGAGATGCCGAAGATGTGCTGCACACCTTCGCGCTTGAGTGCCTCGATCAAGGCTTCTGCACCGTTCATTGCCGGACTCCTTCGCTGATGCTGAGTGCCGATCGCTCCGCCGCCTGCCGCCGCTTCACGCGCGGAGGGATTCCTGGCCATGGGTTTCTGCGCCATTGGCTGCACATCTGGCTGCGCAACCGTCGCACTGCGCATACGTCATCGCCCCCGCCGGGGCGTTTCGGGCGCCCGCCGGGTGATGCTCCTGTCTCTTCAGTGGATCGGAGAGGGGATTACCGAAGCGGGCTCGCTGCGCCGGGCGTAATGATGCCCGATACGAGCAATACGGATGCCAGAATGGATGCGGCCGGGGCTAAACGATCCGCTGGGAAGCGGGGCGCCGAGCGGGACAGAGGCCGGATCATCATGGCGGACGCAGCGTCAGGTGCCACGGTGGGTGAAGCGATGGAGCCGCTTGCGGGGCGGCCCGTGCTCTTGCTTTTATAGCCGATTGACCGCCGAACGCAAGGGGAAA
>JBGOUY010000231.1:0-7038 GCA_041477795.1 bacterium
AGCGCGCGCGTCCTCCAGCAGCGCGGCCATGCCGTCGCTGCGGCGATCCCACAGGTGCAGGTGCGCGCCCTCGCGGGCGAAGACGCGGGCCGTGGCGGCCCCGATACCCTGATTGGCGCCGGTGATGACGGCGCAGCGGTCCTGCAATCGCCGTGCGGGGGGCATGCCTGCGGTCTCCTGCGATGGAGTGCGCGGCCGGACCGCCGGTGCGGGGGCCGGATCGGCTCCGCCGGCGGTACACCGCTCAGCCATGCCATGGCGCGGGGCCGCTCGACAAGCCGCGGCGGAAGGAAAGCACTGGAGCGACGAGCGCTATTGCCAACGGCAACGCTGCCTCGGGATCACTCCCGATAGTGGGGAGCGCGCTTTTCCAGGAAGGCGGCGATACCCTCCTGGCCATCGGGCGCGAGGGTGTTGGTGACGATGGCGGTGCGGCCCACCTCGTAGGCGGCCGGCACGTCCAGCTCGCGCTGGCGATAGTACGCCGCCTTGCCCAGGCGCACGGCATAGGGGCTGCGCGCGGCGATGCGGCCGGCCAGCTCCCGCGTCGTCTGGGCCAGCGCCGCGGCCGGCACCACGCGGTTGACCAGCCCGGCGCGCTCGGCCTGGGCTGCGTCGATCAGGTCGCCCGTCAGCAGCATCTCCAGCGCGACCTTGTGCGGCACGACCCGCGAGAGGGGCACCATGGGCGTGGAGCAGAAGAGACCGGCCTTGATGCCGGTGGTGCCGAAGCGGGCCTGCTCGGAGGCCACGGCCAGGTCGCAGCTTGCGACGAGCTGGCAGCCCGCCGCGGCGGCGATGCCCTGCACCTGCGCGATGACGGGCCGCGGGTGCAGCCGCACCGCTTCCATCACCTCCGTGCACAGTGCGAACAGGCTCTCCACCTCGCGGCGCGGCGTGGCGGCCAACTCCTTCAGGTCGTGCCCGGCGGAAAAGGCCTTGCCCTGCGCCGCCAGCACGATCACGCGCACGTCCGGCGCCTCGCGCCAGGCCTGCAACTGGGCCCGCAGCGCCTCCAGCATGGCGCGCGTGAGCACGTTGAGCTGGGCCGGGCGGTTGAAGGTGATCGTGCCGATGCCGCCGGAGGACTCGGCCAGCAGCAGCGGCGTGGACTCATCGGAGCGGGTCGCAGGCGTGGGCGAGGCGGGGACGGCGATCATGATCGGGCTCCTCAGCGGCGTTGCCAGCGCAGGTAGGCGGCGAAGATCCGCCGGATGCCAGGCGTGAAGCCGGCCTTGCGCGATTCGTCCCCGGCGCGGCGGAAAATTTCCGCCAGGGTCGGATACATGTGCACCGTGGCCGCGATGTCGCGCAGGCGCAGTCGGGCGTGCATGGCCAGCACGATCTCGTGCAGCAGCTCGCCCGCATGGGCCCCCACCAGGGTCGCTCCCAGAATAACATCGCGCCCGGGGGGGGTCAAAATCTTGAGGAAGCCCTCGGTCACCCCGTCGCACACGGCACGGTCCATCTCTTCCAGGGGCACGGTGAGGGTGCGGTAGGGCGTGCCGCGCTCGCGCGCCTCGTCCTCGCTCAGCCCCACCCGCGCCAGCTCCGGGTCGGTGAACGTGCACCAGGGCACCACGCGGTAGTCGATGCGGGTCTTGAAGGGCAGCAGGGCGTTCTGGATCACGACGCGCGCCTGCTGGTTGGCCATGTGGGTGAACTGGAACGGGCCCACGCAATCGCCGCAGGCGTAGATGGACGGCACGGTGGTGCGCAGGCGCGCGTCCACCTTCAGGCGGCCGCGCTCCGTGGCTACGCCGACGGCCTCCAGGCCCAGGCCCTCCAGGCTGGCGCGGCGGCCCACCGCCACGAGGATCTCGTCCACTTCGATGGCCTGTTGCGGCGCGTCGGCCTGCCCGGCCGGGCGGCACAGCACGCGCTTGCCCCCCGGGCCACGCTCCACGCGCACCGCCTGCAGCCCGGTGCGCAGGTCGATGCCGTCGGCGCGCAGGGAGCGCGCGACCACCTCCGCGGCGTCCGCATCCTCGCGCGGCAGGATGCGCGGCAGCAGCTCCACCACCGTCACGCGCGAACCCAGCCGGGCGAAGGCCTGGCCCAGCTCCAGGCCGATCGGACCGCCCCCCAGCACACACAAGCGGCGCGGCTGCTCGGGGTGGGTGAACACCGTCTCGTTGGTGAGGTAGCCCGCTTCGGCCAGCCCGGGCACGGGCGGCACCAGCGGCCCGCTGCCGGTGGCGAGTACCAAGGCGGTGCCCTCCAGCGTGCGCGTGCCGCCGTCGCTCAGCTCCACCTCTACGCGGTGGGGCGAAGCGAGGCGTCCGCTGCCCTGCACCACGTCCACGCCGAGGGACTGGAAGCGCTCGACCGAGTCGTGCGGTGCGATGGCGGCGATGACGGACTGCACCCGCGCTGCCACGTCCTTCCACTGCAGGGCCGGGCTGACGGAGGCGACGCCGAAGCGCGCGTCGCGCGGCTGGGAGGCGGCCTTGGCGCTGCGCAGGAGGGCTTTGGAGGGTACGCAGCCGTAGTTCAGGCAGTCGCCCCCCATCTTGCCCCGCTCCACCAGCGCCACCCGCGCACCCAGTCCCGCGGCACCGGCGGCGACCACGAGGCCCGCAGAACCGCCGCCGATCACGACCAGGTTGTAGCGTTCCATGGATCGCATCCTTTCTTGCGGGTTGGCTGGGGCAGCCCTCCCCTCGGCCGTGGCGGGCACCCGCACACCGCCGGGCATCCGCAGGGCTCCTGCCCGCGCCGGAGCGGAATCTCTCCAGTAGAGACCCTGACGACGACGAGCGACATAGCGCGGATTACCGGGCTGCCTCCGCAGCCAGGGACGCTCCCGTGCGATGGGCCCGGCAGGCAGGCCCAGGAAGCGCGGCCGACCGAAAAATACGCCCGCGCCCCCCAAGGCAACGGAAAATGCCTGAATTTTGCTTAGACGCCTATGGATGCTCTCGCAAGAGGCATCGCGGGCTGCGCGGGCCAGCGCGGTGGCGCGCTTCTTCCAGGGCGAAGGGGTGAAGGGGCAGCGCATGCAGGTGATCGGCTATGGGGAATTCCGGCCGCGCTTCCGCAACGACACGCCGGAGAAGCAGGCTCTGAATCGGCGCATCGACGAGGTGATCAGGCCTCAGTAGCGACCGCCGCGAGGCGTTGGAAGACCAGCACCCAGCCGTCTCCCTCCCGGGGCGCGGTGGCGCTTCGCACCGCCGGGCGGGCAGGCGCGAGACGGTAGGCATGAATTCCCGGGATCGGCTCGTATCGCGCGCGGATAGATGGCGGCACGGCCTCCAGCTCGGCTTCCCAGCGGCGGCCCTTCATGGCCCAGACGCTGCCGCCCGGCCGCACCAGGGCGCAGCCCAGGGCAAGCAGGTCGGCCAGGGAGCTGAACGCGCGGGCGACGAGCGCGTCGCTGGGGGTGAAGCCCGGCGCCTCGGCCAGGCGCCACACGTCGCCGTGGATGCAGGTGAAATTGCCGAGCGCGAGCTGGCGCGCGGCCTCCTGCAGGAAGGTCGCCTTTTTGGCCACGGATTCCACGGCGGTGACGCGGTCATCGGGATGGAGCAGGGCCAGCAGCAGGCCGGGCAGTCCTCCGCCGGAGCCCACGTCCAGCCAGGTGTGCAGGGATGCAGGCCGCGGCACGGTCTCCAGCATCAGGCAGTCCAGGATGTGGCGCTGCCACAGGGTGGCGGCGTCGCGGGCGCCGATCAGGTTGATGCGCCGGTTCCAGTGTTCCAGCAGGGCGGCGTAGCGCTCGATGCGCCGGGCCGTGGCGGAATCCACGGAGATGCCGTGGCGCTCCAGTTCCGGCGCGATCGCCGCAAAGGGCTGGGCGCTCATGGCGACCTGCGCAATGCGGCGATTGGCGCGCGACCGCCGCGGCAGCACCCGGCCGGGCCGCGGGATGCGGGCGCGTGCGGCGCAGAGCGGCCGGAGAGCCCGGTTTGGCACCGGTCGCTGGCGGGAGCGGTGGCGGAATACACTTTATTGCGCAGGCCGATTCGGGCACACTTTGGCATGAATCTACTATGGCTGGCCGCTGAGGCCCAGCGCAACGTTCAATGACTTGCAGCCCCTGCGTGAGCAGCAGCGGGCCAGGCAGTGCGACGCCCCTGGGATAAGGCGCGGCGGTTCGGCACCCACGGAGTAACCCATGGCCACGGAACACCGGCAAACCGGCAGCGGACTCGACGACGACCTGAACCTCGACGTCAATCTGGACGACCTCTCGTTGGATGATGACCAGCTCTTCGCCGATCTGGACAACGAGGTGCGGCTGGATGCCGATCCGAAGGCTGGCGCCGCTGGCGAGCTGGGCGATCTGGATCTGGGCGGCGACTTGGATCTCGATCTGGGCGACAGCAAGGGGGCCAAGAGCGGGGACAGCAAGGCGACCAAGAGCGGGGGCGGTCTGGACGATCTGGATCTGGGCGGCGACTTGGATCTCGATCTGGGCGACAGCAAGGGGGCCAAGAGCGGGGACGGCCTGGACGATCTGGATCTGGGCGGCGACCTGGACCTGGATCTGGGCGACAACAAGGCGGCCGAGGCCGGTGATGTCGACCTGGGCGGCGATCTCGATCTGGGGGGTGACCTCGACTTAGGGGGCGGGAAGGAGGCTGGGGCTGGCGACCTGGACCTGGGCGGCGACCTGGATCTGGGTGACGAAAGTGGCGGAGGGGCGACTGTAGCCGGGGCGGACGAGACAGGCGGTGGGCTGGACCTGGAGGGCGAGCTCGACCTGGAGCTGGGCGACGAGAGCGCAGGCGAGGCGGCCGCAGCCGCAGCGGCGGAATTGGGCGACGACCTGGATTTGGACCTGGGCGACGAGACGGGCGGGGCGGAGGTTTCCGCTGCGGGCGCAGGCCTCGACCTGGCCGGCGACGAGGCGGAGGCAGCGGAGATCTCCGACACGGAGCTGGAGCTTCCCGAAGACGTGGACTTCTCCCTCGGCACCGACGCCGAGCGTGGAAGCGGCGCGGCGGCGGAAACGTTCGCGCTGGACGACGAGGCGGGCGGGGGCGGAGAGATGCTCTCCGTGGCGCCGGGCGACCTGGACCTGGACATGTCCGAGTCGGATTTCGAGGCCATGCCGGACGTGGATTTGGATGCGGTGGACCTGGACAAAGTGGGCCTGAGTGAGCCCACGCCGGGCAGCGCCGAAGCGGATGTGGCGCCCTCCGCGGGAAAAGTCACGGCGATGGACGCCGCGCTGGACACCAGCGCCGACGAGGGCATCGAGCTGGACGTGGCGGAGGAGGCCAGCGAAGGGGTGGACAATACGCCGTTCGAGGCCATGCCGGACGTGGAGATCGACGACAGCGCGCTGGAGAGCCTGGGCGACGTGGCCCCGCCGCCGATGGGCATGCCCGATCCCTTCCGCAAGGCGGCCGCGATGCCGGAAACGCTGACCGCCAGCGCCGCAGTGGAGCAGGCCGACTGGGACGAACGCTTCCAGGACGACTTCCAGGCGGCGCCGGACGTGAGTCTCGCTGACGAGCCGGTGGTGGAGCTGAATCTGGACGATCTGGAGCGTTCCGGGTCGGGAGCCTTCGGCGAGGGCGTGCCGGCCGGCATGGAAGTATCCCGGCCGTCGGCGGTGGGTGTACGGCCCGAGGCGCCCGCGCCCGCGCTGACCGGGGCCATTTCCAGCGACGTGCTGCTCTCCATTCCGCGCAAGGTGAATGTGGAGATGGGCTCGGTGACGCTGAACGGGCGGGACCTGATGAAGCTGTCGTATGGCAGCGTGGTGCAGCTCAGCCGCACGGTGGGCGATCCGGTGGAACTGGTGCTGGAGGGCCACACCATTGCCCAGGGCGAGATCGTGCTGATCAATGGCCGCAACCTGGGCGTGCGCATCCTCGCCCTGCGCAAGTAGGCGCGCACCCCAACGTCGAGAGTTGGCCGTGCAGATCGTCCCCTACGATTTCATGAACGCCGAGCGGCTGCGCTTCGGCCACTATCCAGTGCTGGACACGATCCTCTACCGCTGGACGCGGCGCGTGGAGGAAACGCTGTTCGAGCAGGCGGGCGTGGAGGTGTACGCAGGGGCGTCGGTCTTCGAGGAGATGAAGTTCTCCACGTTTTACGCCACCCTGCGGCGGCCGCGGCCGATCTACTTCTTCGAGTTGGCGCCGCTCGAAGGCACGAGCCTGTTCGTCGTGGATAATCGCTTCGCCGCCTTCTGCCTGCGCCAGGGTAGCCCGGCCGGGAGCGGGGGCAAGCTGACGCCGGGGAACCAGGCGCGGCTGCAGCGCATCGTGCAGGCGCTGCTGGGCGACTTCGCCGAGTGCTGGGGCGACGTGCACGCGGTGACGGCGCGGCTGCGCAAGATCACGACGTATCCGTTCCGCGCGCGGGTGCGCAATCCCCACGAGAACTGCCTGGTGGCGCAGATTCACCTGGCCGGACGCAACCTCTCCTCGCGCTTCACCTGGTGCCTGCCGCGCCAGATGCTGGAGCCGCTGCTGGAGCGCCTGAGGGAGAGCACGGTCATTCCGCCCCTGCAGATGGACGCACAGGGGGCGGAACGGCTGAGCGAGGACACGGTGCTGCGCTGGTTGACCTATGGCGTGCAGGTGCGCATGGGCCAGATGAGCGTCGCCGATGCGGCGCGCGGACTGGCCGTGGGCGCGGTGCTGCCCCTGGATGTGGAGCCGGACGCCGGCGCCGTCGTGGAGGTGGAGGGCAGGCCGGTGCTCCGCGCGTCGGTGGGCCAGGTGCAGGGCCGCTACGCATTCCATGTGGACGGTGCCTACGAGCCTGCCGCCCGCAGCCTGCTCGTCGATCCCGCGCAGTTCCGGCCGGTGCAGTGGCCCGCCGCGCCGGCGGACTGAGCAGCGGAGCCGCGGCCGTTGTCGGCCCGGAATGGGGCCACACGCAGGTCGTACCCCGCGCCGCGCCGCAGCAATCCGGAAAGAATCGATCCTCTCCCCCCACTTGGTGCTTGACGTGGGGAGGGGGAGTGGATAGAAATAGAGGTCCCCCAGGCGGAACTGGCATGCCGCGCGCAGGCGCGGGCCAGGACGGCGGGGGTGCAACGCGGTAGGGTTTGCAGCGGAAGCAGGGAAG
>JBGOUY010000228.1:0-7245 GCA_041477795.1 bacterium
CGCGCGCCTGAGGAGTCCCGCGCAGCGGGGCGTCTCGCCTGTCCCGAGCGCAGTCGAGGGGAAGGCCGCGGCCGGTGCCCCCGCGGCTGCGAGACGCGCTTCGCGCTCCTCAGGAACGCGAGGAATTCCTGCATTCTTGCAACCGAATCCCTCTGACCACCCGGCACGAGCGCGCCGGCCCGCCACCTGCCGCTATTCAGTTAACCGCCGGGTATGATATCCCGGGTGCAGTGGGAGCAGGTCGCCACTCACGACCCAACAAGGGAGGGGCCATGCAGACGTTTCCCATCAACTACTGGGCGGTGGGGGTTGCCACCCTCGCCAAGTTCCTGCTGGGCTGGCTGTGGTACTCGCCATTCCTGTTCGGCAAGCAATGGCAGGCGCTCTCCGGCGTCACGGCGGCGCAGATGAAGGCCGGCATGCTCAAGGCGATCCTCGCGGACCTGGTCGGCACGTTCGTGCTGGCGTGGGTGCTGGTGCACGCCGTGCACTATGCCGGGGCCGCTTCGCTGGGACAGGGCGTGGCGGTGGGCTTCTTCAACTGGCTGGGCTTCATCGGGGCGGCCAGCCTGGCGATCCTGTTCTACGAGCAGCGGCCGCCCAGGCTGGTGCTGCTCTATAACGGCTACATGCTGCTCTCGTTCCTGATCATGGGCGGCATCCTGGCCGTGTGGACCTGAGCCCGTAGCGGGAGCGTCCGGGAGCGACCGGCCGGCCGGCCCGTGACGGGGCCGGCCCCTGCGCCGGGCGGGCGCGCGGCCGGCCTCACGCCTTCTTGAAGCGGCGGTCCAGCAGGCGGCGCGCCTTGCCCTCGCGGCCCAGGTTGGCCGCCTCGGCCAGGCTGCCCTCGGGCACGAGCTCCACGTCCACCCGCACGCCCAGGTCGATCGCGAGGCGCTTGGCGATCGCCCCGGCCAGGCCCTCCGTGCCGCCGGCCGTGCGACGCACCTCCACGCGCACCACCATCTCGTCGCGGATGGCCCCGCTCTCCGTGTGCCGGTCCACCACGCACAGCCATTCGCCCGTGGTGCGCGGGTCGCTGCGCACGGCATTCAGGCAGGCCATCGGGTAGACGTTGGTGGCGCGCAGCTTCACCATGTCGTCGCTGCGGCCGAGGAACTTGCCGATGCGCCGGAACTCGCTGCCCAGCACGCTGCGCCCGGGCGGCCGCAGCGCCGCCAGATCGCGCAGGTTGAAGCGGATGATGGGCGGGATGCGCCGGAAGAGCGACGTCGCCACCAGGTTGCCGGGCTGGCCCGGCCCCGCCGGCTTACCCGTCTCCGCGTCGATCACCTCCAGGTAGATGCAGTCCTCGATCAGGTACAGGCCGTCCTTTTCCGGGCCCTCGAAGGCGGCGTTGGAAATCTCGTGCGTGCCGTAGTTGTCGAACACGTCACAGCCGTAGAGCCGCTCCAGCTCGGTGCGCAGCACGTTCTCCGTGTCCGGACCCAGGTAGGTCGGGATGAACTTGAGCTTCAGGTCGGCCACGTTGCGGTGCAGCTCCTCCTGCGCCACCTTGGCGAGCTGGGTCAGGTACTCCGGGAAGCTCATGAGGATGTTCACGCCGTAGTCCCACATCAGCTCGAGCTGCTTGAGGCTGGGCGTCACCACGCCGCTGCCCGTGGTGAGCGGCATGATGCCCAGGTAGTCGTGGGCCGCCTTGTAGTAGCACCAGGCCAGGTTGGCGAGGGAGGCCGTGGCGGGGATCTGCAGCACGTCCCCGGGCCGCGCGCCCTGCATGTACATCGTGCGGGCGACCTGCATCCCGTTCATTTCCCACTCCAGCGCGCCATAGAGCGTGGGGCGGGCCTTGCCCGTCGTGCCGCCGCTGGTCTGCATCTTGATGGGATTGTGCTGCAGCTCGCGCTTGAGGTCGATGCCGGTGATCTGTCCGAAGGGCGGGTCGGCCTGCTGGCTGGCCTTGATGTCGTCCGAGTTGAACGTCGGCAGCTTCACGATGTCGTCCAGGCTGCGGATGTCCCCCGGCTTCAGGCCGGCCTGGCTCCAGCGCTGGCGGTAGAAGCCGTTGCCCCAGCCCACTTCCATCATCTGCAGGAAGCGCCGGTTCTGCAGCGCGCGGATGCGCTCGGCCGGCCACTTGAAGATCGTCTCCGCCCACACGTCCGGCGCCGGATATTCCCGGTACAGTGCGTCCCAGTCGAGCGAATAGTGGTAGAGCGGCAGACGGGTGGCGGGCAGCGATTCCATGGTGCGTCTCCAACGAGGTGAGGGGCGGCAAGGCGCGGCTGCGGCCATCTTGCCGCATTCGCAGCGGTGCGGCAACGCTGCGGCAACGCTGCGGCAACGCCGCCCATCGCGATGATCGGGCGGCCGGTGCCCGGAGCATTCCGGCTCCGCGCGCCGCTTCGCGCCCGCTGGCGCCCTTATACGAATTCGCATTCAAAGTTGGAATAATTCCCCGCGTTCCTGAGGAGCGCGAAGCGCGTCTCGAAGCCGCGGCCTCTTACTTGTCCGGGAAGGGGGACTTCTCGCCGGCCGGCAGCGGCACCGCGAAGGCATTGAGCGTCAGCGAGACGAGCGAGTAGTAGCCGATGGTGGCGACGACCTCGATGACGGCCTGCAGGCCCAGGGCCTTGACGGCCTTGTTGTAGGCGGCGTCGCTGACCCGGCGGGTTTCGAGCAGCTCGCTGCACAGGTCGTAGACGACCGCATCGTTGGGCTCGCTGAACGTCGGGCGGCGCCGTTCGGCGATCGCGCGGATGATCGCCTCGTCCAGCCCGGCCTGCTGGCCCAGCTTGGCATGCGCGTAGAATTCGTAATCGGCCTTCCAGAAGCGGCCCCCGACGAGGATCGCCAGCTCCAGCAGGCGCTTGGGCAGCGAGGACTGGAAGCGGATGAATTCGCTCAGGGCGCGGGCGCGCCTGGCCAGCTCGGGAACCCGCAGCCAGATCCCGTGCGGGCCGCGGATGCCGCCGTGCGGTCCGGAGGTAAGCTCCTCGGCGATGGCACGCTGGGCGGGGGTCATGTCGGCAGGCTTCAGCTCGGCAATGCGGGGCATGGCGGTTCTCCTCGGGACGGGTGATGGGCGGGCGCTGCGCGTGGCGGCTTCCTGCGCGGGGGTGTTCCACGTCGCGCCCCAGTTGTCAATTCGCCGCAACTCCGATAGCCGTGCAGCTACACGCAGCAGGCGGCCGGTGCCCGCACCGTGGCGGGGCCCCGCTCCCTCTCAATCCGCACAGGGGATGGCAATGGCAAAGCTCAGCGCGACCGTGGACGACCCGGGCTTGGCGGGCAAGGTGGCGATCGTGACCGGCGGCGGCGCCGCGGGGGACGGCATCGGCAACGGCCGCGCGACGGCGATCCTGCTCGCGCTGGCCGGAGCGCGCGTGCTGGTGGTCGACCGCGAGCGGCGCCTGGCCGAGCGCACCGCGGAGATGATCGCGGCCGAGGGCGGCAGCGCCGCCGCCCATGCCGCCGACGTGACGGACGAGGCGCAGTGCAAGGCCATGGTGGCCGCCGCGCTCAAGCAGTTCGGGCGGCTGGACTTCCTGGACAACAACGTGGGCATCGCCGGGCGCGGCAGCGTGGTGGAGATGCCGCCGGCCGACTGGCAGCGCATCATGCACGTCAACGTAGACAGCATGGTGCTCAGCTCCCGCCACGCCATCCCGGCCATGATCGAGAGCGCGGGCGGCGGCGCCATCGTCAACGTGGCGTCCATCTCCGCCCTGCGCCCGCGCGGACTGAGCGCCTACACCACCTCCAAGGGCGCGGTGATCGCGCTGACCATGGCCATGGCCGTCGATCACGGCAAGGACCACATCCGCGTCAACTGCGTGGCGCCCGGCCCGGTGTACACGCCCATGGTCTACGGGGCGGGCATGAGCGAGGAAGCGCGCAACCGGCGCAAAGGCGCCTCCGTGCTGGGGATCGAGGGCTCGGGCTGGGACGTGGGGCACGCCGTGCGCTTCCTGCTCTCCGACCACGCGCGCTACATCACCGGGCAGACGCTGGTCGTGGACGGCGGCGTGACCCTGCTCGCGCCCGCACGGCAGCACGATCACGGCTAGCTGGGGCCGCCGGCCGGCGTGGCGCCGCTGGACTTCCTTTGCCAATGGTGGTATACATATGTATTCCTGTTCAATCTGGAGCACCCGGAAGGCGTTCGCACGCCCCCCTGCGCGTGGGCCATGCAGATTGCGAAACGAAGCCAAGCCGCTGCGGCGGCCCGGCCCGCGCGGGGTGCCATTTGGATGCGGGCGATGCGGATTGCGAAACGAAGCCACTCCGGGGCAGCGCCTCGGCCCGCGATGGCGTCCCGCCGGCCGCGCGGCGCCCATCGACCGGATTCCTTCCGACTCACGAGGTTGCCATGCTGACGATTCTCTCCGCACTGGGCGGGCTGGCCACGAGCCTGCTCCCGGACCTGATCCACGGCTGGCTCGGCACGCGGCAGGAGCAGGCGGACCGGGCGCAGGAGCTTGCCATCCTGCGCTTGCAGGTGGAGCGGGAGCAGGCGCTGGGCCAGCGCGAGGCCGCGGCGGCCGCGGCGCGGCTGGAGGAGATCGGCGTGCAGGGGGAGAGCGCCGAGAGCGCCGCCCTCGAGCGGCGCGTGGCCACGGTCGGCGTAGGCTGGGTGGATGCCCTCAACGCCTCGGTGCGGCCCGTGGTGACCTACGGGTTCTTTGCGCTGTTCGTGGGCTACCAGGTCGTGGCGGTGCTGGCGGCGCTGGACGCGCTGGGCAGCGTCCCCAGCGCGCGGCTGCTGGCGGCCGTGTGGAGCGAGGAGGTGCAGGGGCTCTTCGCCGGGGTCATGGGCTTCTGGTTCGGCAATCGCTCCATGCAGCACGCCCGCCGTGTCCAGGCAGGGCGCTGAGCGATGGCCGCGCTTCGTCTCCCCAGCGCCGCGGGCCTGGCGCTGATCCGGCGCTGGGAGGGCTTCCGCGCTGCGCCCTATCGGGACGCGGCGGGCGTCCCCACCATCGGCTACGGCACGATCCGCTACGAGGACGACTCGCCCGTCACGCTGGCCGACCCGCCCATCGCCGAGGCGCGCGCCGAGGCGCTGCTGCTGGCCCACGTGGCCCGGCAGGCCTGCCCCTCCGTGCTGCGCCTGATCGCGGTGCCGCTCAGCGATCCGCAGTACGACGCGCTGGTCAGCTTCACCTACAACCTGGGCGGCGGCACCCTGCAGGCCAGCACGCTGCGCCGCAAAGTGAATCGGGGCGAGGATGCGGGGGCGGCTGCAGAGTTCCCGCGCTGGTGCTGGGCCGGCGGGCAGCGCCTGGAGGGACTGCGCCGCCGCCGCCAGGCCGAAGCGGCGCTGTATCTGTCCGGCCTGTGAACGCCCACCCGACAGCCGCCGAAGCGACCGCGGCCTGCGCCGGCGGGCCGCGCGGCGCGGCTCAGACGGCGGTGCGGGAGCGCACCTCGTTCACCAGCGCCTGGAAGAGCAGCACCGTGTCCTCGTTGGCACGGCGCAGGTGGTCGCTCACGCGGCGGCCGAGCTGGCGCATCAGCAGCAGCCCCGCGCGCGGGTGCTCGTCGCCGAAGCGCTCGAAGCGCTCGCGCGTGAGCACCAGCAGCTCGCAGGCGCGCGTGGCCTCGATCGTGGCCGCGCGCCGATCCGAATCCAGCAGCGCCTGCTCGCCGAAGATCGGCGTCTCGCCCTCGTCGTGCAACGCGACGGTGTAGGACTCATCGTCCAGCGTGCGCTTGGTGAGGCGCACCTGGCCCTGCAGCAGGATCAACATCTCGTCGCCCACCTCGCCTTCGGCCACCAGCGTCTCGCCGGCATTGGCGCGGCGCTGGGTCATCAGCGCAGTCAGGGCGGCCAGCTCGGCATCGGCCAGCACCGCCAGGATGGGCACGCTGCGCAGCCGCTGCAGCAGGTTGCTCGGTGGATTGCGTTCGCTCATGGGGGCTCCGCGCGGAGCGGGTCAGGCCGATGGCTCCGCAGTGATCACAAGGGCCCGGGAATGCGTGCCGGGCACGAAGCTGCGCAAGGGATTGATGATGGGCCGGTTCGTCTTGGCGGACTTGAGGCGGAGCAGGTTCGCGACGGAATCCCGCACGCCGGACAGTTCCTGCGCCTGCCGGATGTATTCGGTCTTGCGCACGTAGCTGTTGCCCGTGAATTCCATCGTGCCGATGAGCAGCAGGCCCTGCTCCGCCAGCGCCTGTGCGTATTGGTCGAAGGTGGTGCCGGGCGGCGCGGGGGGGAAATCCACCACCCGCAGGCGCCCCGCGCCCGGATCGAAGAGCGCCCCCAGCGCGCTGGCCAGGCCCGTGCCGAGGGAGGCCTGCACCAGCATCAGGCGCTGGTACTGGCTGGTGTAGATGGGCTCCTCCACGTTGGCGATCTGGAGGTGTTCGCCCAGGCTCGGATTGAGGACCTCCACGCACTTGTAGGCCGAGGGGTTCAACTCGTTGGCGGCGAAGCTGACCATTACGTTGCGCGCGTCGGTATCCTGCGGGCCGATCTCGGCGCCACCATCGGCCAGGATCAGGATGCGATCGACCGAGCCAATGCCGGCCTGGCGCAGCACGACGGGGTCGGTCGGATCGCCCACGACCAGCCGCACGTGCTCCAGGCCGGGGCGGCTGGAGATGTCCTCCGCCTCGCGGCCGGGCAGCCGCGCCACCAGGGTCAGCCCGCTGAGGGGCCGACCGGCAGCCGCGTGGCGATCCTGGATCGCCAGGAGCAGGTCGGCCATGGTCGGCTTCCACCCGCACACGAGCAGCTTCTCGGAGGCCTTCGGACGTGGCCGGGTGCGCTGCGTCTGGCGCCGCTCGAGCTGCTCGACGGCTTGGCGCTCCGGGCTGGGCAGAAGCACGACCAGCTTGGAGTGCGGCCGCACGCGGTGGCCGCGCGGCGGGGCCAGGGTGGGGACGTTGCTGACCAGATTCGCCGCCGAGAGCAGCGTGCGCACCGCATCGGCGTAGCTGGGCTGGCGCAGCGCCTCGCCGATGTGCTCGTTCTGCCGGTCAAACAGGCCGCCCGTGTTGTCCAGCAGCCCGAGCGGCAGGTAGCCGCGCTCCCGCGCCAGCAGGTCCAGCTCCCCGTAGAGCGCGCCTTCCAGCGTGGGCGGAATGTCCAGCACCCGCAGTTGCAGGCCGAATTCGGGCAGGAAGTACGGCAACACGTTGGCCAGGCCATCGCCCAGGCTGGCCGAAATGATGAGGGCGCGGGCGTTGAGGGCTTCCAGCACCACCTCCTCCACGCCGGCGGGGCGCAGGTAGTCCACGAAGTGCGGCTGCACGATCTCGGTGCAGGTGTACACC
>JBGOUY010000127.1:0-11557 GCA_041477795.1 bacterium
ACGGAGCAAGCGCAGCGAGGAATCTGTTGTGCCCTGACACAAAACAGATTCCTCGGCCCGCGCTGCGGGCCTCGGAATGACAAAAGGCGGTGAGTTAACGACACTCGCTGATTCCCAAACAGAGCCTAGAACCAGCCCTTGCGGCGCATGAAATACACCTGCACCACGGTCACCAGGATGATGGCCACCCAGAACGCCGGATAGGCCCAGCGCCAGTGCAGCTCCGGCATGAACTCGAAGTTCATCCCGAAGACCCCGGCCAGGAAGGTGAGCGGGATGAACACGCTGGCGATGATGGTGAGCACCTTCATCACCTCGTTGGTGCGCTGGCTGGCGGACGAGAGGTAGAGTTCCATCAGGTTGGTCTGCTGGTCGCGGAACTCCTCCACGATGTCCATGACGTGCAGGGTGTGATCCTGCAGGTCGCGCAGGTAGGGCAGCGTGGACGTCTCGAAGACGGGCGATTCCCCCCGCAGCACCACGTTCAGCATCTCGCGGATGGGCCAGGCGGCGCGGCGGATGGTCATCACGTCCTTGCGCAGGTCGTGCAGGGCCTCCAGGTAATGCGGCCGGGGGTCCTTGAGCAGGACGTCCTCCACCTCCTCCAGCTCCTCCCCGATGTCCTCCAGCACCACGAAGTACTGGTCCACCACCGAGTCGAGCAGGGCATAGGCCAGGTAGTCCACCCCCATGCGCCGCACGAGCCCCCGGCTGGCCTGGATGCGCTGGCGCACCGAGTCGAAAACCGGGCTCGGACGTTCCTGAAAGGTGAGGAGGTAGTTTCGTCCGATGACTAGGCTGATCTGCTCCTCCTCCGGCACCTCGCGCAATCCCGGAGTGATGGCGCGCACGACGATGAACAGGTAGTTCTCGTGCACCTCCAGCTTGGCACGCTGCCCGGAGTGGGCGATGTCCTCCAGCACGAGCGGATGGATGGAAAACACCGCGCCCATCTGCTCGAGCAGCGTCACGTCATGCAGCCCTTCCACGTCGATCCAGGACACCGTCTCGGAATCCTTGAAGCGCGCGCACTCGTCCGCGTGCGTGATGTCCACCTCGTGCAGGGTGGTCTGGTCGAAATCGGTGACGGTGACGCGTGTGTGGTCGGTGCGGCGCTCGCCGGTGAAGAACACGGTGCCCGGCGACATGCCGGCCTTGCGTGCGCGCTTCCTGATGTCGGACAGCATGACTGCGCTCCTCGCGGTTGCGGGGCCGGGGCCCGCGCCCTCGTTGCGGATGCGCCGGTGCGGCTCAGCCCCGCCGCTCCAGCGTGCTCCAGTCGATCGGCGTGCGGTAGCCCTCTTCCTCCCAGGTGTGGAACCGCCGGCCGATGACTTCGGTGGTGTGGGTCACCATGACATAGGCGCCGGGGTCCAGCTCGAACATGATGTCCTTCAATCGTCCCAACTCGTACATGTTGATCACGGAATACACCACCTGCAACGGCTGTCCCGAATAGCTTCCCGTCGCCGTGAAGAAGGTGACGCCCCGGTTCAGCGAGTCCCGGATGCGCCGGGCCACGGGCTCGGGCTGGGACGTGATGATGAACACCGCCCGGTGCTGGGAAAATCCGGTCTGCACCTTTTCCAGCGTCCAGGAGTTGACCCACATGAACACGGCGGAATAGAAGGCGGTGCTGAGGTCGAAAATGAGAATGGCGCCCAGCAGGTTGAGGCCGTTGACGGCATTCAGGGTGGTGCCGATGGGGATGGCGAGCTTCTTGCGCACGTAGGTGGCGAGGATGTCCAGCCCGCCGGCCGAGCCCCCCAGCCGCAGGTAGAAGCCGCTGCCCGCGCCCATCAGGACGCCCGCGATGATGGCCCCCATCAAGGGGTCCGGCGCGGGGATGGTCACGTGCTCGGTCAGCAGCAGCGACACGGAGAAGGCCAGCACCCCATAGGCGGAGATGACGACGTACTTCAGGGCGTATTCGCGCCAGCCGAGCAGGAAGATCGGGACGTTCAAGAGCAGGTAGATCACGCCCAGCGAGGGCCAGCCGGTCAGGTAGAAGATCAGCAGGCTCGTGCCGGAGGTGCCCGGGGCGAACAGGTTGCGGGGGATCAGCACCCCGTTGATGGCGATGCTCCCCGCCACGCAACCGAGGGTGGTGGCCAGCAGCGTGCCGTAAAAGCGGGCGGTGCGCAGCGCCCGCAGCAGTTCGCGCAGCTCCCAACGCAGCCGGTCAATGAAGCGCTTGTTGAACATGCCGTCCGATGGGGTGGTCGGTGGCGACCCAGCCGGCGGTGCGCCGCGCCGGGTGCTGCGAGTGCGTCCCGCTCCTGGCGCTCACCCTACCGCGGCCCGGCCCGGCGAGCCAAGTCCGGACATCGCCCGGCGGCCGCGGGCTGGGCCCCGGTGCGGGACAACCCGCCCATTTACCGGTACATCTTGAGGGAGCGGCCGCCCCGCAGCGGCCGACCCCGATGCGCACCGAAAGGAGGAGCCCATGCGTGCCGGCGAAGCGAGACCGGTGCAGCCGGATCCGGCCGTCGTGCAGGCCGGCCTGCTGGAGCTGACCCGGGAGCTGCAGGGCGCCGTCGATGGGGCGGGGCGCCTGCAATTCGTCAACGCGGCCCTGGCCGGATCGCTGGGGATCGCCCCCGCGGCCCTGCTCGGCAGCGCCCTGCTGGAGCGGGTGGCGCCGGAGGATCGGCCGCGGGTGCAGCGCCACCTGCGCGAGGCGGCCGATGCGGCGGCGCCGGTGGAGTGGGAGTGCGGCTGGTGCGCTGCGGCCGGTCCGCGTCGCGTGGCCTGGCGCGCGTGCCGGCAGCCCGGGGGCGGGCTCGTGCTGCTGGCCGGCCAGGACGTCACCGCCGCGCAGCAGACCGCGGCGGAGCTGGGCGCCAACCGGCGCCTGCTGCAGGCCATCTGCGATACCCTGCCCCACTCGCTGGTGGTCAAGGATCGCGAGAGCAACTACGTGCTGGGCAACCGGGCCTGGGCCGAGCGCTTCGGCGTGCCGCCCGAGGCGCTGCTCGGAAAAAACCCGGAGCGCACAGTGGAGCGGCCCGAGGCCGAGCGGCTCGACTCCCTGGCGCTGGACCGCCGCACGCTCTCGAGCCAGCAGGCCCGCGTGGAAACCGACGTCGTGCGCACCGCCCGCAACGGCGAGCTGCGCACCTTCCACGCCTGGCGCTCCCCCCTGCGCGATGCGGACGGCCAGGTGATCGGACTGCTCAGCATCTCCGAGGACGTGACCGAGCGCCGGCGCGAGGAGCGGGCCCTGCAGGAGAGCGAGCGCCGCTTCCGCACCCTCATCGAGGCCTCGATCCAGGGCATCGTCATCCTGCGCGGGCGCAAGCCCTTCTTCGCCAACCCCAGCTACGCGCGCACCTTCGGCTACGACTCGCCCGAGGAGATCGTCGCCCTGGACACGGTGGACTGCCTCGTGGCCCCGCAGGACGTGGCGCGGCAGACCGACTACGGCAAGGCCCGCTTGCGGGGCGAGGACGCACCCTCGCAGTACGAGTTCCAGGGCGTGCGCAAGGACGGCACGCGCATCTGGCTGGACTGCATCGTGCGCGTGGTGGACTGGGAGGGCGAGCCGGCCGTGCTGGCGACCCTGCTCGATATCACCGCCCGCAAGCGCGCCGAGCAACAACTGCGTGCCAGCCAGCGCCTGTTGCAGACCGTGTTCGATACGGTGCCGCACCTGCTGTTCGTGAAGGATCTGGACGGCACCTACCTGATGGCCAACGCGGCCTGGCTGCACCATCACGGGCGTGGGCCGGAGGCGATGGTGGGCCGTCACACACTGGAGCTGGAGCACCGCCCGCTGGCCGACCGCAAGGCGGCCCTGGAGATCGACCGTCAGGTGCTTGCCGGCGGCCGGATGATCGAAGTGGAGTACGAGCGCACCGTGGTGGACGGCAGCCTGCGCCACTTCCGCAACTTCCGCGCTCCGCTGCGCGACGAGCACGGCGCCGTGATCGGCATCGTGGGCATCTCGGAGGACATCACGGACCGGCGGCGCGCCGAGGAGGAGTTGCGCGCGAGCCAGCGCCTGCTGCGGCTGGTGCTCGACAACCTGCCGCACAACGTGTTCGTGAAGGATCTGGACGGCCGCTACGTGATGGCCAACCGCGCCATGGCGGAATTCCACAACCTGGCGCTGGAGGAGCTGCCGGGCCGGCGCGTGCAGGACCTGCCCGGGCCGCTGCCCGAGCAGATCGCCATGCTGGCCGAGACGGACCGGCAGGTGCTCGCCGCCGACCGTCTGTTGGACTGGCCCGACGTGCCCATCACCAACGCGTTGGGCCAGGAGCGCGTTCACAACCTGCACAAGGTGACCCTGCACGACAGCCAGGGGCGCGTGCAGGGCATCCTCTGCGTGGCCGAGGACGTCACCGAGCTCAAGCGGGCCGAGGAGGAGCTGCGCGCCAGCCAGCGCCTGCTGCGGCTGGTGACGGATGCGGTGCCGCACAACATCTACGTGAAGGATCTCGAGGGGCGCTTCCTGTTGGTGAACCGCGCCATGGCGGACTTTCACTCCGTCAGCCCCGAGGCCATGGTGGGCAAGCGCACCGCCGAGATGCCCGCGCCCCGGCCCGAGCAGGCGCGCCAGCTGGCGGAGATGGAGCGGGAGGTGCTGCAGGCCGGCCACATGCTGCACTGGCCCCGTGTGCCCGTCTCCAACGCCGCCGGCACCCTGACGATCCGCAGCCTGCACAAGCTGCCGCTGCGCGACGAGGCCGGCCGCATCCAGGCCATTGTCGGCATCTCCGAGGACATCACGCAGGAGGTGCGCACCGAGCAGGAGCTGCGCGCGAGCCATCGCCTGCTGCGCACCGTCATCGATACCATCCCCAGCCTGGTGACCGTGAAGGACAGCCAGCGCCGCTACCTGCTGGTCAACAAGGCCTGGTCGCGCTCCTACGACATCCCGGCCGAGCGGGCGCTGGGCCGCAGCGTGGCGGAGCTGGGCATTCGGCCGGCGGCGGACATGGCCGTGGTGGAGCGCATGGACGATGCGATCCTCAAGGAGGGCCGGGCCGAGTGGGACCAGCCGTTCAGCACCACGCTGCCCGACGGCTCGCGGCGGCACTTCCTCACCTACCGTGCGCCGCTGCTGGACGATGCCAACGCCGTGACGGGCGTCGTGGTCGCCTCGCTGGACGTGTCCGCGCTCAAGCGCGTGGAGGAGGAGCTGCGCGCCAGCCGGCAACTGCTGCAGACCGTGTTCGACGTGATCCCGCTCTGGGTATTCGTGAAGGATCGCACCCGGCGCTTCATCATGGTGAACCGGCGCATGGCGGACGAGAAGGGCGTCGTGCCCGAGGAGGTGGCCAAGGCGGCGCCGCAGGTGCTCTCCGCGGCGCTCACGGCAGAGCAGCGGGCGCGCTTTGAGGAGCTGGACCGGCGCGTGCTGGAGCGGGGCGAGGCAGTGGAGCAGCCGGCGAGCGACGCGACGCTGCACAACGGCGAGACGCGCCGCTACCGCACCCTGCGCGTCCCCCTGCGCAACGCCACCGGCGAGATCACCGGCATCGTCGGCATCGCGGAGGACATCACCGATCGCGAGCGCGCGCAGCAGGCCCTGCAGCAGGCCCAGAAGCTGGAGAGCCTGGGGGTGCTGGCCGGCGGCATCGCCCACGACTTCAACAACCTGCTCGTCTCCGTGCTGGGCTATGCCCATCTGGCCAGCATGGAGCTGACGCCCGATTCGCCCGTGCAGCCGCTCGTGCGGCACATCGAGACGGCCGGGCGGCGCGCCAGCGAGCTGTGCAACCAGCTATTGGCCTATGCCGGCAAGGGCTCGTTCCAGGTGAGCCGCGTGCACCTGAACGAGCTGATCCGGGAGATGACCGAGCTGATCCGCGTGTCGCTCTCGCGCAACATCCACCTGCAGTTCGACTTTGCCGCCGAGCTGCCGGACCTGGAGGCGGACGCGACCCAGTTGCGCCAGGTGGTGATGAACCTCGTCATCAATGCCTCGGAGGCGATCGGCGAGCAGCCGGGCGCCATCACGGTGCGCACGGGCCTGCGGCCGCTGAGCGCGGCGGCGCTCAGCCAGTACGTGGCCGATGCGGACCTGCCGGAAGGCACATACGTCTACCTGGAGGTGGCCGATACCGGCTGCGGCATGGACCCGGAGATGCTCGGGCGCATCTTCGACCCCTTCTTCACCACCAAGTTTTCCGGGCGCGGACTGGGGCTGGCGGCGGTGCTGGGCATCGTGCGCGGGCACCGCGGGGCGTTGCGCGTGACGAGCACGCCCGGCAGGGGCACGGCGTTCTGCATTCTGCTGCCGCCCGGCACGCCGCAGCCGGAGACGGCGGTCGAGCGCGCGCCGGCGCCCACCTTCACCGGTGGCGGCGCGGTGCTGGTGGCGGAGGATGAGCCGGCCATCCGCGAGCTGGTGGGGCTGGTGCTGCAGCCGCTCGGCTTCACCGTGACGGCCGTGCCTGACGGCGCCGCCGCGCTCGCGGCGGCCTTGGAACTGGGCGCGGCCCTGCGCCTGGTCATCATGGACGTGAGCATGCCGGGCCTCAGCGCCGAGGAGACCCTGCAGCGCCTGCGCACCGCGGGCGTGGCGGCGCCCGTGCTCATCATGAGCGGCCACGCGGAGAGCGAGGTGCGCGATCGCTTCGCGGGCCTGCCCGTGAGCGGCTTCCTGCTCAAGCCCTTCACCGGCAAGGACGTGCAGGTCATGCTGGAGCGGATCCTGGGCGCGGGCCCGGCATGAGCGCACACCGCCTCGCGCGATCCGGCCCGGCGCCGCATGGCCGTCAGCGGCCTCACCGCTGCGGCGCCGGCATGCGGCCCACACTGGCGGCACAGCCCCATTCGTCCGGCCGTGCGGCCCGCCGCCGGGCATCCCACAGCGAACCCTCCCGACGATGAGCACGCCCGCTTCCGCCTGCCCGCCCGATTACGGGTATCCGCCCGAGGTGCTGAACCGCCCGCCGGAGCTGGAGGCCGAGACGCTCTACGTGGTCGGCGGCCTTTACGGCAACCCGGAGGCGCTGGAGGCGATCCTGGCGCGCCGCGCCCGCGAGGAACGCGCCGGCCGGCCCGTGACGCTGCTCTTCAACGGGGACTTCCACTGGTTCGATGTGGACCCGCGCGCCTTCCGCGCGATCGGGGAGACGGTGCTGGGCCACCCCGCCCTGCGGGGCAACGTGGAGACGGAGCTGGCCCGGGCGGGCGGCGGGCTGGACTGCGGGTGCAGCTACCCGGACTACGTGGAGCCGGGCGTGCCCGAGCGCTCCAACGCCATCTTCGCGCGGCTGGCGGCAACGGCGGCGGCCTTCCCGGAGCAGCGCGCGCGGCTGGCCGCGCTCCCGCTGCACCGCGTCGTGGCGGTGGGCGGGCGCCGCATCGCCATCCTGCACGGAGATGCCGAATCGCTGGCCGGCTGGCGGCTGGCCGAAGAAGCGCTGCGCGCCCTGGACGGTGCCGCGGGCGCGGATTGCGCGGATTGCGCGGATTGCGCCGCGATGTCCGCGCCCCAGACGCCGGTGCCCCAGACGTCCCTGGAGCGCATCGCAGACTGGTTCCGCCGGGCCCGGGTGGACGCCTTCGCCACCACCCACACCTGCCTGCCCTTTGCGCGGGACTTCCGCGTGGAGGGTCAGCCGCGCCTGATCGTCAACAACGGCTCGGCGGGCATGCCCAACTTCCGCGGGCGGCGCGAGGGGCTGCTGACGCGCATCTCGGCCCGGCCGGAGGTGCCGCCGGACAGCCTGTACGGCCTCGCCGTAAGCGGCGTGCGCTACGACGCGCTGCCCGTCCGCTACGACGGGGAGCGCTGGCTGCGCCGCTTCCTGGCCGACTGGCCGGCGGGCAGTCCGGCGCACGCGTCCTATGGTCGCCGCATCGTGGAGGGGCCGGCCTACGAGCTGGGGCAGGCCGTGCGGGGCGGGGTGCAGCTCACGCGGCTGCGCCGCACGGCCTGAGCGCGGCGCGGGGTGGCGGAGCGGGGCGGCGGGTCAGGGGTCCCCGGCCACGCGCTGCAGGGCCTCGCCGCTGAGCCGGTACACGGTCCAGGCATCCAGCGGCCGCGCCCCCAGGCGCCGGTAGAAGGCGATCGACGGCTCGTTCCAGTTCAGCACCGACCATTCGAAGCGCCCGCAGCCGCGCTGCACCGCCAGCCGCGCCAGGTAGGCCATCAGCGCCTTGCCGTAGCCGCGCCCGCGCGTGTCGGGATCCACGAACAGGTCCTCCAGGTACAAGCCGGGCTTGCCGACGAACGTCGAGAAGTTGTGGAAGAACAGCGCGAAGCCCACGGCCCGGCCCTGCTCCTCGCCGAAGATCACCTCGGCATAGCGGTGCGGGCCGAACATCGCGGCGCGCAGGCTCTCCTCCGTGGCCTCCATCTCGTGGGCGAGCTTCTCGTAGGCGGCCAGCTTGGCCACGAAGGCGCGGATGAGCGGCACGTCCTCCGCCTCCGCGTGGCGGATGGCGAAGCCGGGCAGGTCGGTGGGCACGACGGTCATGGCAGGGGCCTCGCTGCGAGAAAGGGGCGGCGGCGCCGCGCGGGAGGGCGGATGCGGGAGCCACGCAGCGGGGAACGGGCGGGGCCGGCTCGTTACTTGGGGTCGCCCGCGCGACGCGTGGGCACCAGGCGGCGTTCGCTCTTCTTGCCCGCATTGGTCCGGAAGTCGCTGACACGGCGGCCGCGCTCGCGGCGATCGTCCATGATTTCGCCGATGCCGGCCCGGCGCCGTTCGTCCAGGCGGCGGCTGCTGTTGCGCCGGTTCTGCTTGCGGCGCCGCTCCACTCCTTTCCAGGAGGAGCGACGGCCGGCAGCGGCGTGGGTCTTGGCAGCGGAGGGTTTTCGACTCACCAGCACCCCGGGAGCAGGACGCGGAAGACTGTCGCCAATTGGCCCCCCCAGTAAAGCACAGGCTCCCCCGCCTTGACCAGTACCGCCGGCCCTCCCGCGGGCCGGCTGCGTCATACGGTGCGCGGTCGAAGGGCGAGCCTCAGAAGCGCAGCGAGCCCGAGACGAACGCCGCCACGGACGTCAGCGTGGCGGGGCCGAACTCATCCTGCAGCGAATTGTCGAAGAAGTTGGTGATCTTGAGATTGTTCGTGCTGCCGCGCAGCACCACCACGCCCACCGCGGTGCTGGAGCTGCCCCGCAGCAGCGCGTAGCCGGTGCTGAAGCCGAGCAGGTCCATGGCGCCGGAGATCACCGAGGCGGTGTTGTGCGGGGAGCGGTCCGTGTAGAGCCCCACGTTCCACCAGCCGTTCTCGCTCAGGCGCATGCGCCCGCCCAGGGCCAGGTTGACGACGGAGCGCGCCGAGTTCTCCTCGCGGCTGAAGCGGTCGCTGCTGCTGGAGCTCTGGGCGCTGGTGCCGATGACGGTGTCTGTGGCCTGCGCGCTGCTGGTGAAGAAGGCGTAGGGCTGCACGGCGGCGTAGTACAGCACGTCCAGCTCCCACTCCAGCGCGGGCTGCACCCAGGCCAGCCCGACGCGCGCCTCGGGCGGAATCACGTAGTTGAAGCGGGCGTGGTAGTCGGCGAAGAAGGTGGACTGGGTGCGGCGCTCCGTGGCCGGCGGGTTAATGTTGTCTGCGCTCAGGTCGCGCGCCTCCAGGGCCTGTTTGCGCAGCGAGGCGGAGTTGGACAGGTTGAGCGAGGCGGTCTTCACGGTGACGCCCAGCAGCCAGGCGGGGGCGAGGCGGACCTGCAGGCCGGCCGCCGCGCGCAGTACGTTCTCGCTGCCGTGGAAGAACGATTCCTGCTCCAGCTCCACGTGGGGGAAGCCCGCGTCGCCCGGCTGGAAGGGCTGGCGCGCCGAGCTGTTCTGGCGCGCGCTGAGGGTGAGCAAGCCCGCCTCCAGCGCCACGCCCAGGCGCAGGTCCGGCGCGGACTGCCAGCCCCGGCCCACGCTGGCCGTGAGCAGGGTGATGGCCGCCGAAGAATCCTGCGAGGTGGCGGCGGGCACCATGGTCACGGAGCCGTCCGGGTTGAGCACGCCGGCCTGGCCATTGGCGGAGGTCACCGCGGCGGCGCTGCTGAAGTCCACGGGGGTCGCGAAGGCGATGCCCCAGGCGGCGCTTGCGGGGGTCGGTGCGCTGCCCCCTGCGGCCGGAGTGCTGCCCCCTGCGGCCGAGGCGACCTCTGCCGCGGGCCCCAGCGTGTAGCCGAGCAGATTGGCGGAGCTGGTGGTGTTGAGGAAGAGCGGGCCGCCCCCCACGTCGAAGCGCGAGGCCTCGTAGATGGTGGCATTGGCGCTGACGGTGCTGCCGCTCACGCCGGCCAGGCCGGCGGGATTGTACCAGGGCGCCGAGGGATCGCTGACGCGGGCGGTCACGGCACCGCCCTGCATGCCGGCCAGCTCGCCGACGGGGTGCCGGTTGTAGTTGGTCAGGATCAGCGTCTGCGCCCGCAGGCCGCCCGGGGCGAAGCAGAGCGCGAGTAGCGCCGCGCACAGCGCGATGCGCAGGGCCGCTCGCACGGATGCCGGCGCCGCGCCCCTCACCGCCCGCGGGCGGCCGCGGGTGCAGGTGCGGTGCGGGGCGGGGAGAGCAAAGGCGCGGATCACCGCGACGAACTCCCGCCGCGCGGCGGCGCTGCGGCGCCACGGCGCGGGTTGCCCGGGCGCTCCGGTGCGCGCTCGCCCGACTGCACCAGCACCTCGCCCCAGTAGATCTCCCAGCGCACCCAGCCCACGGGCATGCGGAAGCGATGGCCCAGGTTGGGCTCGTCTTCGAAGACGACCCCGCCCTGCTCGTCGTAGTAGCGGATCACGATCTGCACCTGGCCCATGGCCGTGGCGCTCCGGGCAGACATCGAACGGCGCTGGCTTGCGCGCCAGTCTAGCATGGATCGGCGCCGGGGGCGGGGGCTCCCGGCCCCTGGCGCCCCCGGCTGGCGGTTAGTGCCCGTACTTGGCCGTCAGGGACGCCTTGGCCAGCGTGTGGAAGTGCAGGTTGAAGCCGACGAGGGCCGCCGCTGCGTCCGCCGTGGCATCGAGATGCTCCACGTCCAGCGCGTAAATCGTGAAAATGTAGCGATGCGGCTTGTCGCCCTGCGGCGGGCAGGGGCCGCCCCAGCCAGGCGCGCCGAAGTCCGTGCGGCTCTGCACGCTGCCCGCGGGCGCTAGGTTCGCCTTGGGGTCGCCGGCGTTCTTCACCAGGGACTTGGCCGCTGCCGGGATGTCGAAGATGACCCAGTGCCACCAGCCGCTGCCCGTGGGGGCATCGGGATCGTAGACCGTCAGCGCGAAGCTCTTGGTCTTCTCCGGCGCACCGCTCCAGCTCAGCGCGGGCGAAATGTTCTGGCCCGTGCAGCCGAAGCCGTTGAAGACCTGCTCGTTGGCGATCGTGCCGCCAGCCTTCAGGTCCGCGCTGGTCAGCTTCATGCCCTTCGCGTCCGCGACGCCGCCGGCCAGCAGGCCCAGCGCCAGCAGGACGCCCATCCACGCCACTGTTCGCTTCATCGCTCGTTCCTCGTCGGAGCCTTCGGTTGCCTTTCCGCTGCCATCGCCCCAGGGCCGGCGGGCCGTCCAGCGCCGTGCCGCTCCCCATGGCCGCAAAGCATAGGGCGGAGCCCGGACGCGGTCAAGCCGTGCCGGCCGCGCGGGTGCATCGCAGCAGGCTGGCG
>JBGOUY010000310.1:0-4875 GCA_041477795.1 bacterium
CGCCGCTCGCTGCGCAGGTAGCCCAGCCCCGCGCGGAATTCGGCCAGGAAGCCGCCTCGCGGCAGCACCGCCGGCTGCACCGCCGGCAGTGCCGTGGGCTGCGCCGCCGGCAGTGCCGCTGAAGGAGAAAGCCCGCCGGCGGGCGCCGGCTGCGGCGCTGCTTGCAGGCCACCGCGCAGTCGGAGCCCGAGCAGCGTCAGGAGGGACAGCGCGAAGGCCAGCGCCGCGCCGAAGAAGAGGAACTCGGTGCGCGTGAAGGGCAGCGCCGCCGCGGCCAGGAACGGCCCGAACACCAGCGAGAACTGCCACGCGCTCTGCACCAGGGAGTTGGCGCCGACGAGCGCCCGCCCCCCCGCCAGCACGGGGATGAGGGCATCGCGCGCCGGGTTGAAGAAGGCCGTGGCGCTGCTGAGCAGGAAGCCCAGGGCCGCGATGCCGCTCACGGGCAGCGCCGCGGCGAGCACCCCCAGCGGGATCGCCGCGGCCAGGGCGATGCGCGCCGCATTGGCCGCCAGCAGCACGCGGCGATAGTCCATGCGGTCCACCAGCACGCCCGCCCACGCCCCCACCAGGAACGCCGGCAGGTAGCTGATCATCGTCGCCAGGCCCGTGGCCAGGCTGGAGTGCGTCCGCTCGAGCAGGTACCACAGCAGCGTGATCTGGAAGAGGCTCTCGCCCATGCGCGAGGCGAATTCCCCGCCCCACAGCGTGAGCAGCCCGCGATTGCGCAGCATCGCGCTCAGGCCCGCCCCGCCTGCGCGTCCGCCCAGGCCAGGATGCGCGCCAGCAGGGCCGCCCAGCCGCCCTCGAGCATGACGTCGTGACCATCCTCCGCGTCGTGCAGCCACTGCCCGCCGTAGTAGTCCGCGATGCGGCCGTCGCGCGGGGCGACCGAGCGGTCATGCCCGGCCGTCACCACCAGCACGGGGCAGGCGATCTCCTCCGGCGCGATGGGCACGCCCGCGCCCACGGTGGACTGGTTCATCACCGCAGGCGATTCGGGCACGAGGCGTTCCAGCGCCCGCTCGCGCACGTCGGGGCGGGCGGTGTGGAAGTAGCGCTCTGCCGCCACCTCGCGCGAGAGGGTGTAGGGCTGGTCGGTGGGGAGCGGCGCGGGCCGCAGCGGCCCGAGCTGCCCGGGCCCCACGGACGCCAGCAGCACCAGCCCGGCCAGCGCCCCGCCCTCGGCCCCGTAGCGCGCCGCGAAGCGCTGCACGACGATGCCGCCCATGCTGTGCCCCACCACCACGCACGGGCGGGCGATGTGCCGCGCCACCGTGGCCACGTCGTCCGCGTAGTCCTCCACGCGCAGGCGCTCGAGGAAGGTCTGGCGCTCCACCGCCCGCGAGCCGGGGTGATTGCGCAGGGAGAGCGCGTAGGACTCCCAGCCCAGCCCCGGCAGGCGCTCCTGCCAGAGCTCCCAGCACCAGGCGCCGTGACCCGCGCCGTGCACCAGCAGGAGCGGGGGCCGGCCCCCGTGGTTGCCGGTTCCCGGCGCCGTGGGGGCGGGGGCGTGCACCACGTGCAGGCCGTCCAGCGTCAGGGTCTCGCTCATGTCTCAGCTCGATTGCGGGGAGCAGGCTGCGGCCGGGCTCAGGCGCCCGGGCGCTGCGCGGCCGCCTGCCCGTGGGTGCCGCCCCCGGCAGCGGGCGGGCGGGCGGCCCCTGCGGGCCGGCGACCGTGGGGGAGGCCGCCATCGGCATGAACGGGCACCCCGCCGCTCAGGCCTCGAAGCGGTAGATGTTGCGCGGCTCCATCTGCTTGTACTGGTCGAAGCGACCCTGGTACAGCAGCAGCCGGAAGAGCAGCTCCCTGGCATCCGCCTTGGCCTTCCTGACCTTCTTCACTTCCGCGCGGATCAGCTTGGTCACCACGGGCGGGTGCAGCAGGAAGTAGTTGGAGGTGTAGTAGGCCGTGTCGTGGCGGAAGACGCGCGAGTTGAACAGCGCGCCCTTGTCCAGGAACTGGGTGTGCTGCGTGCCCTCCACGTCGTAGCGCTTGCCGGTCACCAGGTCCCGCACCCGCGTCCGCTCGGGCAGAAACTTGATCAGCTCGAACACCGAGTGCACGTTGCCGCGCAGCTCGCGGTAGTGGGTCAGCTCCGAATCGGGCAGGCTGTTCGCGTTGTAGTCGATGAAGTAGTTGAGCGGCGTCACGCCGTGGGACTGCAGCGGACGGTCCAGGATGTACCAGTTGTGGAAGGAGTTGATGCGGGCATCGTAGGTGCGGTCGATCTCGTAGATCGGCCCCACGACCGCCTCGAATTCCCCCTTGGCAAGGCTCATTTCACTGTTGTAGCGTTCGTCCTGCGCGATGTAGTGCAGCAGGCTGTTGAAATACGGACTTTCCAACGTCCCTCCCTGGAGGGCACCCGGGCGGGTGCCTTCTTCCGAGCGGTGCGCTCGCGCGTTAGCTTTGGGTTATAGGGGCAATTGCCGCCGATCTCAAGCCTAGCCCAACGCTGGCGCCGCCGCAAAAACGATATTCTCCTGCCAGCCGAATCCGATGAGCTCGCGACCGCTCAAGCGCATGGCCGAATCCCGCACGTACCTGGCGGAGATCGTGGGGGAGGAAACCCTGCAGGGCCAGCGCATGAACGCCGGGGCGATCCTGGACCTGATGGACGTGGCGGCCGGTCGCACCGCGGCCAGCCACAGCAGGACGGCCGTGGTGACCCTGTCCTTCGACCGCGTGGACCTGGTGCGCCCGATCCTGCACCTGGACCTGGTGCGCCTGGACGCCACCGTGGCCGACGTGGGCCGCTCCTCCATCACCGTGGGCGTGGACGTGACACGCCAGGACCCCTACTCGCGGGACTTCGAGCCGATCCAGCGCTGCTACGTGACGATGGTCGCCATCGACGCGCAGGGCCGTCCCAACCGGGACATCCCCGGCCTGGCGCTGGCGAGCGAGGCCGATCGCGCGCTGAACGCCGAGGCGCTCGCGCACAAGGCGCTCGGGCGGCAGTGGGACGAGATGCAGCAGCGCACCCGCGAGCGCGGCCGGCTGGCCGTGGCCGAGGTGGAGGAGCCGCTGAACCGCGACAAGCGCGAGCACCAGGCGCCGGCGGAGAGCGTGGTGCGGGTGCAGCGCGTGTTCATGCCGCGCAACCTGAACGTGCTGGGCACGATCTTCGGCGGGGACATCCTGCACTGGATGGACCGCGTGGCCACCTACACGGCGCGCCTGTTCACGCGCAACCGGTACACCGTCACGCTGGCCATGAACCGCCTGCTGTTCAAGCATCCCATCTACGCCACGGACCTGGTGGAGGCCACCGCCCGCGTGGTCTACGTGCGGAACTACACGCTGGAGGTGGAAATCGACGTGACGGTGCAGCGCGGCGGGGAGAACCTGCCCTCGCACTCCGGGCACTTCATCGTGCTCAACTACGACGAATCGGGCTTCAAGCGCCCCATCCTGACCGGCCTGCGCCTGAGCGAGGACGATCCGGACGCCCTGCTGCGCTACCTGCTGGCGCGCGAGCGCCACGCCTTCTGGCGCGCCCACCAGACCCAGCGCGCAGCGGATCGAGGCTGAGGCCAGCGGGCACGAACGGGCCCGGGCGGCGCTCGTCCCTCGCCGGCACGGCGCTGGGTGCTGGCCGGGGCCGGGCCTAGCTGGGCAGGCTGATCGCCGGCTCGAGCTTCCAGATCTCCTCGTCCGGCAGGGGCGAGATGGCGTAGAGCACGAAGGGATCCACGCGCAGCAGGTCCGCAATGCGCACGAATCCGTCCACGATGCCCTTCAGCTCCGCCGGCTCGCGCTCCAGTTGCAGCAGCGTGCGGTGGAAGTGCCGCAGCGCCCCGAGCTGCGGCAGGTCGGGGATCGTCAGCAGGGGAAACACGCGCGAGCGCTCCGTGTAGCGCTGGAAGGGGATCGGATTGATGGAGCGGTTGTTGATGGCGCCCAGCACCTTGATGCGCATGCGATACTCGTCCGCCCCGATCAGGATCGCCCGCAGCAGCCGGTTCAGCACGAACAGGGACTCCGCGCTCTCGTCGGTCACGGCGATGACGCCCGAGAGGCGGCGGAAGAGCGGCGCATAGTTGGCGTCGAAGCGCTCGTCCGTCACGTCGAACACCACGTGCCGGTAGCGCTCCCAGAGCCGGTGCTGATCGAAAGTGTGGAAGGCCTCGTCCAGCACGGTGCCGTACTGCCCCACCAGCAGCGGGGCGGGCCCCAGCTCGATCACGTCCAGGTAGTCGTTGACCGTGACGATCAGGTCGTCCAGCGCCAGCGCGTCGTAGGCGAAGCCGACGGCCTCCAGGGCGTGGATGAGGGCGGGCCCCTCGCTGCGGGCGAGGGCGCGCACCGTGTCGCACTTCTGGTCGCAGCCCACCAGCAGGGTCTTTTCGCCCATGTAGCCCAACGCCGCGGCCACGTGCGCGGCGACGAAGGTCTTGCCGACTCCGCCCTTGCCGAGGATCGCGGTGGCGCTCATCGCGGCGGGGCGTTCTGGGGCGGCGCGGCGCCGCCAGCCTGAGGAGCGGTCGTGGCCGGGGGCGCGGCCAGCCCGGCGGGAGCGGTGGCGAGGGGCGCGGCCGGAGCGGGCGCCGCCGGGGCCGCTGCCGACACGGCGGGCGGGCCGGGCGCCGTGGCGGCGCTGCCGGGGGGCGCTGCCGCAGCAGGCGCGCCGGGGGCGGCGGGCGTACCGGGGGCGCCAGGTTCCGTGGCGGCGCCAGGGGCGCCGGGTACCGTGGCGGCGCCGGGGGCGCCGGGTACCGTGGCGGCGCCGGGGGCGCCGAGGCGGCGCAGATCCTTCTCGTAGTAGCGCGCGTAGACGTTGCGCCGCTCCGGGAAGCGCACACCGTAGACGTTCGAGCGCACCGACTGCTGGTAGTAGGCCACCTCCACGCGGCCGTTCCAGCCCTC
>JBGOUY010000289.1:0-5460 GCA_041477795.1 bacterium
AGTGCACCGAGCGCGGCGCGTGCCGGTAGCGCAGCGCGGGGCGGAGCAGCCAGGCGCGCCCCTCCCCGCGGTAGCCGATCCGCTGCGGGATGCCCGTGCGGAAGGCCATCCAGGCCGAGGAGAAGCTGGGCGGCAGCACGAAGCAGTGGGAATGCCCCAGCCCGCGCAGGCGCCGCCCGAAGGCGCCCGCCGAGATCGCGTGCCGGTCGAAGGGAATCACCTGGCCGCGTTGCGGCAGCGGCAGCGCCTCGAAGCCCTGCCGCACGATGAGGTCCACCCGCGCGGCCGGGAAGCGCTGCAACACGGCGCGGATGAACGAGGTGCTGATGAGGAGATCGCCCAGCCAGTTGGGCGTGCGGATGAGGATCGCGCGGGGCTCTGCGGCGGCGGGGGCCGGGCTCGCGGGGGCGCTGCCTCCGGTGCGGTCCATTGCGAAACGAGCCCCGCCCTCTTAAGCTCAACGCTGCCAGCAACCCCGGCCCGTGCGCCCCGCGGGGCGCCCCGCCCTTCCCTTACGCAGGTGGGGACCCGCCATGGTGCGAATCAATCGAGTCTATACGCGCAAGGGAGACCAAGGCAACACGTCGCTCGTGGGCGGGCGCGTCGTGCCCAAGGACGATCCGCGCGTGGAAAGCTTCGGCACCGTGGACGAGCTGAACTGCGTACTCGGCATCGTGCGCAGCGCCAATGCCGAGAAGCCCAGGAGCGCGCGGCGCGACGGCTTCGACCGCATCCTGCAGGCCATCCAGCAGCGCCTGTTCGACCTCGGGGCGGACCTGGCGACGCTGCCCGAGGACCGCTACGAGGGTCAGGTCACGCTGACGGAGGCGGACGTGCGCTGGCTGGAGCAGGTGATCGACACGATGAACGCGGAACTGCAACCCCTGGAGAGCTTCATCCTGCCGGGCGGGGGGATGGTCAGCGCGTTCCTGCACCAGGCGCGCGCGGTCTGCCGCCGCGCCGAGCGCCTCGTCGTGCATTTGGCGCGCGAGCAGGCTGTGGGCGAGCAGGTGGTGCCCTACCTGAACCGCCTCTCCGATGCGCTGTTCGTGTTCAGCCGCTGGGTGGCCGCCACGTTGGGCGAGCGCGAAGTGCTGTGGGAGCCCGGCCTGCCCTACGACGATTCCTGGAAGACCTGGTAAGGCCGCATCCCGCCGGGAAGCGCTACAGATCGACGTCCTCGCGGCGCCCATTGCGGGCGGAAGGCTGCACGGCCGGCGGCGTCGCGGCGCGCAGGGGGCCCGTCACGCAACTGGAGCCATCCCGCAGGCGCTTGGGAATGGTGTCGGCGCGGAACAGCTCGTAGCGCGAGCCGTCCAGGTTGTCGCAGGCGCCCAGCAGCTGCCCGGCCGAGCCCACGCGCATGGTCACCACCGAGTCGGGCTGCTTGAACGTCTCGATGGGCAGGGAGCCCTCGATGCGCTCCATGAAGCCCCGCCAGATCGGAGCGGCGGCGCGCGCGCCGGTTTCCGCGGGACCCAGCGAGATGTTGGGGTCGTCGAAGCCCACGTACACCCCCGCCACCAATTGCGGGATGAAGCCCAGGTACCACGCGTCAGTATAGTTCTGCGTGGTGCCCGTCTTGCCGCCTGCCGGCCGGTCGAACCCCTGCATGGCGTGGTAGCCCGTGCCGAAGGGATTGCGCACCACGTCGCGCATGACGTCCGAGATCACGTAGGCCGTGGCCTCGGAGATCACCTGCTCGGAGTGCGGCTCGCTGCGGTACAGCACGTTGCCTTTGGAATCCTCGATGCGCAGCACGTAGACCGGGTCCACCAGTTTTCCCCCGTTGGGGAACACGGCGTAGGCGCGCGTCAGCTCGGAGAGCTTCACCGAGTGCGTGCCCAGCGCGATGATGATCTCCTCGGGGATGGGCGTGCTGATGCCGAACTTGCGGGCGTACTCGATCACCTTGCGCGCCCCCATCTCGTCCACCAGTTGCACGGTGGGCACGTTGCGGCTGCGCACCATCGATTCCCGCAGGCTGAGCCGGCCCAGGAAGGTCTGGTCGTAGTTCTGCGGCGTATGCTTGAGCCCAGTCGCCATGGTGAACACGCGCGGGCTGTCGTCCAGCACAGTGGCGGGCGTGTAGCCCTCCTCCAGTGCCGCCGCGTAGATGATCGGCTTGAAGGACGAGCCGGGCTGGCGTTCGGCCTGGGTAGCGCGGATGAACTCGCTGCCGCCCTCGCTGCGGCCGAAGCGGATGCCGCCCACCATCGCCAGCACCTCGCCCGTCTTGGGGTCCATCACATAGACGGCCCCGTTGGCCTGAGGCTCCTGGTACAGGTCCAGCAGGTATTGCCCCGTGGCGGAATTCTGGCCGACGATCTCGCCCTGGATATGGTCACCGGAGGCGAGGATGTCCTTCAGTGCGGTGATGGCGAGCGGCTGCGCATTGTCGCGGCCTTGGGGCAGGTACACGGGCCAGCGCGGCTTGAGCTGCTCCCAGGTGATGAGGCCGTCCTGGGAGGCCGACAGCGCCACCTTGGCGGTCTTGTCCGACACCTCCACCACCACGCCGTCCACGATGCGGCCCACGTCCAGCCCGCGGCCGGGGTTCAGGTTGATCAGCACGTCCTCCGGCACGTGCCCCAGCTCGTCGAGCTGCATCTTGTCCAGCGGCCCGCGGTAGCCGCGGCGGCGATCCAGGGCGCGCACGCCCTGTACCAGCTCCTGGTGCGCGGCCACCTGGTAGGAGAGGTCCATGGCCGTGTAGACGTGCAGGCCGCCCTCATACAGGTTCTTGCTGCCGAAGCGTTCCAGCAGCACGCGCCGCACCAGCTCCACGTAGTACGCGGAAGCCTCGTTCTTGGGATCCGTGCGCTCGGCCAGCACGATCGGCTCGGAGGAAGCCGCCATCTGCTCGCTGCGCGTGATGAAGCCCTCGTCCGCCATGCGCGCCAGCACGATGTTGCGCTGGCGCCGCGCGAGCTGCAGGTTGCGCGTAGGCTTGTAACGGTTCGGGGCCGGCAGCAAGCCGATCAGCACCGCGCTCTCCGACAGGCTCATGTCCTCCACGCGCTTGTTGAAGTAGTATTCCGCCGCCGCCGCCACGCCCCAGGCATCGCCGAAGTTCACCTTGTTGAGGTAGAGCGTGATGATCTCCTCCTTGGTGAACTCCCGCTCGATGCGCAGTGCCAGCAGGATCTCCTTGATCTTGCGCACCCAGGTCTTTTCCAGGGTGAGGAAGAACTGGCGCGCGGTCTGCTGCGTGAGCGTGCTGGCGCCCTCCACCAGGTTCAGCGACACCAGATCCACCCAGGCCGCCTTGATGATGCGCAGGGGGTCGATCCCGTGGTGCTCGAAGAAGCGGGAATCCTCCTTGGCGATCAGCCCGTTGATCAGGTTCTTGGGAATCTGGTTGAAGGTCACCAGCTTGCGGCGCTTGATGAAGATCTCGTCGACCTTGCGCGCGTGCCGGTCATAGATGATGGTCGGCAGGCTGTAGTCGGGATCCTCCAGCCGCGCCACCGGCGGCAGCTGGGTGTTGAGGTACAGCAGCAGCACCACGAACGAGATGCCCAGCACCACGCTCAGCGCCAGACCGCCCCAGAAGATGTGCTTGAAATAGCGCCGGATCATGTCGTTTCGGAGGGTTCGATCTGGTCAGGGGTGATGGGTTCGGCCCGGCCCGCGGCCTCGGCGGCCGCGCTGCGCAGGAAGGCGTGGCGCTCCGCGGCAAAGTCGCGCAGGGCCGGCTGCAGCTCCGGCGGGAACGTGTCCACGGCGACGGCCGCCACATAAGCGTCCGCGTCCGCGGGCAGCGGCTGCGCCTCGACGATCTTGAGCCGGTCGATCAGGCGCAGGCCATCGGCCGGCTGCAGGCCGGGCAGGCTGCTCTTCACGGCACCCACGTTGCGCAATGCTCCATTGAAGACTTCGCTGGCGGTGAAGGCAAAGCTGACGACCTCGCACCGGCAAGCGGGACTGTGGGGCAATTGCGGCCCTTCCTTGCGGCGGAAGCCCTTGCCAAACTGCAGCCCGTTATCGAACAGGCAGGCCGTGCTCATGCGCGGGTGCACGTACGCGACGACTCGGGAGCCGTGAATGCGGGGCCCTGCGCTAGGCTGCAGGCGGCGTGTCGGCAGGGTGTTGCGCCGGCTGCGCATGCGGGCGAAGATGGCCAAGCCCACGATCGCCGCCGCGACGATCCACAGTTCATTCATGCTCCTGGCGCCTCGCTTGGATCGTCACCGGAAGGCGTCGTGCCGCGTCCTCCGCGGGCGGGGGCCCCGGCATTCGGCAAGGAGCGCCGCACCCGCCGGGCGCCGGACGATCAGTCCACCATACGCCCGAATGGGCCGGGTTATCAATGGCGTCCCGCAGGTGCCAGCGCCAGCCACACCGGCCCGCCATCTCGCCCGCCGGCTCCGGCGCGGCGCGGCTGCCGCGCCCCCGGCGGGCGCGCCTGCGACAGCGCCGGGAGCCGCCCGCCGCCCAACCGTGCGTTGACAGTGGGCCGCAAATATGGGCAAATAACGTTTTCCTGTTCCGATGGATTGGATGCACCCTGACCCGACTCGGTTTGCGAAGGCCTGACCATGAAGCGAACGTTCCAGCCCAATACCCACCGGCGCAAGGCCACCCACGGTTTCCGCAAGCGCATGAAGACCAAAGGCGGTCGGCGGGTGCTCTCGCGGCGACGCATGAAGGGTCGGGCACGGCTGATTCCCTAGGCACGCCATCCGCGCGGTATGACCAAATCGTTTGGCTTCCCGCGATCCCTTCGGCTTCGGAAGAAGACTGAAATCGACCCGGTGTTCCGCCACGGGCAGTATCACCGGCTCGGCTGGCTGCAGGCCAAGACGCAGCCCAACGGCCGCCCGGCCTCCCGCTTCATGATCTCGGTGAGCCTGCGGGCAGGGCCGGCCCCGGCCCGCAATCGCGTCAAGCGGGTGCTGCGCGAAGCTGTTCGATTGAACCAACTGGGCCTGTCCACGCCTCATGATGTATGCCTGTTCGTCACGACCCGGCCGCCCCGCGGCCTGGGGCTCGCGGACGTTGAACGTGACATCCGCCGCCTGTTCGGCCGCCTCGCCAGCCAGCACGATGCGTTCATCCCTGTTTGCTAAGCTTCTGATGGTGCTCGTGCGCGGCTACCAGTTATTCGTATCCCCCTGGCTCCCCCAGGCCTGCCGCTTCGAGCCCACCTGTTCGCGCTTTGCGATGGAGGCCCTGCGCGAGCACGGCGCCCTGTGGGGGAGCTGGCTGGCTCTGTGGCGGCTGCTGCGCTGCCATCCGTTCCATTCCGGCGGGTACGACCCCGTTCCGCATCGCGCCGCCGCCTGGCGCCACCAGACGCGTTAGGTCGCCCTCCGCGAGCCCATCCATGGATCAAAAGCTGTTTCTCGCCATCGCCCTGTCGATGCTGGTGCTGATCGGGTACTACCTGGTCTTCCCACCGCCGCATCCGACCAAGCCGCCGGCAACCACGGAAGCCGCAAAGGCGCCGGCCACGCC
>JBGOUY010000430.1:0-2571 GCA_041477795.1 bacterium
ATCCGGTCGGGGCCGTCGGGAGTGGGGGCGGGCGGGCCGCCACAGTTCAGCCGCAGGGCGCTGCTTGATCTCCGCGCCGGCTCAGGCGCTCGCCTGCCGCGCCTCGTCAGCCGGCTCGGGCGGCTCGCGCTCGTCGGATTCCAGGAAGAACGCCCGCGTGTGCTGCCGGTTGCGCCGCTGCTGCAGCAGCAGGATCGTATCCCCGGCGCGCAGGCTGTCGTCCCCGCGCGGCACGAAGATCTCCTCCGCGCGCTTCACGGCGCCCACCAGCGTGCCGGGCGGCAGGTTCATGTCCATCAGGCGCACGCTGCAGCAGCGCATACCCGGGCGCACTTGCAGCTCCAGCAGCTCGATGTCGCTGTTGGCGAAGGCGAAGAACGACTCCAGGTTCACGCCCCGCACGAAGCGCAGGATCTTGCGCGCGGTCAGCATGCGCGGCGAGAAGGCCACGTCGATCAGGCCGCGCTGGGCGATGATCGGGATGTACTCGGGCTGCTTGACCAGCGCCAGCGTGTGGGCCGCGCCGTATTCCCGCGCCAGCAGGCAGGACAGCACGTTGACCGGGTCCGTGTCCGTCACGCTGATGAAGTAGTCCGCGTGCTCGATGCCCTCGGCCTTGAGCGCGGCGGAATCGGTGCCGTTGGCGTGCAGCACCAGCGCGCGGTCGAGCTGCTGGGAGAGCCAGTGGCAGCGCTCCTCGGACAGCTCCAGGATGCGCACGTCGATGTGCCGGCGCTCCAGCCGCCGCGCCAGGGCATAGCCCACGTGCCCGCCGCCGTTGATGAACACGCGGCGCGCCTTTTCCGCCGGCAGGCGCAGGAAGCTGAACAGGCGCTTCAGCCGGTGCTGCTCGCAGAAGAAGTACACCGCGTCGCCCGCCTGGATCGCCGTGTCGCGCACGGGAATGGTGGAGCTGCCGTCCCGCTGCACGATGGCGATCAGGGTGTGCGGAATCTGCGCGTTCTGGCCGAAGCCGACCACGGTCTGGCCCGCCAGCGGCGATCCCTCGCGGATGGGGATGCGCACGAGCGCCACGTGATCGCCCAGGAACAGGTTGAAGTCGGTCACCTGCGGGTATTCCGCCAGGTGCGCCAGGTGCTCGGCCGCCACCTCGTAGGGATTGATGATGAGGTCGATCCCCAGGTGGTGCTTTTCCGCGAACGAGCTGTCGTGCCCGATGTCGATGGTCTTGACGCGCGCGATCTTCTTGGCCGCCCCCATCTGCCCGGCGAGCAGGCAGGAGATGATGTTGGTCTCGTCGTAGTTGGTGATGGCCAGGAACAGGTCGGCGCTGTCCGCGCCGGCTTCCCGCAGCAGGTTGCCGTCGGTGGCGTTGCCGAGCAGCGTCGTGATGTTGAACTCGGCCTTGAGCTGCTCCAGCACGGTGGGGTCGGAGTCGATGGCGACGATCTCCACGTTCTCGCGGTACAGGGCCCCGATGACGTGGTAGCCCACCTCTCCCGCACCGACGATCAGCACTTTCACGCGCGCGGCTCCAGCCGGTGCAGAGCACTCCCGGCACGCCCGCGCCGGGACCCCGTGCCGATGGCGCCGGAGCAGCATCCAGCCTAGCGGAAAAGCCCCCGGGCGGGCAAGGCAGCGGGCCGGGGGGCGCCGCCCATGCCCTTCGAGACAGGCCCGCACAAGCAGGCCTTCCTCAGGACGGCGGGCTCGTGGCGAGTCAGCAAGGCCGCGTTCCTGAGGAGCACCGCGCAGCGGTGCGTCTCGAAGCCGCGGCCGTCGGAACCTTTGCGCCTGTCACGGGTTGGCGGTTTCGGCCATCTGACCCACGACCCGCCCCCGCCACCCACGCCCGCCGCCCGGGGGGCCCGCGCGTCTTTGCAAGCGCGGGCCGCTGCATTAGACTGGAGCCGGCGCCGCGGCCCCTGCCGCCCGCGCCGCCCGCGCTCATCTCTAGGAAGCACGCACGCAGCCCCTGGAGCCGCCCCGATGCCGAAGCCGGCCGCCCGCCCCGCCCCGCCGCCCGCGCCCGTGCCGCGCCTGGAGCTGGGGCCGGTCACGGTGCACTTCGGGGAGAAGAACGGCAAGTACCCGGACGGCAACCAGGTCGTCGTGACGGGCGCGGACACGCGCGTGCTCTTCGATACGCCGCTCGTGAGCAACCGCCTCGGCGCGGCGCTGGACGGCGCGGACCTGCTGATCCTGGGTCACGTGCACGAGGATCACATGGCCGGCGTGCACCGCTTCCCGCAGCGGCCCCTCTTCGTCCCGCAGGAGGACCTCTCCGCCATCCAGAGCCTGGCCGGCATGCTGCGCCATTACGGCTATGCCCCGGCGACCAGCGAGCGTATGGTCGCCAAGATCACGCGCGACTTCCACTACACGCCGCGCCCGGATGCGATCGGCTATGCCGACGGGCGGGTGTGGGAGCTGGGCGGCGGCGTCAGCGTGCGCGCGATCCACATGCCCGGCCACACGCGCGGGCACTCGGTGCTGCTGGTGGAGCCGGGCGGCATCGCCTTCATCGGCGATATCGAGCTGTCCGCCTTCGGCCCCTACTACGGCGATGCCTGCTCGGACCTGCGCCAGTTCCGCGCGACCCTGGCGCGC
>JBGOUY010000348.1:0-4068 GCA_041477795.1 bacterium
AGCGTCAGCGTGACGCCGTCGGTGAGGCCCAGCGGCGTGCCGGGCTCATAGCCCTGCCCGACGTTGAGCACGCCCGATTGTCCGTCTTCGCTGTTGGACCAGTGCACGCTCAGGTTGTCGCCGCGGCCCACCTGCCCGCTGCCTTGCACGGCCAGCGTGAAGCGCTGGGCGGACTTGCCGGTGTACGTGCCGTCGATGACCGGGGCGCCGAACTCCTCGCTGGTCTGGCGCTGCCAGGCCGAGGGCCGGGTCACGTGCGCCGGGCGCTCCTCGCTCGGCACCCACCATTCCAGGGAAGAGCGCTGCGTGAACGCCTTGAAGGAGAAGCTGTCGTTGACGATGACGTCGCCTTCGCTGAAGACGAGCGCCAGGCCATCGACGAGTTCGAGCGGCTGGCCCGCCGCGTAGTGCAGGGCATCCAGGTTGAGCATGCCGCTGCGGCCTTTCTCGTCCTGCCAGCGCAGCTGCATCTGCTTTTCGCCGCCCACCGTGCCGGTCTGCACCGCGGTGAAGGTGAACTTGTTGTCCGCCGTGCCCGTGAAGTCGCCGATCACCTGCGCGATGGCCGTGGAGGCGCCGGTGTTCTTCGGCACGGCGTGCTCGGCCGCGGCCGCCTCGCCCACGCCTTTCCAGGGCGAGGGCGCTTCCACCGAGTTCTGGAAGTTCGGCGCCGTGCCGCCCCGCAGTTGCACGTCCAGCTTGATGCGGCCTTCGCTGCCGGTCTTCTGGCTGGTCAGCACGAGCTGGTAGGGCGCCGTGCGGCTGCCGGTCTTGATGAGGGTGGCGTTGACGTCCTTGGTCGCCGTGTTGATGGCGTCCTTCAGGCCCGTGAGCGAATTGGCGCTCTCGTCGACGACCACCGTGATCGCCCCGCCGTTGCCCACGGTGATGAGGAACTTGCCCGTGCCGATCTGACCTTCCGCCGTCTCGTAGCCCTGCGAGGCGATCTGGTGGTTGAGCGCCAGGCGATCCACCACCAGGGTGTGCTTGCCCGGCTTGGCGCCGGCCGTGGCGGTCGCCGTCACCACCTGCTCGTTGCTGGATTCGATCAGCTTGCCTTCCCAGATCCCGGCGCCCTTGAGCTGCTCCACCGTGGCGTTGATCTTGGTCAGGCTCTGGTTGACGATGTCGAAGGCCTGCAGCTCCTGCAGGGTGGTCGCCTTCTGCTCCTCGATCGGCTTGAGCCGGCGGCGCTCCACCTGCATCAGCGTGTTGATCGTCTGCTCCGTGTTGAGGCCGGAGGACAGGCCCGTCAGCCGATTGGCCGAGGCGACGGTCGGTTCCGGGCCACGCCGAGCGGACGTCGGCGCGGCTTGCTGCATCTGCTGCGCCTGGAGCAGTTGCTGCTGCTGCGTCTGGGCCTGCGCCTGTGCCTGCGGCTGGCGCCCTGCCCGCGTCGTGGTGTTGATCTCGGTCATGGTAAATGGTCCGGTAACCTGAACGTTAGGAGCGATGTGGGGCCCGGCAGGATTTCCCACTTGAAATCCATTGCCTTCAGATCTATTGCCTTCAGATCCATCGCCTTGAAATTATTCTCGTTTTTGTGGGGCCAGCCCCGTGCACAGCCCCAGCGTCAATCCGTTCAAGAAGCATTCCATGTGGCCGGGGGGTCGCAGCCCCCGCCGGCACACCCTAAAAGCCGCTCAGCGCCGGCCTACGGGCGCGCGTTGGTGAGCAGGCTCAGCACCGACTCCGGCGTCTGGTTGGCCTGCGCCAGCATGGCCATGCCGGAGGACAGCATGATCTTGTTGCGCGTGAACTGGCTCACCTCGGAGGCCATGTCCGCATCGCGCAGGCTCGATTCCGCGGAGATCAGGTTCTCCTCGGCGATGCGCAGGCTGTTGGCGTTGCTCTGCAGGGTGTTCTTCTGGAACGCCCCCAGATCGGCGCGCAGCTCGGAAATGCGGGTGATGGCATGGTCGACCAGCAGCATCGTATCCTCCGCACCTTTCGAGGTCGTCACGTTGATCTCCTTCAGGCTCTGGAAGCCGCTGGCATTCTCGATGCCGCGGGAGAGCCGGTCGGTCTTGGCGTCGATGAGGGAGATCTTGACTTGCTGCCCACGGGTCGGCCCCACCTGGAAGGCCAGCGAGTTCTGCGTGACGTGCACGAAGCCATCAATCTTGCCCGCCTCGACCGTCGGCGCCACCTCGAAATTGAAGACCATCTCGTCGCCCTCTTCCTTCTGGGAGAGGAGATGAGCGTTCTGGATCGGGATGTTGTTCTTGCGCAGATTGTCTTGCAGAGCGACGAGTTCCGGGTTGCGCTCCAGTTCGGCCTGGGCCGAGGCGCTGAAAATCTGCTTGATCCTCGCCCAGGTGGTGCGGACGTGCTTGGGCAGCCGGATTTCCTCGTGGCGCACCGCGTCGTGCTTGACCACCAGCCCTTCGACGTTGGTCGATTCCGCGCCGGCCAGCATCTCGCCGTGGCCCACTGCCACCTTGCCGTCGATCGTGCCTTCGACGTCGCGGCCCGGCACGGCATCCTCGAAGCGGCCGGGCTCGTCGGCCAGGATGCCCGCCACTGTGCTGCCCACGAAGAACGTGGGCTTGCTGCCGAACTCCTTGTGGGTCACCACCAGCGCGTCCTTGACCGCCGCGTCGTCGGAGTCGTCAATGCGGATATCGAGCTTGAGGCCGTTCTGATCCGCCTTGCGTTTCAGGTTCTCGGCGATGGTGGAGCGGATTTGCTTGGCAAGCTGCTCGGGATCTCCGACGGCGCCGGGATTCCGCTGCATCTCGTTGAGCATCTTGCGAATGACCGCCCCGTCGTCCTTGTTCGCCATGTCAAAGGCGACGTTCTTGCCGCCTTCGGACAGGTTGATGCGGAAATCCTGCTTCAGGTCATTGATGTTCACCTTGAACACCCCGCCCGGAAACTGCGGCATCAGGTCATCCAGCTCGATCGCCCGCATGCCCCGCTTCTCGGCGCGCGTGGCCGCCCGGGAGATGTCCACCGGGTAGCCATCGGCCGGCGAGCTCTTCGTCAGCGGCGATGCGCTCACGAAGGCCAGGCCCGTTCCCACGGCGATGCCGTTGGCGCCGTTGCTGCCATCGAGCAGCGTGCGGGTGCCGAACTGGCTGGTGCGGGCGATGCGGTCGACGGTCTGCAGGGCGTTCTCGATCTCGAACTGGTCGGCGGCCAGCATCTTGTCGTCGTTGGCGCCCTCGTTGGCCGCATGAATGGCCAATTGGCGCATGGAGACGAGCAGGCTGGCGACCTCGTTGAGGGCCGCTTCCGCCGTCTGCACCATGGAGATGGACGCCTCGGAGTTCTGGATCGCCTGGCGGATGGAGCCGATCTGGCCGCGCATCTGCTCGGAGATGACCAGGCTCGCCGGGCCATCGGCGGCACGATTGATCTTCTGCCCGGACGAGAGCACTTCCATGCTGCGCGCCAGTTCGTCGTCCGTCTTGTTCAAATTGCGGAGGGCGTTCAATGCCGCCACGTTATGATTGATCCGCAACGCCATGGGTCTCTCCTTCCTTGTTCGACCGGTTGCCTTTCCGTCGGATCAATTCCGAAGCATTCCGGGGGGCAGTGGGTGGACGTCCGTGTCCACACCGGTTTGCTCCCCTGTAATTGACTTTTCGGCACCCGTGCGGATTTCTTGAGCCCAATCGTTCCGGGAGCCTCACGGCCAGGCAGCCGATGCCGCCTTGCTCGAAGGGTGTATCGGCGGGGTTGGCGCAAAGCTTGAGCGCCGGCCGCGGATTTCCGGGGGCGGGCGGGCCGGGGCGGTGGAACCGCCTGCCGGGGACCTCTCCCCGCAGCGCTGACGCGCTGCGGCCCCTCCCCGGTGCCGTCGGTTCGCCCCGCGAGCGGGGCTCACGGTGGGAGGGGCAACTGCAACGGCACCTCTCCCCGGCCCCCAACCTACAGGCCGGGCCTCTCCGCAAACGGAGAGAGCCCCCCCTGTCGCGCGCGCTGTGACAGCCTTCTCCCGTGGGAGAAGGCGGAGCCGGCTCCAGCCGGCGGGGGATGAGGTCCCGCGCCGGCGCGGCCTCGCCTGCGCGACCTCACCCCCGCTGCCTCACGGCAGCCTCACCCCTCGGCGTCGCTCGGGAC
>JBGOUY010000161.1:0-9524 GCA_041477795.1 bacterium
ATCGGCGCCTTTCGCCAGCCGCACGGCGTGGTGATGGAGCTGGAGCTGCTCGCGACCCTGCCGGAGCGCGAGCTGCGGGCCGGGCTGTTCGAGCTGATCAAGCACGGGATCATCCGCGATCCGGAGCTGTTCGCCTTCCTGGAAGCGCACCAGGAGCGCTTCTCCGGCCAGGACTGGGGCTTCTGGGAGGAGGCCGTGCTGCGCTCGTGCCGGGTCAAGGCGGCGGTGGTGGAGGCGGACGAGCGGGAGCAGGACCTGCGGGCCATCCTCAACTTCGGGCACAGCCTGGGCCACCTGATCGAGACGCACACGGGCTACACCCGCTACCTGCACGGCGAGGCGGTGGGCGTGGGCATGCTTTTCGCGGCCTATGCCTCCTGCCGCTGGGGCGAGCTGCCCGAGGCGGATGACCGGCGCATCCGCGCGCTGCTGGAGCCGCTGCTGACGCCGGTGCGGATGCCGCCCCTGGAGTCGCGCCAGTTCGGCGCCCTGCTCATGCACGACAAGAAAGCGGCCAGCGGCGTGCTGCGCTTCATCGCGCTGCGGGCGTTGGGCGCTGCCTTCATCCGGGAACGCACGGCGCCCACGGAACTATGGCCGCTGTTCGGCGCGTTCATGGAGGACCGGCCGGGCGTGATCCGCTTTGACGAGAGCGTTGCAGCGGCTGCGGGCTGAGGGCCGCTCGGAGGGGGAGGTTGCTGTCAACCCAGGGAGGACCGATCCGGTGCGCGTGACGACGAACCCGCCGCTCGTGGCGGAGCAGCCCAGTGCGTTTTTCGCGCGGCTGGAGCGTTGGGAGCAGACGGCCCGCGCGGCGGAGGCGTTCCAGCACACGGTGAACGTCCCCATCACGACCCCGCAGCCGGTTTTCTACGCCCGCCTCTACCAGCACCTGGTGGACTTCCTGCTGGAGCGGCTGGACCTGCCGCGCAGCGCCGGAGCGGCGGAATGGGAGTGGAAGCCGCTCTATCAGTTCGGCCAGAGCGTCGATCCGTTCTACTTCACCGAGGCCTCGATCCAGGAGCTGCTGGAGCGCTGGCCGGTCATCGGCTATGCGCAACGCCAGGTGATGGCCTCGGCGCTCTCGGGCTTCTTCCACCTGCGGCGCGCGGGCTTCCCGGGCGGTTTCCCCTCCCCGCTCGTGCCCGTCCAGGAGATCGAGCGCTGGACGCGCATCTTCCCGGCGGATTGGACGTGGGAGTGCCTGGACGTGCTGCGGCGGATGGGCTTTGCCACGATGGCCGGCATGAGCGCTTACCGCGCCTACGTGCGCTTCGCCGAGGGGCGCTTCGAGCCGGAGCTGGACGCGAACTCGCTGCGGCGCTGGTTCGCCGAGTGCTGGCGGGTCGGCGCGCTGGGCCCGCTGGTGGCGGACGAGGCCTCCCAGCCCTACCAGGCCAACTTCATCGCCGGCGCGTTTGCCGGGCGGGCCCGCGCGCTGGGCGTGGAAGGCCCCTGTGGCGTGGTCCCCGATTGCCGGCACTGCCCGCTCAACAGCGAGTGCCTCTGGTTCAATGCGCGCCTGGGCGAGCGGCCGGGCCCGTCGGAGGTGCTGGCCTGGGTGCGGCGCGGGCACGTGGAGGCCCTGCGCACCGACCAGTTGCTGCAGGGGCTCTATGGCCTCAACGATGCCGAAGCGGAGCGCCTGCGGGGCGGGCTGGGAGCCGACTCCCTGCGCGCGCTGGCGTCCCTGTCGCGGCAGGAGCTGCACACAAAATTCGGCTTCGACGACCTGCTGCCCGAGCGGCTCAGCCTCACCTTCGAACTGGGCCGGCGCTTCAACGAGGAGCGCATGACGGTGGGCGAGGCGTTCCAGACGCCCTGGGACGTGTTCAAGCACTTTCGCATGCGCCTGCGGGACCTGAAGCAGGAGCAGTTCATCGTCGTGCTGCTGGACAACAAGAAGCGCTACCTGAATGACCTCGTCGTCACCCAGGGCACGCTCAACACGAGCCCCGTGCACCCGCGCGAGGTGTTCAGCGCCGCCATCCGCGAGCGTGCGGCATCGGTGGTAATCGTGCACAATCATCCCTCGGGCGATCCGCAGCCGTCCCGCGAGGACATCCACGTCACGCAGCAACTGATCAAGGTCGGCGAGCTGGTGGGGATTCCCGTATTGGATCACATCATCATCGCGGACGACCTCTACATCAGCATGCTCGAACAGGGGCTGCTGAAAGCCTAGCGGCGCTTAAGCCGCGGGGCCATCCGGCAACGCCATTCCATCGGAGAGATACCCCCATGAGCAAGGGCAAGACCGCCCGCAAGAAGGCGCAGGAAAAGGCGAAGTTCCGGCGGCGGCGCATGAGCGCCAGCCGGGAGTTGACCCGCATCTTCCGCCGCAAGCAGAGGGTGCGGCTCAAGCGCAGGAAGTAGCGGCGCGCCGGTCTGCCGGCGTGGGGGCCGCAGCGCAGCGCAACCGCCTCAGCGCAGGCGCTTCCAGCGCACGAAGGCCAGCAGCAGGGCCGCCACGAGCGCGGCCAGGGCCAGTCCGGTTTCCAGAGACATTGGTTTCCAGAGACAATGGCAGTCGGCGGGAGTGCTGGCGCGGGGGCGCGCCGCGGATGGCTGCGCCCACCGGCCGGGATGAGCCTGCGCCATCGGGCAGGCAGGCCGGCGGCGGGCAGGGGGGCAAGCCCCATAGGTGTTAATCTATTCAATCAGCCTGCTGGTGGATCGCATTGCGGCGCAAGACCTCATCACCCCAACCCTCTTCTCCGCAAACAGAGAAGAGGGAGCTGGAATCCGCCAGCAGAGCGGTTGTGCACCCCTCTCCGTTTGCGGAGAGGGGTGGCTCGCGGCAGCGAGCCGGGGTGAGGTTCCGGCGCCACCGGCGCCCGTTCCGCAGGGCCGCGCGAGTCGACCTGATGGATCGGCGGCGCAGGCTGGGGTGCCGCTTTGGCAGGGGGTTTGCGCCTTGCGCGTGGTGCGGCATGTCCCGACTAGGTTAACACCTATGGGGGCAGGCCCCGCCGGCCAGCCGCGCCCCTACGATTCGGCCGCCGCCCGGGGCGCGTCAACCGCCGGCGGAACGACCTTGGGCCCGTGCACCTGGCGGATGATCGTCAGCAGCGCGCGGGACAGTTCCTGCTCCTTGAGCGCGGCTTGCCGCAGCGAGTGGCTGGTCGCGACGCTGTTGGGATTGACCCAGGCGTCCAGGCTCACGGTGGCCAGATTGATGCCCTTGCTCCTGAAGAACTTGGCCAACGTCACGTGCAGCGGCTTGGCCGTGAACAGCGCACGGGGCGACTGGTTCAGGTTCGGCGCGGCCGCCATAAGCTCCGCGTGGTCGACCTCGTCCACGTACCACGTCTGCAGGTTGTCCCGGTACAGGAAGGAGAGCCGCCCGAACTTGGACAGGTTGAGAAACAGGAGCAGCTCGGTCACTTCCCGCTTCGTTTCGATGCAGTCCTTGTAGTGGTACGGGCGGTACGGGAAGAACTCGATGATCTTGCCCAGGATGCGGTGGACGTTGTCCGGGCGCACGTAGGCCATCGTGTTGTCGATGCGGTTGCCCAGATCCATCATCTTGGGATCGAATTCGATCTGGGTCGCCGTTTCCTTCAGCGTGCCCTGGTGCAGCACGCCGTAGTAGCCGTTGACGATGCTCTCCGCCAGGCCGGCCAGGAAGCTCGATTTCTCCCGCAGCATCACCTCGTCCGGCAGGTGATCCAGGTAGCCGAACGTATCGAAGCGCTTGCCCACGGTGGACTGCTTCTGCATGGACTTGAAGAACCAGCCCTGGCCGATCGCGTGGCCCATCTGGATGCGGCCGCGCGGCACCGTGAGGTGCTTGAGAATGGTCTTCTGGATGACGTTGGGCGCGGGCTCGAAGTTCTCCTGGTAGTAGTGGTACCAGATCTCGAATTCCTTCTGGTTGGTCTCTCCGGGGATGCGCAGCCCGGCGATCTTGCGGTTGACGCGCGCCAGGCAGTTCTTGAACAGCTCGCGCAGCTCGCGCTCGAAGTCGTAGACCGAGTGCACCTCGCCGATGAACAGATACTCCAGGAACCTGCGGCGCGGCGAAGCGGGCGGGAAGGCCTGCTTGAGGAACTCCAGCAGCACCTGCTCGCGGTGCGAATCGAAGGGCCGCGTGTCGCCCGGCTTGGTGAACACGTCCGAGATGCGCACGTGGAGCGCGAAGGCCAGGTCGACCACCTTGGAGACGCGCGCGTGCTCCTCGGGCATGAGCTCCTTGACCCCGGACTCCTCGTGATAGGCGATCTTGAGCGCCTTGTAGCGCAGCCACCAGGGATCCTGCTTGAGCAGCGGGAACTTCGCCTCCAGCTCGATCAGCGCCCAGGGCGGCACGCCCGTGACGTCGTTGATCATCTTGTCGAGGTCGACGCGCGGATTCTCCGGCTTGGGCGAGGCGTACCGGTGCATGAATTCCGGATCCTTGATGGTCTGGATGATCGTCTTGAGGAAGCGCTCATCCAGCAGCATCTCGATGCGGAACAGGTTCAGGATCGCCTTGGGCAGGTTGCCCGATGACGCCTTGAAAGCCTCCCAGTACACGGCCCCGGAGTGCTTGGCCATGTAGGCCAGGCTCAGGTCGGGCGTGGCGCCCAGATTGACCAGCCGCTCGCGCTGGGCATCGTACAGGTCGATCAGGCCGAAGCGGATGTAGTCGATGATGCGGTCGTAGAGCGCCGGGTCGTCGTTGATCAGCTGCGGCAGCACGAAGTGCGTCGGCATCATGGGCGTGATCTGGATGCCGGGCATCAGCGTCTCGTAGTTCAGGATCAGCTCGTAGGCCGAGCCGGACGCCTCCTTGGACACCAGGGTCGAGCCGTGGTGGCCGATGCGGTAGTCGTCGTTGGAGCAGGCGAAGAGGTAGATCTCCGCCATCGGGTACTTGGAAGCGATGTAGTCCTGGATGCGCTTGAGCCGCTGCTGCAGCAGCGCCTCCTGCTGCTTGAGCTCCTCGCCGCGGGTCAGCTTGACCGAGCGCTTCATGAGCACCATGATCTCGTGAAGCGTCTGCGTGCGCAGCGCCACGCCCTTTTCCCCCACCAGCTCGTGGGCGTAGTCGCCCTGCTTGAGGATCAGGTAGCGGTACAGGTTGGGGTAGATCTTGGCGATCTGCTGCATGGCGCGCTTGTTCAGCTCCGCCTTCAACTCCGGATTCTGCAGGGCATTGGGGGCCAGCTTCTGCAGCACCCGCAGGCGGTTCATCCAATAGCGCGCCTCGGCCGTGATGGCATCGCGGAAGGTCGCATCGCTCCAGCCCGACGCGTCGAAGTAGAACGGCTCCAGGTCGTACTGCACCTGCAGGTCCAGGTCGGACGCGCGGGACTTGTGCCCGATGGTGCCGATGGAGCCCAGCGAATGCAGGCTCTTGACCGGGCTGTAGCCGAAGGCGGAGCCCTCCGGCACCTCCATGTTGAACGTCTCGCGGATGTGCTGCCGGAAGGATTCCTGGAACAGCTCGGAAAGCCGGCCAATGCCCTCCACCCCGTACGGCGCGCCCTCCACGTACAAGTTGGCGACCGTATCCTGGGCCTTGGGCCGCACGACGCCGCCCTTGCGCTCCAGCTCGGTCGCCGTGTAGTGCAGCTCGGCAAACCTGGGGTCGTTGACGTGGATGAGGAAGAGCACCTCGTAGAGGGCCTTCTTCATGTCCTCGTCGAACGAGGAGAACGCCAGGCGCAAGCGGGAGTTGTTGAAGCTGTCGAAGAACTCCTGCCCCTTCTCCAGCCCCTCCTTGAGCAACTGCACGCGCTCCGGAGCGAGCTGGACGCCCTGGCCCAGGATGGCAGCCAGGCCGCTCGGGCCCTTGGGAGCCGCCAGCTCGGCCGCGCGCTGCGACGCTTTCCCGGCCCGGCCGCCGGAGCCTTTCAGGAATCGCGAGAGGGCCATCGTTCTGTCGCAGAGAGGCGCACCCCGACCTCGGCGCAGATCAGCGGGGCGACGGTTCGCTGTTGGGCCGCAGCGGGAGCGTGATCCTGGCCTCCGTCCCTCGATCCTGACGACTTTGAAGGTGCAGGGAGCCGGAATGAGCTTTCACTATAAGATAGCAAAGCGGCAGTCCTAACCCAAGCCCGTGAGTGCCGATATTGACCGGATCGCCACGTCCAAACTTGTCCAACAAGGCTTGAATATCCAATCCCTCGATACCCTTACCCGGATCCGAAATGCGGATCAACGTTTCGTCTTTGTCTTGAGCCACTTCCACCTGGATCGTGCCGGCAGCGGTGTACTTGATCGCGTTGTCCAGCAATTGTCCGATCGCCTCGCGCAAGGTCTCCTCGTCGAAGATCACCGGCTGCAGGGGCTGGGCGACGTCCAATGTCAGGTGCACGCCCTTGGCCTCCGCCCGGGAGCGCTGCATCGCGACGACCGTCCGCACCGCGGGTTCCAGGTCCGCCTGGGCGAAGTTGAACAGCATCTGGCCGCTCTCCAATTTGGAGATGGCCAGCACCTTGTTTACCATTTCGCTGAGCCGCTCGGTCTCCTTGTGAATGACGTCCACGAACTGCGCTCGGTCCTGCGGCTCCACCATGCCCTCCATGCTGAGCAGCTCGGAGTAGGCGAGGATCGAGGAGATGGGCGTGCGCAGCTCGTGGGAGACGAGGCTGAGGAAGTGGCTCTTGGTGCGGTCGAGCTCGCGCAGCTGCTCGTTGGCGCGCTCGAGCTCGGCGGCCTGGCGCTGCGTCTGCGCCTCCAGGGCCTTGCGCTCGCGGATGTCGCGCAGCATCACCGAATAGGCCAGCAGGGCCTGCCCCTGGTCGTGCACCGTGGAGATGGAGCAGTCCGCCGGGATGGCGCCCAGCTCGGGATGGGACACCACCACCTCGCCGTGCCAGCCGCCCGCGCGGGCCGCCTGCGACAGGCTCTGCCAGTCGCCCGGCCCGCCATCCGGCATGGCCAGCAGCCCCGCCGCCTCCACGCCGATCACCGCATCCGTCGCCATGCCGAAGACGCGCGCCAGCGCCTGGTTGGCGTTGAGGATGTGCCCGCTCGGATCGGTGATCAGGATCGCATCGTTGGCGCTGTTGACCAGGTGCGAGTACAGGCTGATCTGCTGCAGGTACGAGGCGATCTGCTCCTCCAGCGACTGGCGCTGATGCTCGATGCGCTGGCTGTGGGTGAGGATGTCCTCGTAGAGCCGTGCGCGATCGGACGTGACGCGCAGCTTCTCGGTGAGGATGGAGTTGAAGATGCGGCCCAGGTAGTAGCGCAGCTTGTAGTCGCGCAGGTTCTGCGGATGCTCGGGCAGCGTCGCATCGATGGCGAGCAGCTGGGCCGGAACGTCCGTTTGCACCGTGGCCGAGCGCGGCGCGGAGCTGATGAGGCCCATTTCGCCGAGGGTATCCCCGCGCTTGTGCAGGCGCAGGATGAAGCGCCCCTGGATGGACACCGAGACGGTGCCGCTCAGCAGGAAGTAGACGCGGTTGTCCGAGGGCTCGCCCTCCCGGATCAACACCTGACCCGGCCCGAAGCGGTGCAATTCGCAGACGGGCAGCAGATCGCGCAGCTCCTCGTCGGAGAAGGCATGCGCGGGCAGGATCACCCGCAACGCCTCCAGGGGCTCGTGGAAGAGCGCTTCCGCTGTGTCTGCACGGTTCATGCGGCGATTCCCGGCGGGAGGGCCCAGCGGGTCGCGGCCAGGCGCCCCGCCGGCGCATCGGCACGCAGCCAGATTCCCCGCGCTGCTTCCGCTGGTGTCGATCGCATCGGGAGCATCGTCGGGGCGGCCTGCCGTAAGTGATATAACGTGCAGCGCGCGGATTCGTGCCCCAGCGGCGGCTAGGATGGAGTCCTGGCGGATTTGAGCAGAAAGAACTGCACGAGCGGACGGGCCTTGGGCACCTCCCGTTCCGGCAGGCGCACCTCGTATCTGTGACCGGCCTCGCCGTGCAGGGAGGCCTGCGAGACCATGATCGGGTTGAGGCCCTCCGAGCGCAGCAGCCCCAGCAGTTCGTCCACCTCCGGCTGAAAGCCGCTGCTGAACACCATCTGCAGCACGCGCCGCTCGTGGCCCAGTCCCCCGCCGGCAGTGCGGCGGCTGCGCGATTGACGCAGGGAGGCCAGCGAAACGACGTTCTGCCCGCTGCGCGGCTCGCGCTGGCGGAACAGCCAGGCGTCCACGTAAGCTGCCGCGACGATGAAGAGCAGGATCAGTGCGTACTGGGCCAAACCCGCCGGGGGATCGAGCCAGGTAATGATCAGCCCCCCACCGCCGACGTAAAGGGCGATGCGCAGCCAGAGCCTCATGGTCGGGCCGATGCTGGAGAGGTGGGCCGGGTACCCTTGGACCGTCCTTCGATGGTAGCTTATACCGGACCCCACCCTGAACGACAAGGTGCGAGCGGTCATGCTCACGGAAAGCGGACGGGCGCTGCTGCAGCGCTGGATCTACCTGCTGGTGAACGTGGGGGAGGACTTCATCGTGCCCTACACCGAGGCGCGCTGGGCCGCCGTGGTGCGCGCTGCAGACTACGGAGCGCCGTTCGAGCTGTTCCTGGCGCGCTTCCTGGAGGCGCTGAGCGGGCCGGGCTGGCCGGCCGGCAGCTATTATCCGGGCGGCTGGTACCGGGCCCTGGCGGCCCGCGGCGAGCCGCTGGAGCGCGTGGCGATCGAGCCGGAGGCGCTGGGGCCGTTCTATCTGGAGGACGTGGTGATCGACCGCGCGGGCCGCTGGCGCGTCGGGCGCAAGGCCATCACGGGCCGGGTGCTGACGCACTTCCTGCGCAACCTGCACTACGATGCGGAGCTGGGGCGCTACCAGATCCGCTACCGCCTGGAGCGCCACTTCGAGACGCGCTACCTGCACCACAGGTCGCCGCCCATCCGTGTGCGGCGCGTGACGCTGGAGGATGGCGCGCCTCAGCTATGGCTGAACACCGGCCAGCGCGAGCCGCTGCGCCCCGAGACCTTGCGCCTGGACGCCGCGGAGCAGCTCTACTGTGCGGTGGCGCCGGAGCGCCTGCCCGCCTGGTTCGAGGAGCCGGCGCGCTGGGAGCTGCTCAAGAATGCCGAGGAGCGGGACGGCGCGTGGGTGCTCTCCGTGGGTGGGCGGGAGCTGTCCGCGTCGCTGCACGCGCCCTGGCCCTATGCCGATGGCCTGCCCGTCTGATCCACCTCCGCCTGAGCCAACCATGACGACTGCACCGCCGAATCCGCCGCAGCCGCCCCGGCAATCGCCCAAGGCAGGGCAGACCCAGCCGGCCGCGTCCTTCCAGATGCTGTCCTATGCCGACGCGCTGGAACGGGTGCTGGCCCATTGCGCCGCACTGCCCGAGGAGGCGGTGGCCTTCGATGCCGCCGCCGGCCGGGTGCTGGCGCGGGAGCTCTGCGCGGGCGCGGACGAGCCGCCCGCGCCGAAGTCCGCCATGGACGGCTTCGCCCTGCGCGCGGCCGACACGCGCTCCGCCAGCGCCGCCGCGCCGGCGCGGTTCGCCTTTGCCGGCGTGGTGGGGGCGGGGCACGTGCACGCGGCGCCGGTGCCGCCCGGGGGCGCCGTGCGCATCATGACCGGCGCCCTGCTGCCGCCCGGCGCCGATGCCGTGGTCAAGCAG
>JBGOUY010000221.1:0-7608 GCA_041477795.1 bacterium
ACCGGTACTTCGCAACACTGGACGAGGTGACCAAAGCCGTCGAATCTCAATTCCAGAAATGGCGACGGCCCAACAAATCCTTGCATCGATTATGCGCAGTTACTTAAGACGCTGTGTTTAGCTTCGGGGTCTCACGCGCGGTGAATCTCATATGCCAAGCCGCATAGGCCCGCACAAGAGGACAGGCACGGCGTCCCAGTCACCGGCTGTGCGCGTTCATCCGCGGCTGCGCAGCGGCGGTTCACCCTACAGCACCAGCCCCTCAATCTGCTGACAGCGTCCAGATTAGGGGGGCTTCCCGGTTCTTGATGGTTTCGCCGCGCAGCAGGGCTCCCACGGCCAGTTCCACCTTCTTGCCTTTGATGGTTGCGGGGCACTTCGCAAGTCTGCCGGATCGCGGCGGGCACGTGCCGCGCGGGAGGCCTGCGCCCCTTCTGCCATGGCGCGGATCGCCCGCAATGGGTGATCCACAGAACTCCGCTCTTCCAGCGCCACGTAGCTGGACCTGGCTTCCTCCGGCGCATCCCGGCCGCGCATGGCGTTCCCTCTTTGACCCGCACAATGGGTCGGATCCAACCCCTTATGCCAGACTCAGCCCGAATTCCCGTATCTTGCCCGCAATGCGGGGATGCAGGGCAATCGGACATTGACAGACCAGTGGCAATCAGCGTAACGAACCAGGACACTGAGAGGCTCCAACAAAAGGGGCGAACATTGTCAGTCGGAGGTGGACTATGGGTACCAAAGGTCGTTGGCAGGTCGCAGGCATGCTTGCCGCGCTGGTCGGCGGGCTTGCCGTCATGCTGGTATCGTTGATTATTGGCTCATCCGTCATGGCAGCGGACCCGATCAAGGTGGGTTGGGTCGGTCCGTTGTCCCCCCCGGGCGGCTACGCGGATGGCGCCCTGATGAAGCAGGGGGCGCAAATGGCGGTGGAGGAGATCAACGCCAAGGGCGGCGTGCTGGGGCGCCCGATCGAGCTAATATTCGCCGACACGCGCGGGATGGCGGAGGAAGGCACCGCGGCGGCCGAGCGGCTGATCTCGAAGGAGAAGGTTGTCATTATCTGCGGCGAGTTCCACAGCTCGCCGTTTCTGGCCGAGATGGATGTCGCACACAAGGCCGGCATCCCGATCATCGGCGTGGACGTATGGAACCTGAAGATCACGGCCTCGGGGTATCCGGAAGTTTTCCGCGTCTCCCCCAACCAGGCGCTGATCCAGACCAAGTACGCGGACTGGATGGCCGCCGTCGGCTTCAAACACGTGGCGGTGGTCTACGAGATGAACGAAGGGGGCCAAAGCGCTATTGACGTGCTGAAACCGGCGCTCGATAAGCACGGCATCAAGTACGATCTCATTGGCGCGGACCAAAACGCGACGGACTTCACGGCGATGCTTGAGCGCCTGAAGGCCACCAAACCAGCGTATGACTTCATCATGACGGAGTACAGCCTCGCTGCCGCGTATCCGATGATCAGCCAGTCCTCTCAGCTGGGCCTGGCGCCCTCGAAGACGGCGGGCATCGCCAACTCCGGCGGCCCGGCAACCACCGAGACCTTCTGGCAAAACGTGAGAGGGGCCGGCAAGTACGTGATCACCGAGATCGTGGGCCTGCCGAAGGCCGCGGACAACGACGTGACCAAACATTTCAAGACCGGCTTCAAGGAGAAGTACAAACAGATCCCGTCCCCACAGGCGATCTCGAACTACGACACGATGTTCGTGATCGCGGATGCGATCAAGCGCGCCGGCACGACGGACGGCAAGGCGCTCATCGCCGCCCTGGAGAAGACGGACATCGTGCTGGGCCGGGGCCGCTACCGGTTCTCCATGAGCCACACTCCGGACTGGGCGTGGCATCAATTTATGGAGGCGCCGGTCGCACTGATCCAGTATGACAAGGAAGGCCAGGGGGTCGACGATGCGCCGATCCTTTGGCCGCGCGACATCGCGACAACGAAGTCGCTGTTCCTGAAGCCGTAGTTGCCGGACGAAGCACGCTGGGCTTGTAGGAAGCAAACGGAGAAGACATGCGCAGGCGCGCCGGGGGGCGAGGCGCGGGGCCTCCCCCGTCTCGCTCCCGGCCGCCTCGCCTCAACGGGGAGTGACCATCAGGCGATGAGCTGGGACTACCTGTTCGTTCAGGCCAGCAACGGGCTGATCATTGGCATCATCTACGCAATGATCGCCTCCGGGGTGACTCTCATCTTTTCCATCCTGAAAATCGTCAACTTCGCCCACGGCGATTTGTACATGCTGGGGGGCTACTTCGCGTACTACGCAATCAGCCTGCTCCGGATTCCACCGTTTCCGGCGGTGCTCGTCGCCATGTGCGGCGTCGCGTTGTTGGGCTTCATCCTGGAGCGGCTGCTGCTGACGCCGCTGTACAGCGACACTACTGAACGGAAGGACGAGTACGGCCTCATTGTCACGTTCGGCCTGGCGTTCTTCCTTCGCACCATCGCGGTGCTGATCTTCGGCCCATTCCCGCTCAGGCCGCCCTCATTCGTGGCAGGTGTGCAGAACGTGGGCGAGCTGATCCTTTCCAACGACCGCTTGGTCGCCGGTGGGGTGGGCGCCCTGATGATCCTGGGCTTGCTGTACTTCATGAACCACACGATTTGGGGCCAGGCGCTGGACGCCGTGAGCCAGTCTCGAGACTCGGCGGCGATCGTGGGGATATCACCACGGCGCTTCAACTCGGCGGCCTTCTGCATCGGCGCCGGCTTGGCGGCGGTGGGCGGGGCGCTGGTCGCGCCGATCTACTCGCTGCGTCCGGACATGGGCGTGCTACCAAATATCCATGCCTACGTGATCGTGATCCTGGGCGGGATGGGATCGGTCTGGGGCAGCATCCTCGCGGGGCTGTTCATTGGCGAGGCGGAGACGCTTTTCACGGCGTACTACCCGGACTCCACCCGGGCGGCGGCCTATACCAACGCGTTCGGGCTGCTGATTCTGATGGTGGTGCTCATCTTCCGGCCGCAAGGGCTCTTCGGCCGCCGCCACCTGCGGATGGAATAGCGTGATGCGGCCCGTTCCCCTCGCCATTGTGGTGCTGCTCACGGCTACGTCCCTCGCCACGGCGCCCTTGTACAACTCGTACTGGATGCACGTGGCGATCATCGCCATGATCTTCGCGATCCTCGCCGCCAGCTGGTCGCTGCTGGCTGGCTACGCGGGGCTGTTCTCGCTGGGCCACATGGCGATGGCGTCGATCGGCGGCTACACTTCCGCGTTGTTGGTGAAGTGGTACGGCATTCCGATCCCGGTGGGGATGGTCAGCGGGACTGTGATGACGCTGGCCGTTGGAGCCGGGATCGGGTGGATCTGCTTGCGCATGAGCGGGCCGTATCTCGCCATCTTCACGCTGGGGTTCGCGGAGATCGTCCGCATCATCCTGTCCAGCGAAGACCAGGTCACCAATGGCATGGCCGGGCTGCGCGTGACTCCGTTGTTCGACTCCGCCACGCGCCTGCCTTACTTCTACCTCGGCTTCGTGTTCTTGGCCCTCTCGCTGCTGTTGATGGGTCTGATGGTACGCTCGCGTTGGGGGCTGTTCCTGCGCGCCATCCGCGAGGACGAGCAGGCCGCCGCGGCTTCCGGCGTGGCGGTCGCGCGCTTCCGCATCCTGGCCTTCGCCATTGCCAGTGCCTTCGCGGGGCTGGCCGGCACGTTCTACGGCCACTACATCGGCATCATGACGCCAAGCGTGGGCGGGCTGGACCTGATGGCCGTGCTGGTGGTGATGACCGTCAGCGGGGGCATTGAGCGCCTTCCGACGGCGGTCGGCGGCGCCTTCGTGATAGAGTTTTTGCTGGAGCTGCTGCGGGAATACGCCCAGTGGCGCCTGCCCATCTTCGGCGCCATCCTGCTGCTGACGATGCGCTTTGCGCGCAATGGCCTCCTGACGCCCTTCTGGCTCCAGCTCGTGCGGTTCGAAAAGCCACGGGACGGCGTGGCACCTGGCATTCAGTAGGCACGGCACGAGGCGAATCAGGCATGAGCGGAAGCGCAGAACTTGTACGGGGGACAGGCCTCAGCAAGCACTTTGGCGGCATTGTTGCCAACGATGCCGTGGACTTCGTCGTCGCGGAGGGCGATCTCATCGGCCTCATCGGGCCCAACGGCTCCGGCAAGACAACACTGATCAACATCTTGACGGGCCACCTCGCGCCGGATAGTGGCGAGATCTTTGTGGGCGGGCGGCACATGAACGGCCGGCCCCCGCACACTTACGCTGCGATGGGCGTGGCGCGATCGTTCCAGGTGTCGCAGCTATTCAGCCGCATGACCGTGCTCGAGAATCTGCTCGTGCCCGGACTGACGCGCCCTCACTCCACGCGGGACGCCGTTTCGCGGCGCGCGCGCGAGTATCTCGAGTTTCTGCGTCTTATGCATGTCGAGCACCTCGATGCGAAGAATCTCTCGGGAGGGCAGCAGAAGCTGCTCGAGCTTGGGCGCTGCCTCATGCTGGAGCCGACCGTATTGTTCCTTGACGAGCCGTTCGCGGGCATTCACCCGAGTCTGCGCGACGATCTCATCCTGCGGATCCAGGAACTGCACCAGCAGGGCCGCACCTTCGTGGTGGTTGACCACGACATGGAGTCGATCCTGCGCCTCTCGCGGCGCCTGGTGGTGATGGCCCGCGGCAGCAAAATCGCCGACGGAGCGCCGGAAGCAGTGCAAGCGAATCAGGCCGTGCTCGCCGCCTATGCGGGACTCTGAGATGGAGACCGGGAAATCAAGCGCCACGCCCTGGCTGGTTGCGCGCGGACTGGTCGCAGGATATCTGCCCGGCATCGACATCCTGCAGGGCGTGTCTGTCGAGGCCTTCCGAGGGCAGGTGCGCTGCGTTCTTGGCCCCAACGGGACGGGAAAGTCCACGCTCCTCAAGGTGCTGTTCGGGTTCCTTCCGGCACGGGAGGGGCAAGTCTATTTCGATGGGCGGCCGTCACGCGCCGTCGCGCCGCATGAGATGGGGCGGCTCGGGGTTGTCTACCTCCCGCAACGCCCAAGCATCTTCCCCCACCTGACCGTTGACGTGAACCTGCGTCTTGGCGCGTGGCGATACAGGCGAGAGCGCGGCCGCGTTGACGAGGTGGTGCGCCAGGCTTGTGAACGGTTTCCCATGCTGTGGGAAAAGCGGCGGCAGGTCGCGGGCACGTTGAGCGGCGGACAGCAGCGTCAGCTCGAACTTGCGCGCAGCCTCATGCACGATCCCGTGCTCTTCCTCATCGACGAACCCACAGCAGGTATCGAGCCGCGCGTCGCCGCTCTCATCTACGATTTGATCAAGAGCTTAGCCGCGCAGGGCAAGGCGGTGCTCCTGGTCGACCAGAATATCAAGCGTGCGCTCGAGATTGCCGACTACGTGTACGTCATGCGGACAGGCACGGTGCTTTCGGAGGGCTCGCGAGAGGCGTTCGGGGGGGACACCCACGCCCTGGTCGCTCACTGGCTTTATTCCACCGGCACCGTCGAGCACCCGTAGCGCCACCTGGCGCAACCGCGCGTTTTCCCTCTCCCTTTCCTTGCGGTGCTTGGCCTGTCGGCGGCAAGTCCTGTCGACCGGAAACCACGGATGGGCGCCAGGGAGGGCGCTTCCCTGCGTGCACAGGCAGTGGCGGAGAGGGTGGGGTTCGCGCTCATGGAGTCCCTTGCGGGGCTCAATGGATTCCGAGCACGTTGATCGCTGTGAAGACACCCTGCAAGAGGAGCAGGCTGGTTTCGTCCATCAACAGCGCCGCGGTGTCCCAGCTCATGGAGGACAATAGGAATACTGAGAATCCCCACCCGCTCGATGGCAGGTCTAAAGCAATCCATAGAGCCCCCGCGATGCCAGTAGCTGTGCCAAGCCATTTTAGTGCGCCCAGTAGTGTCGATAGATCGTACATCCGCCTCCGTGCGTTGCAGCCGGGCGCGATGGCGCCGGCCTGCTAGGCAGGCGTCTGCTCGACTTCACTCACGCACTGCTCGATGATGGCCAGCGCCTCGTCCAGCTCCTGGCGCGTGATCGTCAGCGGCGGCATGAGCGTGATGACGTTGCCCATGGAAAGCTTGAAGTTGAGCCCCAGTTCCATGGCGCGGTACATGACGCGCTCGGCCTCGTCGATTGCGCGGGCCATGGTGCTGCGATCCCGTACCAACTCCACCCCCAGCAGCAGACCCAAGCCACGCACGTCCCCGATGAGCGGATGGCTCCGCTGCAGGTCGCGCAGGCGGGCCAATGCATGTTCGCCGAGCGTGTGGGCGCGCTCCAGCAGCCCTTCGTCTTCGATCACCGCGAGGGTGGCCAGGGCCGCCGCGCAGGCGACCGGGTTCTTCTCGTGGGTGAAGTGGCCCAGCGCGCCTTGGGGCAGCACGTCGAGGGATTCCCGCGCGATCAGCGCCGCGAGCGGGAAGATGCCCCCGCCCAGTCCCTTGCCGATCACCAGCATGTCCGGGACGATGCCATAGTGTTCTACCGTGAACATTTTCCCGGTGCGGCCCAGGCAGTGTGGCACCTCGTCCAGGATCAGCAATGTGCCGTGGCGGTCGCAGGCGGCGCGAATGGTCTCCCAGTATTCCTGCGGGGGGATGTAGGGCGTACTGCGCACGGTCTCCGCAATCACCGCGGCCACGTCGCCCTCCTTCTCCAGCACGTAGGCCACGTACTCCGCGCAGCGCAGGTTGCACTGCCCCGCGCAGCCGAACGGGCAATGCGCCGGATCGGCCGGCGGCACGTGCTCCGTGCCCGGCAGGAGGGGCCCCGCGCCCTGTCGGAAGATCGCCTCGCCCCCCACCGAAATGGCGTCCAGGGAGGCGCCGTGGAAGGAGTCCCACAGCGAGATCGTCTTGAAGCGGCCCGTGGCGGCCCGGGCCAGCTTGAGCGCCATGCCGATGGCACTGGTGCCGCCCGGGGCCAGCAGCACCTTGCCCAGGTCCCCCGGCGCGAGCTCCGCCAGCTTGCGGGCGAGCTGGATCGCCGGCAGGTTGGTGTAGCGGCGCGGGCAGAAGGGCAGCGTGGCCATCTGGCGCGTAATGGCTTCGATCACCCGTGGGTTGGCGTAGCCAACCTGGTGCACACTGTTGCCGTGGAAGTCCAGCATGCGCCGGCCCTGCAGGGTCTCCACGGCCGCCCCTGCACTGCCCGTCAGCACGTCCAGACACGGGGTGGAGAGGGACTGGTGCAGGAAGTAGCGGGCGTCCTCCTCCAGCCATTGGCGGGTTTCGCCGTCGATGTGGGTGCGCGCCCATTCCGCGCGCCGCGGCGACAGGTTCAGGTCGCCTTCCGAGCGCAGCGTGTCGATGTCTTGCGGCATGCCTTTCGATCCGGGAAAAGGGTGCGGGCGCGCCGCTGAGCGGCCGGCCAGGGGCTCTCGCCGCGCCGCTCGCACCGATGGCGGGACGTCTAAGTGTGGTGGAGGCTGGCTGCCAAGCCCAGCGTGCGCCAGCGCGGTAGGCGAGACAAGCTCTTGGCTTCGTAGCGCAGGCAACCCTATTATCGCTTGGCGAGCTGCGAGCACGCCAGCAAGCAGCGAAGAGAGTCGCCGCCGGACCCGGTGGCTGGCGCTGGGATCGGCGCGGGCGCGACGGCGGCATCAACGTTTCAGCGGGAGGAACC
>JBGOUY010000254.1:0-6372 GCA_041477795.1 bacterium
CACCGGAAAAACAACGGGGGTAAGGGGGAGGTCTGTCCGCCATGCGGAAAAACCGGCCTCTGCCGCACGGTTGATCCCCCGCCACCCCTGCGGCTGGCGATCCTTGCCGATTCCGGCGCTGTGGTGAAATATCCGGGCTAGAGCGCCGCGGCTATTGACTTTCGCCCTGGCATTTGCGTAATTGGCTGCGGCGTGACCCGCTCGCCCGCTTCCTGAACCGATTTCGTGCGCAGTACCCAAGTCCTTGGTGGAATGCCCATTCCATCCTCTTTGCCAGGAGAATCTGCATGGATGTCGCTTCGAAAGTGAAGCAAATCATCGCTGAGCAGTTGGGAGTCGATGAGCCGGAAATCAAGCCCGAATCGCACTTCGTGGACGATCTTGGCGCCGACTCGCTGGACCAGGTGGAGCTGGTCATGGCGTTCGAGGAGGAATTCGGCATCGAAATCCCGGACGACGAAGCGGAGAAGATCACGACGGTGCAGTCAGCGATCGACTACATCGAGGAGAACCGCTAGGTTCGCTTCGATCCTCCCCGCTGGCCGTGGTACGATCGGGTCCGGGGAGCGCCACCGCCGCTTGATCCACCAGCCACGCCAGCACGCGTCTACCCCGGCAGGACCTCCGCTTCGCGCGCTGATCCCAATCCCCGCCGATCAGCCAACCTCAACGGTGTCTCCATGAGAAAACGGATAGCGGTGACGGGCCTGGGGTGCGTCTCACCGCTCGGTAACGACGTTGCGACGACGTGGGACGGCATCGTGCATGGCCGGTCGGGTATCGACCGCATCACCAAGTTCGATCCGACGGACTACCGCAGCCAGATGGCGGGCGAAGTGCGCAACTTCGACCCGACGCCGGTGATTCCGGCGAACGAGCAGAAGAAGATGGACCTGTTCATCCACTACGCGCTGGTGGCGGCGGCCGAGGCGATCAAGGATGCGGGCCTGGAGATCACCGAGGAACTGTCCTACGACACGGGCGTCTCGGTGGGCGTCGGGCTGGGCGGCCTGACGACCATCGAGAAATACCACGAGGTGCTGCTGGAAAAGGGCCCGCGGCGCGTGACGCCCTTCTTCATCCCCATGGTCATCTCCAATATGGCCTCGGGGCAGATCGGCATGTACTTCAAGTGCCGCAACTACAATTCGTCCACCACCTCCGCCTGCGCCTCCTCCAACCACTCCATCGGGGATGCGGCGCGCATCATCGAGCGCGGGGACGCCAAGGTGATGGTCGTGGGCGGCTCGGAGGCCACCGTGACCCCGCTGGGCATCGGGGGCTTCGCCGCCATGCACGCGCTGTCCACCCGCAACGACAATCCCAAGGCCGCCTCGCGCCCCTACGACCGCGACCGCGACGGCTTCGTGCTGGGCGAAGGCAGCGGCATCCTCATCATCGAGGACTACGAATTCGCCAAGGCCCGCGGGGCGCGCATCTACTGCGAGCTGGCGGGCTACGGGTTCAGCTCGGACGCGCACCACATGACCTCGCCCAGCACCGAGGGGCCCAGCCGCGCCATGAAGCTCACGCTCAAGGACGGCGGCGTGAACCCGGACGGGCTCGATTACATCAACACCCACGGCACGTCCACGCCGGCCGGCGACATCAACGAGCTCAACGCCATCAAGCTGGCGCTGGGCGAGGACAACGCCAGGAAGGTTTCGATCAGCTCCAGCAAGTCCATGACGGGGCACCTGCTGGGAGGGGCCGGCGGCCTGGAGGCGGTAATCACCGTGATGGTGATGCAGAGCGGGATCGTCCCGCCCACCATCAACATCGAGAACCTGGACCCGGAGTGCGACCTGGACGTGACCCCCAACACGGCCAAGGAACGGCGCGTGCGGGTGGCCATGTCCAACTCCTTCGGGTTCGGAGGCACCAACGCCACGCTGGTGTTCAAGGCCATCTGACGCCCGGCCGCCCGGCGCGGACCAGCCGCCGCCGCGGGGCTGCCGGCGCACCGCCGGAGCGCCTCAGGGAGCACCGCACAGCTCCCGCACCGCCAGCACACGGGCGCGCCCGCAAGCCAGACTTCTGTGAATCCGCCGCACAACCCGCAGCTAAAGAGGGAGGACTTCCGCGATGAATCCGGCCGACCTGAAGTACAGCAGGGAGCACGAGTGGGTGCGCATGGAAGACGGCACCGCGACCGTGGGCATCACGGACTTCGCCCAGGATCAGCTCACCGACATCGTGTTCGTGGAGCTGCCGGAGGTGGGCCGCAAGGTCAATGCCGGCGACCCCACGGCCGTGCTGGAATCGGTGAAGTCCGTCTCGGACGTCTATGCGCCGCTCGCCGGCGAGGTCACGGCGGTCAACAAGGCGCTGGAGGCGCACCCGGAGCAGGTCAACGAGTCCCCCTACGACACCGGCTGGCTGTTCAAGCTCAAGGCCGCCGGCGCCGTGCCGAAAGACCTGATGGACGCCGCCGCCTACCAGGCCTACCTGGACAACCAGGAGCACTAACGACTCGCCACAGTCAACGGGTTGGGTGGGCGGCGCGGCGCTCAACCCGTCTTGCGGGCCTTGGCCGGGGCCTTGGAGCCGGGCAGCACCTCGTCCAGGATCGCGCCGATCTGCGCCGCCAGGTCCTCCTGGAACCCCGTGATGACGTGGGAGACGATGCCGTCCGCATTGACCACCACGATGCGCGGCAGGGCGTCGATCTTGTAGGCTTCCAGCGCGTAGTGCACCGACGGCAGGATCATCTCCACCGCGATGCCCTTCTGCTTGGCGAAGTCCCGCACCTGCTCCGCCGTCTTCTCCGTGTCCACGTTCACGTAGACGAACCGCACGGGCTTGCCCTCGTAGGACTTGGCGAGGCGGTTGAAGGTGGGAATCTCCTTCACGCAGGGCACGCAGTAGGTGGCGAAGAAGTTCAGCACGACGGCGTACTTCTCCACGTGGAACTTGATGCGGTTGCCCTCGCGCACGGGCTGGCCGTTGGCGTCGCGCTCGTAGACGATCTCGTTCTGCAGCTTGTTCAGGTTGATGAGGCCCGTGCCGAAGCCGGCCCGGCCGGAGAGCAGCGGCGCGCGCTTGCCCAGCAGCGGGTTGGGCGCGGCGGCGGCGAGCGTGCCGGCGAGCAGCAGCCCCAGCGCGCCCAGGGCGCAGCGGCGGAGGGACGGGGTCGGGCGCAGACGGTTCATCGGACTCCTGGAGGAGGGGCTGAGCGGCCAACGCGGCATCGAGCCGGCGCCGGCCAGACGCCGCGGCGTCATTATTCCACCGAACGCCGCACCGGTAAAGCCGCCGTGGCCGCCACGGCCGCCGCTCAGAGCGGCAGGTTGGGGTAGCCTTCCAGCGTCAGGTCGTCGAAGCGCCCCGCCTCGTAGCGGTACGCAGCCAGGCAGCCCACCATGGCCGCGTTGTCCGTGCAGAGCGCCGGCGGCGGATAGTACAGCCGCAGGCCCGCCTCCGCGCAGGCCGCCTCGAAGCGCTCGCGCAGCTTGCGGCTGGCGGCCAGGCCGCCCGAGACGGTCACCGCCGGCACGCGCAACTGGCGCGCCGCGCGCAGGGTCTTGCCCACCAGCACGTCCGCCACGGCCGCCAGGAAGGCCGAGAGCACGGGGCCCTCCGCGGGTGCCGCGGCGCCCTCCCGCTCGCGCAGGAAGTACAGCAGCGCCGTCTTGAGCCCGGAAAAGGAGAAGTCCAGCGTGGGCTCGTTCAGCATCGGGCGCGGGAAGTCGTAGGGCCCGGGCGCGTACTCCATGGCTAGGCGATCCACCACCGGCCCGCCCGGCATGGGATGGCCGAACATCTTGGCCACCTTGTCCACGCACTCGCCCGCGGCGTCGTCCACGCTGCGCCCCACGATGCGCCAGCGGAAGTGCGCCTCCTGGTGAATGAGCAGGGTGTGCCCGCCCGCCGCCACCAGGTGCACCAGCGGGAAGGGCAGGTCGCCGTGCACCAGGAAGTTCGCGTAGGGGTGCGCCTCGATGTGGTTGATGCCGATCAGCGGCACGCGCAGCAGGAAAGCGAGGGTCTTGGCCACCGTCATGCCCACCAGGATCGAGCCCAGCAGGCCGGGCAGGTTGGAGACGGCCACGTAGTCCAGCGCCTCCAGCGCGAGCGGGGCGCCCGCGGGATCGCGCGCCCCGGCCTCGCGCAGGGCCGCGCGCAGAAGGGGATGGATCGCCTCCAGGTGCTTGCGCGAGGCGCGCTCGGGCACGACGCCGCCGAACTCCGCGTGGTCGGCGTACTGGGAGAGCGTGAGGTTGGCCAGCACCTCGCGCCGCCCGCGCAGCAGGGCCACGGAGGTATCGTCGAAGGTGGTGTCGATGGCCAGGCCGAGCGGCGCGGCGACTGGCGTGCGGGACGACGCAGCGGCAGCGGCGCCCGCCGCCTGCGGCGCGGCGGCGCGGGAGGGCGGGCGGCTCATGGCTGCGCCCTCCAGGTGCGGAAGGCCTCCGACTTGAGATAGATCGGCTCCACGCGGCGCCAGTCCCGCTGCGGCTGGGCCAGCCAGCGGCCCAGGCCCACCGCCAGCAGGCGCGCGCCGTCCGGCTGCGGGTGGCGCAGCGGCAGCGGCCGCAGCGCGGCGAAGGCCGCCTCCTGCTCCGGCGTCGTGCCCAGGCCGGGGCGGAAGCGCCGCAGCCGCACGGCCTGCCCCGCCAGCGCGGGCGCCAGCGCTGCGATGCCCGTCAGCGCGATGCCGCTCACGCGCGCCAGGCCGGCCGCCTCCCAGCGGTAGCGCGCGTGGTAGACCTCGTCGCGGGCACAGTTGAGCAGCACGGGGAACTCGAGGCCGGGCGCGGGCTCGCTCTGCGCCGCCAGCAGGTGCAGCGCATCCACGCCCACCACCGGGCGGCCCGTGACCTGGGCGAAGGTGAGCGCGACGGCCAGCCCGATGCGCGTGCCCGTGAAGGAGCCCGGCCCGCGCGCCACCACCAGCACGTCCAGCTCCCCCGGCGCCAGCCCGGCGGCCTCCAGCAGCGCGCCGATGCGCGGCAGGATCTCCTGCGTGGTGCGCCGCCCGATGGCGTCGAAGCAGCCGCCCGCCGGGGCGCCCCCGTGCAGCAGCGCCAGGCTCAGCACGTCCGAGGTGGTGTCGATCGCCAGCGCATGGAGCGGGCGCGCCAAGGGCGGCTCGGCCAGCGGCAGCGCCGCCTCCGGCCCCGCTACGTCAGCGGCGGCCGCGCCCGCGACAGGGTGCGCGGGAGCGCTCAGGGGGCCGCGCCCGCTTCCGCTCACGGGGCTGCTCATGGGGCTGAGCCCCCAGCGGGGGCGGGCCCCGCGCCGTCCAGCGCCAGCAGCCGCACCTCGTGCCCCAGGTGGGCCAGGAAGCGCTGGAAGTCCGCGCGGGCGAGCGTGAGGGTGGCCGTGTTGCGGTTGGGGTGGAAGTTCAGCGTGTCCGCCGCCAGCAGGTCGCGGTCCACGATCACGGTCACGGCGTGCGCGCTGTCGTTGATCAGCCCGAAGGGCGTCACCGAGCCCGGCGTCAGCCCCAGGTAGCGCTGCAGCCGCTCCGGCGAGGCGAAGCTGAGCGTGGACTCCTCCAGGCGCGCCTTGAGGGCCTTGATGTCCACCTGCTTGTGGCTCGGCACGAGCACCAGGTAGTGCCGGTCGCCGCGCTTGTTGCGCAGGAAGAGGTTCTTGGTGTGCGCGCCGGGCAGGTGGCCGTAGAGGTGATCGGCCTGCTCCACGGTGAAGGCAGCCTCGTGCTCGGTCACCCGGTAGGCGATGCCCAGCGTGTCCAGCAGGCGGTAGAGCGGTTCCGTCATGACTCCGACAATGCGGGCAGCGCGCGCAGGGCAGCGAGCGCCGCGTGGTAGGGGTTGTTAGCGCCGGCAGTGGGCCGGCCGGCGATGGGCGCGCCGGCCGCTGGCCCACTGGCGCGGGCCGTCAGGTGGCGTGCCTGCGGGCGGCCCGGCAGCAGCTCCAGCGCCAGCTCCAGCACGGCCTCGCCCGCCAGCAGCGGCCGGGCCAGCTCCGGCCATTCGATCAGCGTAACGCCGTCCGGCTGCACCCAGTCGTCCCGCTCCAGCTCCAGCAGCGCCTCGGGCGTCTCCAGCCGGTAGAGGTCCACATGATAGACGGAACGCGCTCCGGGGTAAACGTTGACCAGGGTGTAGGTGGGCGAAGTGACGAGCTGCGGCGCGATGCCCAGGCCCTCGCAGACGGCCTTGAGCAGCGTCGTCTTGCCGGCCCCGTTGGGACCGACCACCGCGATCAGCTTTCCCTCGGGCAGGCGCAGGTCGATGTCCCACAGGACCGGCTTGGTGTGGTAGGCCACCGTCAGGTCGTGGACCTCGATGGGCGAAGTCATTTCCGTATCACTCCCCGGCTCGCCTGCTATTTCAACGAGCGAACGATCAGGTCCACGTTGTGCCGGATCATGCCGGGATAAGTGCCGGCGGGGGTGCCGGG
>JBGOUY010000166.1:0-9418 GCA_041477795.1 bacterium
ATGGCCACGATGCGGCCCTCGGCCTGCAGGCGCCGCACCTGCTCGGCCTTCTGGTCGGGCAGCACCTCGGCCAGCACCTCATCGATGCCCAGGCGCCGGGCCACGGCCTGGGCCGTGGTGCGGCTGTCGCCGGTGAGCATGACGATGCGCAGGCCTTCCGCGTGCAGCGCCGCGATGGCCTGGGGCGTGGTCTCCTTGACCGGATCGGCCACGCCCAGCAGCCCGGCGGCGCGGCCCTCCACGGCGGCGAACATCACCGTCTGGCCCTCGCCGCGCAGCACCTCGGCGCGCTGCGCCAGGGCTCCCGGGGCGATGCCCTGCGCCGCCAGCAGCGCCGCATTGCCCAGCACCACGGCGCGGCCTTCCACCCGGCCCGTCACGCCCTGGCCGCCGTGCGCGGCAAAGCCGGTGGCTTCGGCGAGCGTCAGGCCGCGCGCCTGGGCGCCCTGCACGATGGCCGCCGCGAGCGGGTGCTCGCTGCCGCGCTCCAGGCTCGCCGTGAGCCGCAGCAGCCCCGCTTCGTCCAGCGCTGTCTCGTCCAGTCGCAGCGGGGAGTCCGCAGCCGGCGCGGCCAGCTCGACCGTGACCAGGCGCGGCTTGCCTTCGGTGAGGGTGCCGGTCTTGTCCAGCACCAGCGTGTCCACCTTGCGCAACACCTCGATCGCCTCGGCGTTGCGGAAGAGCACGCCCAGCGTGGCGCCTTTGCCCGTGGCGACCATGATGGACATGGGCGTCGCCAGCCCCAGCGCGCAGGGGCAGGCGATGATCAGCACGGCCACGGCATTGATGAGCGCGTAGGCCAGCGCCGGCGCCGGCCCGAAGACGGCCCAGACGACGAAGGTGACGACCGCGGCGCCCACCACGGCCGGCACGAAGTAGCCCGACACGCGGTCCGCGAGGGCCTGGATCGGCGCGCGGCTGCGCTGGGCCTCGGCCACCATCTGCACGATGCGGCTGAGCAGCGTCTCCGCGCCCACGCGCTCGGCCTGCATCACAAAGGCGCCCGTGCCGTTGACCGTGGCGCCGATGACGCGGTCGCCCGGGCCCTTGGACACGGGCATGGGCTCGCCGCTGACCATGGACTCGTCCACGGCGCTGCTGCCCTCCAGCACGCTGCCGTCCACGGGCACCTTTTCGCCCGGGCGCACGCGCAGGCGGTCGCCCACCTGCACCTGCTCCAGCGGCACGTCCTCGTCCGTGCCGTCGGGGCGCAGGCGCCGGGCGGTCTTGGGCGCCAGGCCGAGCAGGGCGCGGATGGCCGCGCCGGTCTGGCTGCGGGCCTTCAGCTCCAGCACCTGGCCCAGCAGCACCAGGGCCGTGATGGCGGCGGCGGCCTCGAAGTACACGCTCACCTGCCCGTCCGCGCCGCGGAACGAGGCCGGGAACAGACCCGGCAGGAGGGAGGCCACGAGGCTGTAGCCATAGGCCACGCCCACGCCCATGCCGATCAGCGTGAACATGTTCAGGCTGCGGTTGCGGAGGGACTGCCAGAAGCGCACGAAGAACGGCCAGCCGCCCCACAGCACCACGGGCGAGCTGAGCAGCAGCTCCGCCCAGCGCCAGACCCCGTGCGGGGCGAACTGCGCGAGGGGGTCGCCCGGCAGCATGTGCCCCGTGGCGATGCCCAGCACCGGCAGCGTCAGGGCCACGCTGACCCAGAAGCGGCGCCGCATGTCCGTCAGCTCCGGATTCTCGGCATCGGCGAGGGTCACCGTGCGCGGCTCCAGGGCCATGCCGCAGATCGGGCAGGCGCCCGGGCCGTCCTGCACCACCTGCGGGTGCATGGGGCAGACGTACTCGGTGCGGGTGAGCGGGCCCAGCGGCAGCTCCGGCTCCAGCGCCATGCCGCAGGAGGGGCAGGCGCCCGGCCGCGACTCTCTCACGTCCGGGCACATGGGGCAGACGTAGGCCGTGGCCACAGAGGCGGCACCAGTGGCGGCACCAGTGGCGGCACCAGTGGCGGCGGCGCCGTGCCCGGCGGGGCTGCCTTCACCGTCCGCGAACGCGCCCGGCTCCGCTTGGAACTTGGCCTTGCAGCCGGCGCAGCAGAAGAAGTACGTCTCGCCGCGGTATTCCGCGCGATGGGGGCTGTCCGGCTCGACCTCCATGCCGCACACGGGGTCGATCACGGTAGAGGTGGGCGCCTTGCCGGCGCCGGCGGGGGAGGCATGAGCGTGAGTCGTCACGGTGGATTCCTGCGTTGGCAGATGGGGGTGCCGGCGCCAGTCAGCGCGCGGCGTGGGGAGCGGGGGCGGGCAGCGCGGCTAGTCCATCCTGCCGAGCACCTGCACCACCTCGTGAATCTTTTCCTCGACGAGATCGGGATCCTGGGACTCCAGCGATTCCTTCACGCAGTGGTGGATGTGCTTTTCCAGCACGCCCATCTGCACCTGCTTGAGGGCGGCCGTGACGGCCTTGATCTGGGCCACGATGTCGATGCAGTAGCGCCGCTCGTCGATCATTTTGCGGACGCCGCGCAACTGCCCTTCGATCTTGGCCAGGCGCGCCAGTTGCGCCTCGTGGTTCGGATAGATCTGGCGGATCGCTCTCATGGGGGGCCTCCTCCCGGTTTCTGCGTATACCCTACCCCCCCTGGGTATATCTGTCAATCGGAGGAGAGTTCGGCTAGAGTGCGCAAGCCGGCGGGGGAGCGCCCGGCCGGCGGCTCGGCGATCAATCCGCAGGGACTGGGGATGGGCATGTCACGGACGGCACGGTTTTCAGCGAACCTGGTTTCGGCGGCACGCCGCCTCGGGCTGGCGTGCCTGGGCGCGCTGCTCGTGCAGGCGCTGCTGAGCGCCCCGGCCTGGGCCCGGCCTGGCGATGCGCGCGCGGGGCTCTTCCTCGGCACGACGACCACGTCGGTCGACGGCTTCCAGACCTTCGGCAGCACCTACGGCGCCAACTACGGCTACGAGTTCGAGACCGACCTGCTCTGGACGGCCAGCCTGGCCTTCTCCTCCACGGAGGGCAAGGCGGTGGTGGACGTGGCCGGCACCCCCACCGAGGTGACCCTGCAGTCGCGCACCGCGTCGCTGCAGACGGGACTGCTGGCGTTCTTCGCGCACAGCCAGGCCGGGCTGGTGATCCCGTTCCTGGGCGCGGGCCTGTCCGTGATGTCCTACGACCTGCAGTACCCCCACACCTCCATCGGGACGACCTCCGGCACCGGGCCCGGAGCGTACGCCAACGCGGGCGTGGAGCTGCGCCTGACGCGCTCCATCACGCTGATCCCGCAGATCGGGCTGCAGGTGAACACGATCAAGACGCAGACCGGCGAATCCAAGGGGCTGCTCTCGGGCGGACTGATCTTCACGGTGCGCATCAGCACGTAGCAGCAGGGGCTTAGCATGCTAAGCCCCTACACGGTCTTCGGGCGGCGCGCGGGCGCTGCCGGCTGCGCTCGCCTCAGTGCGGCAGCGCCACTTCTTGGAATTCGGATCCGTGGAGGAACGTAGGGGCGTAGCATGCTAAGCCCCTGCACGGTCTTCGGGTGGCGGCGCGCGGGCGCTGCCGGCTGCGCCGGCCTCAGTGCGGCAGCGACTGGAGCAGCTCCAGGGTCACCAGCCAGAAGCTGAGCAGGATCAGGCCGGCGTTGATCCACGCCACGATGCGCAGCATGGCCTCGGTGCCCTTCCAGAAGATCAGCGCGTTGATGGCGGCGCAGATGACCAGTCCGGCGATGAACAGCTTTCCGCCCAACACATTGATTTCATACCACGATTGCAGATCGATGCGGGCGCCCGGGAGCCGGAAGCCGTACCAGTTGTTGGGCGGCACGAGTCCCAGCGCGAGCGGCACCGTGGCGGCAATCAGCACCGCGTACAAGCTGGTGAGGGTCCAGAAGCGTCGCCCGAACATGGCGGCAATCCGTGCGGCTGCGGGCCAGGGACGCCCTCAGCCCGCATCCGGGCAAGGGTGGGCGGCGGCGCGGGTGCGTGCGGCGTGGGCAGGCGTCATGCGAGGCTCGTCAGAGGAAGGGGCGGCGCGGCAATCGCTTCGCCCGCAGCGTTGCCAGCGCGAGGGGGCGGCGCGGCAATCGCTTCGCCCGACGCGCGGCCAGACCGGCTGCGCGACGATGGGCGGCGATGCTGGGCGGCTCCGTCCGGCGCCCCTCTGCTCCGGGCCGGAGCCTGCCTGCTGGTTACCACAGGCACGCCCGCCGAAACAATGCCGCAGGGCCCGGCGCCGGCCGTACCCCCGTACAGCGGCGCGCGGCGTGCCCCCGCTCCGGGCACGGCGCGCGGCACCGGCCGCACCCCCGTGCAGCGGGTCGCGCCGCGCCCGGCCGAGGCGCACGGCCGAGGCGACGGGCCGACGCGAACAGCGCCGGCAGGCCCCGCGCCGGGGCCGGTGGGGCGGGGCCGCGCGGCGCGGCTAGGCAAGTGCGGCGAACTGTGGTAACAATGCGGGTTTGATTTCCCCAGCACCGGGTTCGGCGCGCTCCGCATGCAGCCGCCCCAGCCCTTCAAGGAGACGGTCATGTGGCCTTTCGTCGAGACCGCTTACGCAATGTCACCGCTGAGCGGCGGGGAGGGCCCCGCCGGCATGCTGAGCGGCTTCCTCCCCCTCATCCTCGTTTTTGCCATCTTCTGGTTCCTCGTGATCCGCCCCCAGCAGAAGCGGGCCAAGGAGCACCGCGGCATCGTGGAGCACCTGAAGAAGGGCGACGAGGTCACCACCGACGGCGGCATCTTTGGCACGATCCAGAAGGTGGCCGAGACCTCGGTGACCCTGGAGATCGCCCCCAAGGTTTCGATCCGCATCCAACGCGCGCGCATCGCGGACCTGGTGAAGGAGAGCAAGGTCAAGGAGTCCAAGTCGCCGGACGAGGAAACCAAGAGCGATAGCGAGTAGGCCGGGCCGCAGCAGGCCCCTGCCGGAGCACACCGATGGGACTGAGACTGAAGGGAATTTTCATCCTGGCGATCCTGGTCGGCTCGATCGTGGCCGTGTTGCCGACGATCCAGGCGTACCGGCCGGGGCATGACCCCAATGCGATCCGCAACAAGGTCAACCTGGGCCTGGACCTGCAGGGCGGGATGTACCTGGATCTCGCCGTGGACAACCAGGCCGCCGTGACGCGCGTGCTGGACCGGCTGGCGGCGGAGATCGAGGACGGGCTGCTCGGGAAGCTGATCAACTACACCGCCGTGGAGCGCCGCGGCGACGCCGTGGACGTGGTGCTGGCCGCGGGCGAGCCGCTGGACTGGAACAAGGACCCCTTCGACCGCATCCTGACCGGCTTCAAGCTGGATCAGGCGGAGCCGCAGCACTTCCGCATCACGATGCCCAAGGAGGAGGCGCAGCGCATCGCGCAGAACGCCACCACGCAGGCCCTGGAGGTGATCCGCAACCGCATCGACTCGCTGGGGGTGAGCGAGCCCTCCATCCAGCGCAAGGGCGATGCGGAGATCATCGTGCAACTGCCCGGCCTGCGCGACCGCGAGTCCGCGATCAAGGCCATCGGCACGCAGGCGGTGCTGGAGTTCTTCCTGGTGGAGGACAACGCGACGTCCGCCACCCTGGATCCGAGCCGCCAGATCGTGAAGAGCGAGGAAGTGCGCGACGAGACGACCGGCAAGATCGTGCGCACCGTCTCCTACGTGCTGGAGAAGCGCCCCGTGCTCTCCGGCGAGACGGTGCGGGAAGCGCGCGTGCAGATCAGCCCGCAAGACAACACGCCCTACGTCTCCATCACGTTCAACTCGCTGGGGGCGGACCGCTTCGCGCGCATCACCACGCGCAACCGCGGGCGGCGCTTGGCGATCGTGCTGGATGACAAGGTGCAGTCGGCCCCGGTCATCCGCGAGGCCATCACCGGCGGCCAGGCCCAGATCACCGGACGCTTCACGCTGAAGGAGGCCACCAACCTGGCCATCGTGCTGCGCTCCGGCGCGCTGCCGGCCCCGCTCACGATCCGCGAGGAACGCAGCGTGGGGGCCTCGCTGGGCGAGGATTCGATCCGCCAGGGGCTGTGGTCGTTCGTGGCGGGCGGCCTGCTGGTGATGCTGTTCATGATCGTCTACTACCGCGTTTCCGGCCTCTTCGCGAACGTCGCGCTGGTGCTGAACGTGCTGCTGATCATCGTCGTGCTGGCGAGCTTCCAGGCCACCCTCACGCTGCCGGGCATCGCGGGCATCGTGCTCACGATGGGCATGGCGGTGGACGCCAACGTGCTCATCTTCGAGCGCATCCGCGAGGAGCTGGCCCAGGGCAAGAACCCCCGCGCGGCCATCAACGAGGGCTTCCAGCGCGCCTTCTGGACGATCTTCGACTCGAACCTGACCACGCTGTTTGCAGCGGTGGCGCTGCTGATCTTCGGCACCGGGCCTATTCGCGGATTCGCGGTGACACTGTCCATCGGGATCATCTCGAGCATGTTCACCGCGATCTTCGTGGTGCGGTTCCTGTTCGAACTGGTGTATCTGAGCCGCCAACGCCTGGTGGAGGTGAGTGTCTAGATGCGCCTAATCAGCAACCAAACCCACTTCGACTTCCTCCGCTGGCGCTTCGTCAGCCTGGGCAGCTCCTGGAGCGTGATCCTGGTCGGGTTCATCGCCTATTTCCTGCTGGGCGGGTTCAACTACGGCATCGACTTCAGCGGCGGCACGCTGGTGCAGATCAAACTGGATCGCGCCAACGACATCGGAGCGATCCGCCAAGCGCTGAACGATGGCGGCGTCGGCAGCTTCTCGCTGCAGGCTTTCGGCGATCCGGCCGCCCACGAATTCCTGATCTCCCTCGGCAAGTCGGAGGAGGGCACGGCCGTGGCCGGCCGCAGCGTCTCCGCGCAGGTGGAGTCCCTCCTCAAGGAGCGCTTCCCGTCCCTGGTGGTGCGCCGTGCGGAGAGCGTGGGGCCCAAGGTGGGCGCGGAACTGAAGACCGCCGCCTTCGAGGCGATCTTCTTCTCCCTGCTGGCGCTGCTGGTCTACATCTGGCTGCGCTTCGAGTGGCGCTACAGCGTGGGCGCCATCGTGGCCACCGCCCACGACGTGCTGATCGTGCTGGCGGCGTTCGTCTTCACGCAGCGCGAGGTGTCCCTCACGGTGGTGGCCGCCGTGCTCACGGTGGCGGGCTACTCGGTCAACGACACCATCGTGATCTTCGACCGCATCCGCGAGTTCATGCGCAAGTACCAGAAGAAGGACATCAAGGACACCTACAACGACAGCATCAACCAGACCCTCAGCCGCACCGTGCTGACCTCCAGCACGACGCTGTTCGTGGTGCTGGCGATCTATCTGTTCGGCGGGGAGATCATCAACGACTTCGCCTTCGCCCTGCTGGTGGGGATCGTCGTCGGCACCTACTCGTCGATCTTCGTGGCGGCGCCGGTGGTGTACATGCTGCTGCAGCGCTTTCCCACCAAGCTGAAGTGAGAGGGGCCGGGCGCCTCCGCATCCGTCCCGGCCCCGTGCGCCGCATTGGTTCGGCGCCGCGAGGACGCGGGACGGCGTCCGGCCGTAAGGAGCATCAAGCCTGTCCGGCCGCCGCTAGGGCTTGGCCTGCCAGGTGAGGTTGACCACGATCTGCTCGGTGCCCGTCACGTTGACGCGGGCCGAGGCCGACGCGTGGGTCTTGCTCGTGGCCACCACCCGGTATTCGCCGGCAGGGACGTCCAGGTAGAGCCAGGGGCCCGCGGACTGCGCCTGGGTCACCCGCTTGCCGGAGGTATCGAAGACCTGCACGGAGACATCCGCCAGATACGCGCCCGCGCGGGTCGCGAAGACCAGCTTGAGCGGATAGTCCGGATGCGCGGTGCGATTCTCCAGCCCGATCCCCGCCGAGAGCGCTGGCTTGCCGGCTTCGGCCAGCAGCGGTGTGAAGACCAGGGCCATTGCGATGACGATCGCCGCGCCCCACCCGCGCGGGTCGTGGGTGTTGGAGTGGTTCATGGGAACTGCCTCCCTCTGAGCCTATCGCCGCCCGGCGCCGCGCCGCGGCCGAGACTCGACAAAAGCGCGCGCCGATGGGATAGAGTGACGCATTGAACCGGATCGCCCGCCGAGGGCGTCCGGCAGCTTCTATTCTAACATTTCGAGCCGCCCAGCCCCCAAGCGTTCATGGCCGACCCTAACAAGTTCCGCTTTTCCATCGACCGCGGCGGCACATTTACCGACATCTATGCCGAGGTGCCGGGCGCGCCGGGCTTCGTCACGATGAAGTTGCTCTCGGAAGATCCGGACAATTATCCGGACGCCCCGCGCGAGGGCATCCGCCGCATCCTGGAGCAGGCGGGCGGCAAGCCGGTGCCCAAGGACGGCTTCGATGCCTCGCGCATCGAATGGATCCGCATGGGCACCACCGTGGCCACCAACGCCCTGCTGGAGCGCAAGGGCGAGCCGACCCTGCTGGTGGTCACCAAGGGCTTCCGGGACGTGCTGCGCATCGGCAACCAGAACCGCCCGCGCATCTTCGACCTGCGCATCGAGAAGCCCGAGCTGCTCTTCCGCGAGGTGATCGAGGCGGACGAGCGCATCACCGTGACCCACCCCGACATCCCGCCGCGCGAGGGGGCGAACCGCGTGGAGAGCACCACGGGCGAGGTGCTGGAGATCCTGCGGCCGCTGGACGAGGCGGCCGTGGAGCGCGACCTGCGCGCCTCCTACGGGCGCGGCCTGCGCTCGGTGGCCGTGGTCTTCATGCACGCCTACGCCTGGCCGGATCACGAGCGCCGCGTGGGCGCCATCGCGCGGGCGATCGGCTTCACCCAGGTCTCCCTCTCGCACGAGGTGATGCCCACCGTGAAGATCGTGGCGCGGGGCGACACCACCACGGTGGACGCCTACCTGACGCCGCACATCCAGCGCTACCTGCAGAGCTTCCGCAGCGGCTTCCGGGACGGGCTGCGGCACAGCAAGCTGCTCTTCATGCAGAGCCACGGCGGCCTGATCGACGCGGCCCAGTTCCTGGGCAGCCGCGCCATCCTCTCCGGCCCCGCGGGGGGCGTGGTGGGCTACTCGCGCACCACCTACGACCCGGAGCACCCGCAGCCGGTGATCGGCTTCGACATGGGCGGCACCTCCACGGACGTCTCGCGCTACGGGGGCGAATTCGAGCTGACCCACGAGAACGAGACCGCGGGCGTGCGCATCCAGGCCCCGCAGATGAACATCGTCACCGTCGCGGCGGGGGGCGGTTCGCGCCTGTTCTACCGCAACGGCATGTTCAAGGTGGGGCCGGACAGCGCCGGGGCGCATCCCGGCCCGATCTGCTACCGCAAGGGCGGGCACCTGGCCATCACGGACGCAAACCTGGCGCTGGGGCGCATCAACCCGGACTACTTCCCGCACATCTTCGGCCACGGCGAGAACCAGGCGCTGGACCTGGCGGGCAGCCGCCAGGCCCTGGACGCGCTGACGGAGGAGGTCAACCGCGACCAGCAGAAGGCCGGCCGCGCCGGGTTCACCGCGGA
>JBGOUY010000165.1:0-9432 GCA_041477795.1 bacterium
CAGGGCGACCTGGGCTGGTACGGCGCCTTCGGCTTCGATCTGGTGTTCCAGTTCGAGAACCTGGCGCGCCGCCATGCGCGCGACCCGGAGCAGGTGGACTGCTGCCTCTTCCTGGCGACCGACCTGCGCGTGGTGGACCGGCGGCGGGAGGAGGCGCGCCGCATCGTGTTCGACTTCGATTCCCCGCTCGGCCCCACGCGGGCTGGCGGCCAGGGCGGCGCGCTGCTGCCCGAGCCGCCGCGGCCGCAGCCCGGGCCCGTGCAGTGCGATCACGGGGAGGGCGAGTTCGAGGCCAAGGTGGAGCGCATCCGGCAAGGCTGCCGGGCCGGGGACTTCTTCGAGGTGGTGCTCTCGCAGACGTTCTCGATGCCCTATGCCGGCACGCCCGCCGAGCTGTTCCGCACCATCTGCCGCAACAATCCCAGTCCCTACAGCTTCCTCATCAACATGGGCCCCGAGCAACTGGTGGGGGCCTCGCCGGAAATGTACGTGCGCGTCAACGGCCGGCGCGTGGAGACCAGCCCCATTTCCGGCACGGTGCCCGTGGGCGAGTCGCCCATGGAGACCGCCGCGCACATCAAGGCCCTCATCTCCTCCGACAAGGAGGAGTCCGAGCTGACCATGTGCACGGACGTGGACCGCAACGACATGACGCGCGTCTGCGTGCCCGGCTCCGTGCGCCTGATCGGGCGGCGGCTGCTGGAGCTGTACTCGCGCGTGGTGCACACGGTGGATCACGTGGAGGGCGAGCTGGCCGCAGGCTACGACGCGCTGGACGCCTTCGCCACGCACCTGTGGGCGTGCACCGTCACCGGCGCGCCCAAGCCGGTGGCCTTGCAGACCATCGAGAACCTGGAGCAGTCCCCCCGGCGCTGGTACGCGGGGGCGGTGGGCTACCTCTCGGTCAATGGCGGCCTCAACACCGGCATGACGCTGCGCACGGTGCACCTGGAGCGCGGGCTGGCCACCGTGCGCGCCGGCGCCACGCTGCTCTACGATTCCGACCCGGCCACCGAGGAGCGCGAGACGCGCATCAAGGCGCAGGCCTTCCTGGAGGCCACGCTGGGCAAGCCGCGCAGCAAGGCCCGGCCGGGCGGGCCGGCCCGCCCGCCGCAGGCCGGCCGCGGGCGGCGCGTGCTGTTCGTGGACTTCCTGGACAGCTTCGTGCACACGCTCGCCTCCTACGTCCGCGTCACCGGCGCGGAAGTCACCACCGTGCGCGCCAACTTCCCCGATTCGCTGCTGGACGAGCTGCAGCCGGACCTGATCTTCCTGTCGCCCGGGCCGGGCACGCCGGCCGAGCGCGGCGTGGGCGGCGTCGTCGCGCGGGCCCTGGAGCGCGACATCCCACTGTTCGGCGTGTGCCTGGGCCACCAGGGCATGGCGGAGCACTTCGGGGCGCGGCTGGGCGTGCTGGACACCCCCTGGCACGGCAAGCCCACGCGCGTGCACCACGACGGCACGGGCCTCTTCGCCGGGCTGCCCAACCCCCTCACCGCCGCGCGTTACCATAGCCTGTACGTGGTGCGCGAGAGCCTGCCGCCGGAACTGGAGGTGACGGCCGAATCGGAGGACGGCGTGATCATGGCCCTGCGCCACAAGCGCCTGCCCATCGTCACGCTGCAATTCCACCCGGAGTCCATCCTGACGCTGGAGCAGGAGGTGGGGCAGCGCCTGATCGAAAACCTGTTTGCCCGCTACCTGGACGCGGCGCGCCCGCTCACGGCCCGCCGCACCGGCTAGCGGGGCGGCGCCCGGGAGCCGGGGCGCCCACCCGGCATCCACCGGGCGTCCGGTGCCGCGCTGGGTCCGCCGTGCGACTTTTGCTAGAGTCGCGCAGCCGGGCGGGATGCCCCCACCGCGGCGTCAAGCCGTGCACCCATCCATCGCGAGGCAGCCATGGCACACACCCTTCTCGAGCTGAAGAGCGTCCACCCCACCCGCGGCTATTCCCATTGCGCCCGCGCGGGCAACACGCTCTACATCGCTGGGCAGGTCGCCCAGGACGTGAAAGGCAACCTGGTGGGCCGGGGCGATATGGAGGCGCAGGCCCGGCAGGTGTACACCAACCTGCGCAATATCTTGCAGGAGGCCGGCGGCAGCCTAAGCCAGATCGTCAAGATGACGACGATCCTGACCCACTTCGGCAACGTCGAGACCTATCGCAGCGTGCGCAACGAGTTCTTCCGCGAGCCCTGCCCGCCCAACACCCTGCTCGTCATCGAAAGCCTGGCCAACAAGGACTTCCTGATCGAGGTGGAAGCGATCGCGGTGCTGGACTGACCGCGCGGCGCGGGCGCCGGGGTCCCGCGGGCGCGAGACGCCGGGGCGCAGGCGCAGCGGCGCGGCCCGGCCGGCGCTGCCGGGGCATTGGGCAGCCCCGCTGCGGCTGCCCAAGGATTGGGCGGGCCGTCCGCGGACGCCTCGCGAGGACCGGCTCGGGTGGCCGATTTGCGGGCCGCGCTGGCCTGGCATGGTTCTGGACGCCGCCGGGACCCGCCGGGACCCGGCAGAGGCCGCCGTCCCCGGATGCCCCGGCGGCCGTTGCCACGCCACCCCCGCCTCTCGCGCCGCCGGGGCAGTTTGGCCGAGCCGCGGCGTCGGAACCGGCGGAGCCACCCCCGCACGGCCGGGCGGACCGTCTTGCATCAGGACACTGGCGGAGTGCGTGTGCGGCCGGCGCCGACATGGGCGGGTGCAAAAGTGGGCCAGCGAATTGATTTGTCGAGTGCCGGTCGCTATGATGACCGCGAAATCCCGACAAGGAACCGTTCGATCGTGCGCCGTCTTGGGGCGGCACGTTCGGCTTCCTGTCGTACGTTTCGGAGGCGCCGCCAGCGTGGGACGCCTCGCTCCGCCGCGAACCACACAGCATCCGGCTGTGCGAAGCCGCAGACGTCCTGCCTTCGCCGTGGGAACAGGTTGACATTACTGGGGGAATCCCCTACCTGACGACCACGGAAGTTCGCTTTCTTCCCAGAACCACTTGCAGAGAATGGGGGTTTCATGAAGACACGAGTCGCATTGTTCGCCGCGCTGGTACTGGCGCTGGCCCTGCCGTCCATCGCCAGTGCGCAGAAGACCCTGGCCGATGTCAAGGCGCGCGGTGCCCTTTCCTGCGGGGTCGGCGTGCAGAGCCCGGCCTTCGCGTTTGCCGATGCGCAAGGCAACTACCGGGGCTTCGACGTGGAATTCTGCCGCGCCACGGCAGCGGCCATCGGCGTACCGGTGAAGTTCCGCCAGACGTCGGCCAAGGAGCGCTTCCCCGCCCTGCAATCGGGCGAGGTGGACCTGCTCTACCGCACGACCACCGTGACCATGAGCCGGGACACCAAGCTGGGCTTCGACTTCTCGGGCGTGAACTACTACGACGGACAGGGCTTCATGGTGCACAAGTCCCTGGGCGTCAAGAGCGCCAAAGAGCTGGACGGGGCCTCGGTCTGCGTGGCCACGGGCACGACGACGGAGCTGAACTTGGCCGACTACATGCGCACCGCCGGCATGAAATACAAGGCCATCGTGATGGAACAGGCGCAGGATCTGCTGAAGGCCTATGACGCCGGTCGCTGCGACGTGTATACGACCGACCGCTCCTCCCTGGCCTCCGAGCGGGCCGCCGCCAAGAATCCGGCGGACAACATCATCCTGCCGGAAGTGATCTCCAAGGAGCCCCTCGGGCCGACCGTGCGCCATGGCGACAACAACTGGGGCGACATCGTGCGCTGGGTGCTCAACGCGCTGATCATCGCGGAAGAGAAAGGCATTACGCAGGCCAACGTGGACAAGGTAGCCAAGGAATCGAAGGATCCCGAAGTGCAACGCATGCTGGGCGTCACCGATCAGTTCGGCGCCGACATGGGCGTGCCCAATGCCTGGGCGCTCAACGCGATCAAGGCCACGGGCAACTATGGCGAGATCTTCGAGCGCACCCTGGGTCCCAACACTCCGATCGGACTGGACCGCGGCATCAACCAGTTGTGGGATAAGGGCGGCATCCTCTACGCGCCCCCGATCCGCTAGGGCTCGCAGTCCGCTGGTATCGTGACGGCAGCGCTGCCGGGGACGGGGTATCCCGGCAGCGCTTCTCGACCTGAGCAGGTTGCGACAGGAGTGATCCGGCGCACGCAGCCCCGCCCTTTCGCTGGGCGCGGGTCGGACGCCCGGAGCGCGGTGGGTTGCGGAGGTGCCGCGGCTGGAGGCAGCCGCCCCAGGGCTGTGGCCTGAGGCGCCTGCCTGGGGCAGTGGCGCCGCTCCCGCAGCGGCGGGTCACGCAGGGCCGCCCGGCCCCGCGCGCATCCCTGTGCGGGCCTCGCAAGCGTGAGGTGGACCCACCATGATGTCGGAACAGGCAGCCAAGGTTCCCCGCTCCAGCTACTGGCGCACGACGGAGTTCCGCGCGCTGCTGTACCAGGCCATCGTGCTGGCGGGCGTGCTTGTGTTCGGCTACTGGATCGTCCACAACACCCTGCACAACCTGTCCAAACGCGGTATCTCCTCAGGCTTCGGATTCCTGTTCCCGCCCACGCAGGCGAGCTTTCCCATCGGGGAGACCACCCAAATTCCGCTGCTCCAGGGCGCCTTCCTGTACCTGCTGGTGGCCGTGGGCTTCGGCTGGATCGCCTCGGCGCTGCTGGCCCGCTGGGGTCGCGACCACGGCCATCCGCTCGGCCGCGACGTGCGGCTGCAGGCCGCCGCCGTGGCGCTGGTGATCGTCGTGCCCATGCTGGTGCTTTACGTCTCGCGCGGCAGCTACAGCACGGTGCTCTTCGACGAGTCCAAGCCCTACCTCATCGCGGTGCTGACCGGCATCCTGAACACGCTCAAGGTGTCCTTCTTCGGCTGTATCCTGGCGACGATGCTGGGGCTGTTCATCGGGATCGTGCGGCTCTCCAGCAACTGGCTGGTGGCCAGGCTGGCGGCCGTCTACGTGGAGGTCTTCCGGAACATTCCGCTCCTGCTGCAGATGGTGTTCTGGTACTTCCTGGTGCTGAACCTGCTGCCGCCGGTGCGCCAGAGCCTGCCCCTGTTCGGCGTTGGTTTCCTGAACAACCGCGGCGTGTACCTGCCGGACCCGGTGCCGCAGGCGCACGCGGCGGAGTTCATGCTGGCCGTGGGCTTCGCGCTCCTGCTCATCTTCGCCTACAGCCGCTACGTTCGCCTGCGCCAGGAGCGCACGGGAGAGCAGCTCCCACTGCTCTATCCCGCGCTGGGCATCCTGGTGCTGCTGCCGGGCCTGGTCTGGCTGGCGCTGGGCCACCCCTTCGATTTCATCTTCCCCGTGCTGCAGGGCTTCAACTACCACGGCGGGATGGTGCTCTCGCCTGAATTCAGCGCGGTGCTGCTGGCGCTGGTGATCTATACGGCTGCGTTCATCGCCGAGATCGTGCGCGCCGGCATCCAGGCGGTCTCCAAGGGTCAGCGTGAGGCCGCCGCAGCCGTGGGTCTGCGCAGCCGACTGGTGATGCGGCTGGTGGTCATGCCGCAGGCCCTGCGGGTCATCGTGCCGCCCTTGACGAGCCAGTACCTGAACCTCACCAAGAACAGCTCCCTCGCCGTCGCGATCGGCTACCCGGACCTGGTCAGCGTCGGCGGCACGATCCTCAACCAGAGCGGACAGGCCATCGAGGTGATCCTGATCTGGATGATGGTCTACCTGTCTCTCAGCCTGCTGATTTCGCTGTTCATGAACTGGTACAACACCAAAGTGAAATTGGTGGAGCGATGAGAACGGAAACCAGCCCATCCCTGCAGGACACGCTCCAGATCCGGGCGCCCCGGCTGGCGCGTGCGGCCTGGGTCTGGTCGCGGCAGAACCTGTTCAACAACTGGTTCAACTCCGTGCTCACGCTGCTGTCGCTGGGGCTGATCTACGAAGTGCTGACGGGGCTGGTGAGCTGGGGCCTCCTCGATGCCGCCGTCGGCTTCGGCCGCAAGAGCTGCGAGGGCCACACGGGGGCCTGCTGGTCGCTGGTGATGACGAACTGGTACGTGTTCCTCTTCGGCACTTACCCCTACGACGAGCGCTGGCGGCCGATGCTGGCCTTCAGTGCGGTGATCGTGCTGGGCCTGATCTCGCTGAACCCGCGCTGGCGCGCCCGGTGGGTCATCCGCGGGCTGTGGCTCGCCTCCCCGGTATTCGTCCTGCTGCTGGTGCGTGGCCTCAGCATCCTGGACCTGCGCCCGGTGGACTCGGGCAACTGGGGCGGGCTGATGCTGAGCCTGATCCTGGGCACGGTCGGGATCGTGGTTTCGTTCCCCATCGGCGTCCTGCTGGCGCTCGGGCGCCGCAGCAAGGGCATGCCCATCATCAAGTCGCTGTGCGTGGTCTACATCGAGCTGATGCGGGGCGTTCCGCTGATCACGATCCTGTTCATGTCCTCGGTAGTGCTGCCCCTGTTCTTCCCCGAAGGCTTCAACCTGGACAAGGTGCTGCGCGCGCAAGTGGGCATCGTCCTGTTTTCCGCGGCCTACGTGGCCGAGGTGGTGCGCGGGGGGCTGCAGGCCATCCCCAAGGGCCAGGAGGAAGCCGCCGCAGCCGTGGGCCTCACGTACTGGCAGACGATGGGCTTCATCGTTCTGCCGCAGGCGCTGCGCATCATGATCCCCGCGCTCGTCAGCAGCGCCATTGGCCTGTTCAAGGACACCTCGCTGGTGACCATCATCGGGCTGATCGACTTCCTCAGCATCGCGACCCTGGTCACCGCCAATCCGGACTGGATCGGCAAGAACATCGAGGCCTACGTGTTCATCGCGGCGGTCTACTGGATCTTCTGCTTCAATATGTCCCGCTACTCCATGCGCCTTGAAGCACGGCTCAAGACGGGGCACGCGGCCTGAATTCCCAGCGCACAGCGCGAGACGAATGCCCATGAAATCTGCATCCGCGAATGGCGGTACGGAAACCGTCATCGAGATGGTGAACGTCAACAAGTGGTTCGGCGAGTTCCACGTGTTGAAGAACATCAACCTCACCGTGGGGCGGCAGGAGGTGGTGGTGATCTGCGGGCCCTCCGGCTCGGGCAAGTCCACGCTGATCCGCACCCTCAACCGGCTCGAGGAGCACCAGCGCGGGCAGATCGTGGTGGATGGCACGGAGCTGACCAGTGACCTGAAGAACATCGAGATCATCCGCCGCGAGGTGGGCATGGTGTTCCAGCAGTTCAATCTGTTCCCGCACCTCACGGTGCTCACCAACATCATGCTGGCGCCGATCTGGGTGCGGAAGACGCCCAAGGACGAGGCCAGCCGCCTGGCGATGGAGCTGCTCGTGCGCGTCGGGATTCCGGAGCAGGCGGACAAGTTCCCCGGCCAGCTCTCCGGCGGCCAGCAGCAGCGCGTGGCCATCGCCCGCGCCCTGGCCATGCAGCCCAAGATCATGCTCTTCGACGAGCCCACCTCCGCCCTCGACCCGGAGATGATCAAGGAGGTGCTGGACGTGATGCGCGAGCTGGCCAACGGCGGCATGACGATGATCGTCGTCACGCACGAGATGGGCTTCGCGCGCGAGGTGGCGGACCGCATGATCTTCATGGACGGCGGCCAGATCGTGGAGGTGGCCCCGCCCGCCAACTTCTTCAGCAATCCCAAGGAAGAGCGCACCAAGCTCTTCCTCAGCCAGATTCTGCACCACTAGATCCAGCTCTGCGGCCGCCGACCCGTGCCCCCGCTGGGGCCTGGCAGCGGCGGTGGGAGACGCGCAGGCCGCCGCGCAGGCCGCCGCGCCGTGGCCCGGGCCGGCGCCCCGCGTGGCGTTTTGGCGCCGCCGGCGTTATAACGGGCGGCAGATGCAGGGGGCGCGAGCGGCCACAGGCGGGCCGCAGCCCGCGGGGGGATCGCGCCGCGCCTGCCGGAGCCGGCCGGAGTCATCGCCATGACGCTGTGGTTTCTGCTCGCCCTCGGCGCAGCGCTGGCGCTGTGGGTCCTGCACGACATCACCCAGCGCACGCACGCCGTCATCCGCAACTTCCCCATCATCGGGCACTTCCGCTACTGGCTGGAGGCCGTCGGCCCCGAGCTGCGCCAGTACATCGTCACCAACAACGACGAGGAGCGCCCGTTCAGCCGCGACCAGCGCCGTTGGATCTACTCGTCCTCCAAGCACGCGAACAACTACTTCGGCTTCGGCACGGACAACGACCTGGAGCACACGCCCAACTACGTGATCGTCAAGCACGCCGCCTTCCCGCTGCAGGAACCGGTCGCCGGCGAAGCGGCCTACGACCCGCAGTACCGCATCCCCTGCGCCAAGGTGCTGGGCGGCTACCGCGGGCGGGCCAAGGCCTTCCGCCCCGGCTCCGTGTTCAACGTCTCCGCCATGAGCTTCGGCGCGCTGAGCGGCAACGCGGTGGCGGCGCTCAACCTGGGCGTGAAGCTGTGCGGCGCGCTGCACAACACGGGCGAGGGCGGCGTCTCGCCCTACCACAAGCGCGGCGGCGACCTGATCTGGCAGCTCGGCACGGCCTACTTCGGCTGCCGCGATGGACAGGGCCGCTTCAGCCTGGAGCGGCTCAAGGACGTCATCGCCGGCGCCCCCGTGCGCGCGCTGGAGATCAAGCTCAGCCAGGGGGCCAAGCCCTCCAAGGGCGGCATCCTGCCCGCCGCCAAGGTCACGGCGGAGATCGCGGCCATCCGCGGCGTTCCGCTCGGCCAGGACTGCGTGAGCCCGTCGGCCCACACGGCCTTCCACGACGTGGACAGCCTGCTGGACTTCGTGGAGCGGCTGGCCGCGGAAACGGGCCTGCCGGTCGGCATCAAGTCCGCCGTGGGCGAGACGGGCTTCTGGCTCGACCTGGCGCAGCAAATCGAGCGCAGCGGCCGCAGCGTGGACTTCATCACCATCGACGGCGGCGAGGGCGGCACCGGCGCCGCCCCGCTCGTCTATACGGACCACGTGTCGCTGCCGTTCAAGATGGGCATGAGCCGCGTGTACCGCGTCTTCGCCGAGCGGGGTCTCTCCGAACGCATCGTGTTCATCGGCTCGGGCCGGCTGGGCTTCCCGCAAGAGGCGCTGGTGGCCTTCTCGCTGGGCTGCGACCTGGTGAACGTGGCGCGCGAGGCCATGCTGTCCATTGGCTGCATCCAGGCCCAGCGCTGCCACACGGGCCACTGCCCCACGGGCGTGACCACGCAGAACCGCTGGCTGATGCGCGGGCTGGAGCCCACCCTGAAGTCCGCCCGCCTGGCCAACTACATCACCACGCTGCGCAAGGAGGTGCTGTCGCTCTGCCGCTCGTGCGGAGTGCCGCACCCGGCGCTGATCTCCAGCGAGCACCTGGAGTACCTGGACGGCGCCTTCGGCAGCCAGCCGGTCAAGGCGCTCTTCGGCTATCAGCCGGACTGGGGCTTCCCCTCCGCGCAGGATCAGGCGGCGATCCGCGCCATCATGGCCGCGCTGCCCGGCAGCCCGGCCGACGCAGCGGCCCGCGCCGCAGC
>JBGOUY010000173.1:0-9187 GCA_041477795.1 bacterium
CAGGTCCCCCAGCTCATCGTTGCGAATCTTCTTGATGCGGAACTTCAGGTTGCCCAGGCCGATCTCCTGCGTCGCCGTCACCAGCTCGGAAAGGGGGCGCGAGAATCCGGCGGCCAGGAAGATCGCGATCACCAGGCCGACCACGATCAGCACGATGCTGACCAGGACGATGAACAGGCTCTCCTTGATGATCTGCTCGACGATGAAGTCCTGCGAAATGCCCACGTGCGTCGTGCCGAGCGCCTTCTTGGCATATTCAACCGGCACCGACACATCCAGGATGCGCGAGCCGGCGTTGATCAGGCCCATCGCTTTCAGCACGTCCATCACGCCCAGGCTGAACTGATCCATCAGCCCGCTCGTCTCCTTGCTGAACGGGCCCTTCTGCAGCGCCGCCAAGAGCTGGCCCAGGTTCAGGCCGCGGCTGTATTCGGCGGTGACGAACCGGAAGGAGTGGTAGGGCCCCTCGTTGGTCTCCTCGCTGCGCGCGGCCGGCGGCTCGTAGGGTCGGCGGATGCGCGAGGGGTTCGTGTGCGCCTTGATGATGCCGTCACGGCCCACGATGCTCGCATACTCCACGCCCTCCATCTTCGCCGTCTCCTTGAGCAGCGTGTTGAGCTGGAGAATGTCGTCGTTGAGCAGGGGCACCACGGCGTTGTTGGCAATGGCGTTCAGCAGCACCCGGCCGGTCTTCACGGTCTCGAGCTGCAGGCGCTGGCGCTGGCGCTGGAACTCCAGTCCGCTCAGGCCCAGGATCGTCGCCCAGATGATGAACACCACCGTCAGGGAGAGCTTGGCCTTGATGGGAATGCGCAGGGAGAAGCGGTTGCGCTCGGTCTTGATGCCCCGGGTGCGCAGATAGTTGTCCAGGTCGGCGCCCAGGGACCTCAGGTTGGCCTGGTAGCGCCGGTTGAAGGCCGCAAGGATCTGCTCCTCGCTGGCCATGTCCAGGAACACGACCACTTCCCCCAGGCTCTTGTGCAGCTTCTTCTGGTGGGCCAGCGCCTGCTTGAGCTGGCGCTTGCTGAGCACCCCCTCCTGGACGAGCATCTCGCCCAGCCGCATGAAGCTGGCGCCGCGGGAGGGGGCGGCTTTTCCGCTGTTGGAAGCGGCCATGGTGCCCACCACTGCTCAGGTTGGGTCGTGCGCAGCCGGGACCCGTTCGGGCGGAGCACCCGTTCGGCCGCACAGGCCGGCGTGGGCGAAAACACGCCACCGCGCTGGGTCGAAGATGGGGGTCGGGTCCACCTGGACGGGTCCCGGCAAACCTTAACCAATCTGACAGGCAGAGTCACCAGGTTTGCGCGCGGCCACAGAGGAGGCCGCCCGTCGCATGGGCGCGCGGGCCGGGCGGATGGGCCGTCCCTTGGCGCCCGGCACGGCCCGCCAACGGCCGCCAGGGGCCGGCCCGCCCGCGGCCCGGGTTGACAGGCCGGCGGACCGGAGCTATCGTTACGCGGTCCGCCTCAGGATTGAATTATCCTGTCAGGTCAGCCGGTTACCCCGTCCCGGTGGCAAGCGGTGGCAATGCGTCGGAGCCCTCGGCAGGCGCGCCAGCCGGTCATCGTGGGCATCGCCGATGCGCCCCTGCGCGACGGCAAGGTGGAGGGCGGGCGCCACGCGCTGGCCGTCCAGGCTCATGCCGCCCGCGCCGCCCTGGCCGATGCCGGCTTGCGCTTCGAGGACGTGGACGGCCTGCTCACGGCCGGGAGCTGGGGCATCCCCGGGCCGGGCAACCTGATGGCGCTCACCGTGGGCGAATACCTGGGCGTGCGGCCGGCCTTCATCGACGGCACGCAGATCGGCGGCTCGTCCTTCGAGGCGCACGTGGCCCACGCCTCCCTGGCGCTCCAGGCGGGCTACTGCGAGGTGGCCCTGATTACCTACGGCAGCACGCAGCGCTCCCTGCGCGAACGCTCGCTGGCGGGGCGCTCGCCGGGGCTGAACCTGCAATTCGAGACGCCCTTCGGCCTCCCCACGCCCGTGGGCGCCTACGCCATGGCCGCCATGCGGCACATGCACGAGTTCGGCACCACCTCCGCGCAGCTCGCCGAGATCGCCGTGGCCACGCGCAAGTGGGCCACGCTCAATCCGGCCGCCACGATGCGCGATCCCATCGGCGTGGCGGACGTGCTGGCGAGCCCCTTCATCGCCGAGCCCCTGCACCTGCTGGATTGCTGCCTGGTGACCGACGGCGGCGGCGCGCTGGTGATGACCACCGCCGAGCGGGCCAAGGACCTGCCCTCGCAGCCGGTCACCGTGCGGGGCTACGGCGAGACGCTGACCCACGCCACCATCGCCAACATGCCCGACGTCACCGTGACCGGCGCCCGCCAGAGCGGCCGCGTGGCCATGGCGATGGCCGGCGTGACCCACGCCGAGATCGACGTGGTGGAGGTCTACGACTCGTTCACGATCACGGTGCTGCTGACCCTGGAGGCGCTGGGATTCTGCGGCCGGGGCGAGGGCGGGGCCTTCGTCTCCGGGCAGCGCACGGCGCCCGGCGGCGCGTTTCCGCTCAACACCAACGGCGGCGGGCTCTCCTACGCCCATCCGGGCATGTACGGCCTGTTCGTGCTGATCGAGGCGGTGCGTCAGTTGCGCGGGACGTGCGGCGAGCGCCAGGTGTCCGGCGCGCGCATCGCCCTCGCCCACGGCACGGGCGGCGTGCTCGCCAGCACCGTCACCTGCATCCTGAGCCGGGACTAGCGGGTTGCGGACCTACGCCCGGATCGCGAACGGCCACCACTGCAACCGCAGATTTCACAGATGACACAGATTCCAATTCCAAGGTTCGATTGCCAACCCGGTACCGCGTGCTGACACGAGCTCGCCACGCGAGAGGGAAGAGCGGCTTCTGGAGCCGGTTGCAGCGACACCCGCGCGGATTGCGGCAGGTCCTGTTGCCGCGCGCTCCGGCACATCGGGGGAGCTTCGCAAGACCCGCGAGGCCCGTGAAACCATCTGTGAAATCTGTGTAATCTGCGGTTGCGTCGTTTTTCCGAGCCCTGCTTGGCACAAGGCAACGATGGCCTACGAGAAGCCCCTGCCGGCGATCAACGAGGAGTCGCGCCCGTTCTGGGAGGGCTGCAAGCGCCACGAGCTGGTGCTGCAGCGCTGCCAGGACTGCGGGGCGTTCGTGTACTACCCGCGCGCCCTCTGCACGGCCTGCCATTCCGACCGCCTGCGCTGGGAGCCGGTGAGCGGCCAGGGCACCATCTACAGCTTTACGGTGTGCCACCGCCCGGCCGGGCCGGCCTTCCAGGGGGACGTGCCCTACGTGGTGGCGCTGATCGACCTGAGGGAAGGGCCGCGCATGATCAGCAACATCGTCGGGATCGCCCCGGCACTGGTGCGCATCGGGCAGTCCGTGCGCGTCGCCTTCGAGGACGTGACGGAGGAGCTGACCCTGCCCAAGTTCATCGTGACGGGCTAGCCGCGCGGCGCGGGCCGGCGGCCCCGGCACCCGCGCGGGGGTGGCCGGGCGGGTGGAACCCCCCGGAGCGGCATCCGCTCCACAGAGACGATCATGGCCGACTGGTACGTCAAGCGCCGCTTGGGCGATCTGCCGCGGGACGCCGCGCGGCGCTGGGGCGGGCGCGAGGCGCTGGTCTTCCAGGGCCGGCGCTGGAGCTTCGCCCAGCTCGCGGCGGAGGTGGATCGCGCGGCCGGCGCCCTGCTGGCGCTGGGGGTGGAGCCGGGCGAGGCGGTGGGGCTGTGGCTGCCCAACGGCCCCGCATTCATCCAGCTCCTGTTCGCCCTGGCGCGCGTGGGGGCCGTGCAGATTCCCATCAATACCCGCCTGCGCAGCGCGGACATCGGCTACGTGCTGAAGCAGTCGCACTGCCGCACCCTGATCACCACCGCGCAGTCCGGGCCGGCCAACCTGCTCGGGATCGTGGCCGAGCTGCTGCCGGGGCTGGCCGGGCAGGCCCCCGCGGCGCTGGCGCTGGCCGGGCTGCCGCACCTGCGGCGCATCGTGGCCGTGGGCGGGGACGCGCCCGCGGGCGTGCTGGCCTGGGACGCGCTGCTGGCCCGCGGCGCCTCGCTGCCGGCCGCACGCCTGGAGGCGCGGGCCGCCGCCGTGGACCCCGACGCGCCGCTCTTCATGATGTACACCTCCGGCACGACGGGCTTTCCCAAGGGCGTCGTGCACAACCACAACATCGTGCGCAACGTGGAGGATCGCGCCAACCGCATGGCGATCACGCCGAACGACGCGATCCTGATGTTCCTGCCGCTCTTCCACATCCTCGGCTATGGCGATGGCCCGCTCTCCTCGCTGCTCAGCGGAGCGCGGCTGGTGCTCACGGAGAGCTTCGACCCGGAGGAGTGCCTGGATCTGCTCGAGCGCGAGCGGGCCACGGTCAGCTATGCCTTCGATACCCACGCCAAGGACCTGCTGGACGCGCAGGCGCGCCGCCCGCGCGACGTGAGCAGCCTGCGCACCACGTTCGTGGTGGCGGGCATGCACTCCTCCACGCCCGTCGCGCGGCGCTTCAACGAGGTGTTCTGCCCCAGCATCTCCGGCTTCGGCATGACGGAGTGCTACGTGGGCGCCTGCCTGGGCTTCCCGGGCAGCGACACGCCCTCCCAGCGCATTGAGAGCAGCGGCTATCCCGCGCCGGGCTACGAGATCCGCGTGGTGGATGCCGCCAGCGGCCGCGACCCGCCGCCGGAGGTGCCGGGCGAGATCTGGGTGCGCGGCTACGGCGTGATGGAAGGCTACTTCGAGCAGCCGGCGGAGACCGCCCAGGCCATCGACGGCGAGGGCTGGCTGCACTCGGGCGACATGGGCGTGCTGCGGCCGGACGGCTACCTGCGCTTCCTGGGGCGCTACAAGGACATGCTCAAGGTGGGCGGGGAGAACGTGGACCCCATGGAGGTGGAGAGCTTCCTGCTGGAGCACCCGGGCGTGCGCGAGGTGGCCATCGTCGGCTACCCGGACGAGCGGCTGGGCGAGGTGGGCGTGGCCTTCGTGCAGGCGCGCCCGGACGCGCGCTTGCAGCCCGCGGAGCTGATCGCCTACTGCAAGGGCCGCATCGCAGGCTTCAAGGTGCCGCGCCACGTGCTGTTCGTGGAGGGCTTCCCGATGACCTCCTCGGGCAAGATCCAGAAGGCCAAGCTGCGCGAGCAGGCCCTGCAGCAACTGCGGCGCGGGCCTCCCGCGGAGTAATGTGTTGTCCCAGAGACAACTGCAAGCATTCGGGGGAATGGGTTCCCCCGCACCCCCTCTTTGGGCGGTAGTGGCTGGCATGCCAGCCACTACCACGAACACGGGTTCCAAGGGCCTTCGGCCCGCCGGGGTGGTCAGGGGCGGCGCCCCTGACGGAGTCGGCTTGGCTTCACATCTTCAATTTCTTTGCGGGACAGCACACCAGGCGCGCCGCGGGACGCGTGCAACGTCCGCCTCCCGCGACGCACCGCACGGCGCCCGCAGCGGGCGCTCCGCCTCAGACCAGCAGCTTCCAGGCGATGACGAGCAGGCAGAGCCAGCCCACCGTCCAGATCAGCGTGCGCGCCCAGATCAGCCCGGCGGCATAGACGACGTAGTGCAGCAACCGCGCCCAGAAGTAGATCAGCGCGGCCGTGCCAATGATGGCACTGGTGTTGCCGACAGCCTGCGCCACGAGCACCAGCGCCGCGAACACGGCCAGGTTTTCCACTGCATTGGTGTGGGCGCGCTTGCAGCGCTCGGCCCAGGGCGCCATCGGTTTGACGTTGTCCCGGTTGCCCACCGCCGCCATGAGCCCCTGCCCCTGGATCATCTGCAGCGTGTAGGGAATCCACATCAGGACGGTAATCAGCGCGGTCCAGACCAGATACGTCAGTGCCATCGACATAGCGATCCCTCTGGAAGGTGGAACAGTGCTGCGGCGGGTGCGGCAGGAATCTGCGCGCAGGGCGCCCCCTTGCGCCCTGCCCGCCGTGACGGCTCCAGTCTACGCGCGCGGGCCGGCGAGTCAACGCCGCGGCCGGGCGCTCCGGCTCAGGGCGTGCGGCGGGCCGGGGCGCGGTCGCCCTGCGCGAGGGCGTAGCACGCGTCGCAGAGCAGCGGCCCCTCCACGCGCGTGGCGTGTGGAATCTCGCGCAGGCAGAGCTGGCAGGCGGCCTCCCCGGCCGGCTCGGCGTCGGGGTGGATGCTCAGGCTCTGCCCGCTGGCCAGCACGCTCTCGCGGAGCTGCTCCAGGGCCGCCTGCTCCTCCAGGCGGGCGGCTTCCTGCCGGGCCAGCTCGTTCTCGCTGGCGTACTGCATGAAGCCGGCGGGCGACGCGTCGAGCTGCGCGGCGGCTGCCTCGATGCGGGCCAGCAGCGGCCGGCTGAGGCGGATGCGGATCGTCACCAGCGTTGCTGCCATGGGCCCTCCCGCGGTGCGTTGGGCGCGGCCGGCTCGTCTCCGCTGCGCCCCGTATGCGCCGGGGGCAGGGCCGCGCTGCGTCTCCTTGCTACCGTAATCCGTCCGGCGCTGGCAAAGGCGCCAGCGGCCGGGACGCCTCCCCGCTGTGCAGCCCCAGGGCGCTCAGCGCGGGGTGCGTACCGAGCGTCCGGAGCGTGCTGAGCGTGCTGAGCGTGCCGAGCGCCCGGAGCGCTCGCGCCGGCCCCCCGTCCCACTCGGCCCGGCAGGCCCGCCGCGCACGGGCGCATCCAGGGCGTGCAGCGTGGCCAGGCCCCACACGTCGGCGGTGAGCAGGCAGGGCTGGCCCCCGTTGCGGGGCAGAGCCGCGCTGGTGTCGGCCAGGGCGCGCCGGTGCGGCGTGCGGAAGTCCCACCAGCCGTGCCGAAAGGGCCGGCCCGGCTGCCAGGCGGGGTCCACGCTCCAGCCGTCCAGCCAGGCCAGGGCATCGGCCTGGGGCGGCGGCTCGTCCCAGGCCAGGTTCAGGGCCAGCTCCCACGCCGGCCGCGCGGGACCGGGGCGGTAGGCCAGCAGCCGCACGATGAGCCCGTCCTGCGCGGGCGGAGACGAATCGTCGGGCGGCGCCACCGGCTCGGCCACGATGCGCGGCAGGGCGCGGAAGACGGGCGGCGCGCTGCCCGCCGGGGACAGCAGGGCCTCGGGCACGAGCAGCGGCAGCACGTCGATCCCGCTGCGGTCGCGCCAGGCCTCCACGCCGCGCCAGAAGCGCGGATCGAAGGCCCACGCCAGCAGCAGCAGGCGCTCCGCTCCGGCCCGCTGGGCCGCGCGGGCGGCGGCGAAGGCATGCTCGGCGGTGCAGGGCCCGTCCAGCTCGGGCAGGGCGCAGGCCGCGGGGCCGAGCCAGGCCAGCGGCCCGGCCGCCGGGGCGGAGCCCTCCGCGCGGGCGTCCGGCTCGGCGCCGAAAGCGCGCAGGATCGCGCGGCGGCAGGCGCCCGCGTCCCCGCCGAACGCGCGCTCGTACCACAGCCGCCGCGCCGCCGGGGCCAGGCTCGCCAGGGCGAAGGGCGCCGGCGCCGCGCCGTCCGTGGCGGCATGGGCAGGGGCGCGCGCGCGCAGCAGGCGCTTGCGCGTCGTGTGCAGGCCCAGCGCGTTCAGCTCGCAGCCGATCCAGCGCCTCCCCATGCGCTCGGCCACGGCCAGGGTCGTGCCGGCGCCGCAGAAGAAGTCCGCCACCAGGTCTCCCGGGGCGCTGGCCAGCGCGATGATGCGCTCCAGCAGCGCGTGGTGCTTCTGCGTGCTGTAGCCGCTCCACTCCGCCGAGGCGGGCTGGAGCTGCGGGATGCGCCACACGTCGTCCCCCTTGCGGTCGTGCGCGAGCCGGTAGCGCAGGCGCCCCTGGGCGTCCCGCGCGTTGCGCAGCACGCCGTCCACGTTCTCCCGCACGAGCTGGCGGCTGGGCGCCTCGCGCGGCAGGCGCAGCTCGTGGATGGCCGGGCGTGGGCCGCGGGCGTAGACCAGGATCGTATCGTGGGCGCGGGGCAGGCGGCGCGCGCCGGCCGAGTACTTGTTGTAATAGTGCCACACGATCTCGTTGACGAAGCGCTCCGGGCCGAACACCTCGTCCAGCAGCAGCCGCAGCGCCGCGCTGCTGCGCCAGTCGCAGTGCAGGCAGAGCACGCCGCTGGGCCGCAGCAGCTCGCGCATGAGCATCAGCCGCTCGTACATGCGCTGCAGGTACGAGCCGGGGCCGGGCCCCCAGGCATCGCGGTAGGCGACCAGCTCCAGCCGCTCCACCGGGCCGCTGCGGGGCGCGGCGGCAGCGCGGGGGCCGGCGCCTTCGGGGGCGTCCTTGCGCTGGCGGTGGCCGTTGCCCGCGCCCACCGGCACGCGCATGGTGTGATCCGTGCCCGTAGCAAAGGGCGGATCGATGTAGATGAGCTGCACGCGGCCGCGGTAAGCGGGCAGCAGCGCGGCCAGCGCGAGCAGGTTGTCGCCGGCCAGCAGCAGGTTGCCCGCGTCCTCCGGCGCGCTCCCCGGCTGGGCCGGCAGCGCCCCTGGCGACGGTGCTTCTGACGACGACGCTCCTGACGACGACGCTCCTGACGACCAGACCTCGCGCAGCTCGGGGCGGGGCGGGGCGGCCGGCAGCAGCGGCTCGCGGCGGCGCCCCTGCTCGTCGTACTTGCCCTCCCACACGAATTCGCCCCGCAGCAGCGAGAGCGGGTGCGGCGCGGCGGGCGGTGTCTCAGCGAGCGGCGCGGCGGGCGGTGTCGCCGGTGGTGTCGCCGGCGGTGTCACTCTGGGCGGGAGCGGGTCGCGGGGGCCGGGACGGCGCATGGGCGGGGCGCAAGGGGCGGTGGTTATCAGGGCTCCGGGCATCGGCTATGATGCGCGGAGGGGCACCCCCCTTCCCAAGCAAATTCGCGACCTTTTTCGTCCGCACGCAGAGGAGACCCCCATGAGGCCCGGCCGCAGACCCCTCGCCGAGCAGCTCTTCGCCCGCCTGCGCAGCGCCGGGGTGGACTGCACCTTCGGCATCCCGGGCGACTTCGTGCTGCCGCTCTACGCGGCCCAGGCGGCCGCGGGCATGCGCACGATCGTCTGCACGCACGAGCCGAGCGTGGGCTTCGCGGCCGATGCCTACGCGCGCATGAAGGGCCTGGGCGTGGCCATGACGACCTTCGGCGCGGGCGGCCTGAACATGGTCAATCCGGTGGCGATGGCCTACGCGGAGCACTCGCCCGTGCTGGTGATCAGCGGCGCGCCGGAGATCGGCGGGCGCCACGCGGACCTGCGCCTGCACCACATGGTCAAGGACTTCGACAGCCAGCG
>JBGOUY010000236.1:0-6917 GCA_041477795.1 bacterium
GTGAACAGCTCCTGCTCGTCGCCCGGGTTCCAGCCCAGCAGGGCCAGGAAGTTCACCAGCGCATCGGCCAGGTAGCCCTTGGCGCGGTAGTCCTCCGCCGCGGTATCGCCGCTGCGCTTGCTCATCTTGCTGCGGTCCTCGTTGAGCAGCAGCGGCAGGTGCGCGAACTGCGGGGGCTCCCAGCCCAGCCAGCGGAAGAGATAGACGTGCTTGGGGGTGGAGGGCAGCCATTCCTCCGCGCGCAGGATGTGCGTGATGCCCATGGCATGGTCGTCCACCACCACGGCCAAGTGGTAGGTGGGGAAGCCGTCGGACTTGAGCAGCACCTGGTCGTCGAGCTGGGCCGAGTTGAAGGCGACCTTGCCGCGCACGAGATCATCCACCACGACGCGCTCGTCCCGATCCGGAATGCGCATACGGATCACAGGCTTACGTCCTTCGGATTCCAAGCGCGCGCGGTCCTCCGCCGTCAGGTTGCGGTGGCGGCCGTCGTACTTGGGCGGCAGGCCGCGCGCGATCTGTTCGGTGCGCATCTGCTCCAGCTCCTCGGGCGAGACGTAGCAGCGGTAGGCGTGGCCGGCGGCCAGCAGGCGCTCGGCGGTCTCGCGGTACAGGCCCAGCCGCTCGGACTGGCGGTAGGGGCCCACGGGCCCGCCCACGTGCGGCCCTTCGTCCGGCTCGATGCCGGCCCAGCGCAGCATGTCGAGGATGCCCTGCTCCGCGCCCTCCACGTAGCGCTCCTGATCGGTGTCCTCGATGCGCAGGATGAAGCGGCCGCCCCGCTGGCGGGCGTAGAGGTAATTGAAGAGGGCCGTGCGCAGGCCGCCGACGTGCAGCGCGCCGGTGGGGCTGGGGGCGAAACGGACGCGGACTTCACTCATGATGCGGCCATCCGGGGGTGCGGCGTGGATCGTGCGGGCCGGGGCGGTGCACGCGGTGGCGCCCGGCCACGCGGTAGCCTGTCAACTTAGCACCGGTTGGCGCGCCTGCAAACGGTGCGGACGGCGGCGAACCAACGACGGCGCGCCAAGGGCGGCGCGCTTCCTGCGCCCGCCCGAACGCGCCGCGGCCGCGGCGACTCCAACAAGAAGCGGGGCCGGGCCTGCGAACGGCGTGCGCCGTTGCCGGGCCGGCCCGCACAGAGTAGGGTAAGAGAGGGCGCCCACCCACGCAGCACGGGCGGCGCGGCCGCTGCACAGCCAAGTCGCACATCCAGCCGGAGACGTGACGATGGAGATGTTCGGAAATCGCAGTTCAGGCGTTGCCCTCCGCTCGGCGGCCAACGCCAGCGTCGAGGCGCGCATGGCCTTCCTGCGCAAGGTCTATGGCCTGCTGACGCTGTCCTTGCTCGCAGCTGCGGTGGCGGCCTATGTGGGGCGCCTGTTCGTCTCGCCCGGGCTGATGCTGGTGATGTTCATCGCCGAGTTCGTGCTGCTCTTCGTGACGATCGGGGTGCGGCGCAAGCCGGGCCTGAACGTGGCGGCGCTCTTCGCCTTCACGACCGTATCGGGCCTCACGCTGGGGCCGGTGATGCTGGTCTACAACGCCGCCGTGATCCAGGAGGCCCTGGTATTGACGGTGCTGATCTTCGGCGGACTCACGCTGTACGTGGTCACCTCGAAGAAGGACTTCTCGTTCCTGAGCGGCTTCCTGTTCACCGGCCTGATCATCGTGATCGCCGGCTCGCTCCTCAACACCTTCTTGTTCCAGAGCCCGGCAGGCGAGTTCATCATCGCCGCCGGCGGCGTGATCCTCTTCAGCGGCTTCATCCTCTTCGACACGTCCAACATCCTGCGGCACTACGACGTCGAGGACTACACCAGCGCCACCCTGGCGCTGTACCTGGACCTGCTGAACCTGTTCCTGTTCCTCCTGCGTCTGCTCAGCAACCGCGACTAGCCGGGTGGCACCGCGTGGGGGTCGGGTGCGGAGACCCGTAGGGGCTTGGCATGCCAAGCCCCTACTCAGCAACCGCGACTAGCCGAGCGGCACCGCCGTGGGGTTCGGGTGCGGAGACCCGTAGGGGCTTGGCATGCCAAGCCCCTACCCCCCGTTGGGGTCGATCTGCAGAGAGCCACCCGAACGCGCTGCCCGCATCTGCAACGCGTCGGGCTGCCCGTCCATCAGCGCGTATAGGGCTGATCCAGCACGAAGTTGACGTCGGCCGTGCCCAGGGGAATGGGCTGGCTGGAGCGGCCGATCACCTCGCCCGGCGCCGCGCCGAAGGGGTCGTTGTTCTTGTCTGTCAGGATGCGCAGGCTGTAGGCCTGCTTGGCCGTGGCGCGCGCATCGGGCGGCAGGGTGATGGTGAAGCGCTGCGGCAGCAGCGTGTGCGGGATGATCTTGAAGGACACCGGGCGATCCTGCTGCGGATCGAAGAGGAGGATCACCAGCCGGTCCGAGGGGGCCACGCCGGCTGCCAGGGCCTTGCTGACGGTAATCGTGCCGGCGATGCTGTAGCGGGGGTCCGCGTCGCCCTCGCCGGCCGGCCCCATCGGCCCGGCACCGGACGAGCCGCCGGGTGCGCTGCCGGCGGCGGGCGGGTTCGGCCCGCCCATGGCCATGCCGGGCATTGAGCCGCTCAGGCCCTCCATGCCGGGCGCTGCGGCTCCGGCTTCATTGAAGAGCGAGCCGCGGAAGGGCTCGTTCAGCACCAGTTGCAGCTTCTCGGTGCCCAGTGCCACCGGGGCGGGCGTGCGGCCATACACCTCGCCGGGCGTGACCTTGAAGATCTCGCCGTCCTTGTCCGTGATGGCCACCACGAGGTAGGGCCCCTTCAGCTCGCCCGCCTCGCGCGCATCGGCCTGCCCGATGCGGATCGTCTGCGGCGGCACCAGGGGCGTCACGAAGCGCAGGGCCACGGGGCGCTGGGTCTGCGGGTCCACCAGCATCAGCACCAGGCGATCCGTGCGCACCACGTCCGCCGCGCCCGAGGCGGCCAGCTTGCCGTCCAGATCCACCACGCCGCTGATGGACTGGGCCAGGGTGGCCTCCTCGCGGGTCACCTCGCGCAGCAGCACATAGGCCAGCGCGGCGATGAACACGACGAGCAGAGCGAGCAGAACGAGCAGTTTCGTCTTCATGGGCAGGGCCGTGCGGTGCGTCGCGGGCGGGTGCGGCGAAGTTGCGGGAGGAGCGGGGCACCGCAGAGCGCCCCGCCGGGAGGTTCGGGACTCAAGCGATGGCTTCCACCACCGTGGCGATGCCCATGCCGGCACCGATGCACATAGTGGCCAGGCCGTAGCGGACATTGCCGCGCCGCCGCATCTCGTAGCCCAGAGCCACCAGCAGGCGCGCCCCGCTGGCCCCGAGCGGATGGCCGATGGCGATGGCGCCGCCATTCACGTTGACGACCTTGGGGTTCAGGCCCAGCTCACGGATGGTGACGATGGACTGGGAGGCGAAGGCCTCGTTGATCTCCGCCAGCCCCACGTCCTTGGCCGTGATCCCCGCGCGGCGCAGGGCCTTGCGGCTCGCCGGGATCGTGCCGATGCCCATCAGCTGCGGCTTCACGCCCGAGACCGCCATGCCCCTGATGCGGCAGAGGGGCTTGAGCCCGCGCGCCTTGGCCTCGGCTTCGGCCATCACCAGCAGCGCCGCGGCGCCGTCGTTGGTCGGGCAGGCATTGCCGGCCGTGATGAGCAGCTCGCGCTCGCCGTAGCTGACGATCAGCTTGAGCGGCTCCAGCGCCGCCAGCTTGTCCACCGTGGTGCTGCCGCGGATGCACTCGTCCTTGTCGAAGCGCACCTCCTCGCCGAGCTGATTCCAGAGCACGTTGCCGGCGTCGTCGAAGACCGGCTTGCGCACGGTGAGGGGCAGGATCTGCCCTTCGTAGCGCCCGGCGCGGTAGGCCGCCTCGGTATCCTGGTGGCTCTTTACGGCAAACTCGTCCTGCTCCTGGCGGGAGAGGTTCCAGGCCTCGGCCACGTTCTGGGCCGTCTGCGGCATGGAGGGGTTGGCGGGCGCGTCCAGCAGGTAGCGCGGGAACTTGACGGAAAAGTACTGGTCATGGTGCGGATCGGGCCGCTTCTGCTCCTCGCTGAGGGCGAGCATGCGATCGTGAGTGCGCGTGACGGGGCTGTCGCCGCCCAGCTTGGCGGGGATGCCGCGCCCCATGCGCTCCACGCCCATCGCCAGGCCGGCGTGGCCGGCGCCCGTCATGATCTCGCGCGCCACCATGTGCAGCGCCTGCATGCTGGAGCCGCACTGGCGGTTCACCGTGACGTGGGCCACCTCCGGCGGCAGATTGGCCAGGCGCGAGACCGCATTGGACGTCATGGCGGAGAGCTCGCCCCCGCCCAGCACGTTGCCCGTGACGAGGTCCTCGATCTCGTTCACGTCTACCTGCGGGTTGCGCTCGAGCAAGGCGCGCACCACCTGACCGGCCACCTCGTCCATGCGCGTGGCCACCAGCGTGCCCTTGGCGCCGCGCCCGAAGGCGGTGCGGATTCCGTCCACGATGACGACGTTCTGCAGATCCATGGCCGAGACTCGCTGCCCAAGTACGCCGGGTCGCGCGGCGGGCGCCCGGTGCGTGCGGAAAGGACGGAACGAAGTGCCGCAGCCGGGCGCACCCGGGCCGGCGCAGCGGTGGGGCGGCGTCCGCCGTGCACCCGCGCCCGGCTCCCATCGTAGAAGTCCGGCGGGGTTTGTCAACGGCAGGGTTTTTAGACGGCGGGGTTTGTTAACAGCGGGGTTTTTCGGCGGTAGCGTGGTGCGCTCGGGGGGCCGGGCAGCGGCCTGCGCGGCCGGGCGGGAAAGGGAAGCGGGGCCCCGAGGCTTCCGGCCCATAGCGATGCGGGGGGTCGAGGCCCGCAACAGGCCCAGCTTCCCTCGCTCGCGGGGACGGCCGGCGCTACTCCGAAGCACGCGCCGCGTCGATCGCCCACTGGATGCGCTCCAGATCCTCTTCCGGGACGCAGAAGTCGTCCAGATTTGGCACCACCAGTTCCACCGGCGAGTTCGAATAGGCGATGCGGGCGAAGGTCTCGTCGGCGAGCTCTGGAATCGAGAACAGCAGCAGCGGCCTGCGCTTGAATTCGCACATGTGCCCGTACAGGGCCCCGAAGTCTGTGCTCATATCCCTCTCCCTGCCGAGGAGCGACCGGTTGTAAGGTAGTGCATCTTTTGCTGTAGCGTAACAAGCCTCTCGCAAGAATACAAGGATGATATACTATTTATGATGCGTTGGTTCGCTCAATACTGCGTTATATGTATGAAAGGACGGGATAATACAGAAAGATGAAATCAGCAGCATTTCGTCCCATCGAGCGATCCGCCAGGGCCTCGCCAGGCCTGGCTGCTAGCGCGGGGGGTCGCGCGGTGCGGGGGGCCCCGCGGGCGGGCCGATCAGGTCGGGCAGGCGGCAGCGTGCGCAGCCCTCGTAGAAGCTGCGGCAGAAGTCCTGGTGGATCTGCAGCAGCCCCTGATGGGTGCGCAGCGTGTGCTGCAGGGGCGAGACGGGGGCCAGGCGCCGTTCCATGAAGCGGATGCGCTGGTTGCTGCCTTCCGACGGCAGCACCAGGTAGAGCCGGTACAGCACCTTCTCAAGCTCCACGTCCCCATCGCGGCGGGCCAGGCCGAGGAAGGTGGGCAGCACGGCATTGGCCATCAGCATGATGATGCGCTCGCGGCCGATGAGGCGGGCGGCGCGGCGCTGCGGGGGCTGGTCGAAGCCGATGCGCAGGCGCCAGGGTTCGTCGCTGGGGCTGGCGAAGGCCTGCTCCAGCAGGTGCAGCGCCTCGCGGCGGAACTCCGGCGCGTCGCGCAGGTGATCCAGGCGCCGCAGCAGGCGCAGCCAGCCGCGCAGCCAGCCGTCCGCCCCGAGGCCGTGCAGGTGGTGGAACAGGCCCACCAGGCGCCGCTCGGGGGCATTGAGCGGCCGCGTGCGGCTGCGCGTCACGCGGTGCGCGAGCGGCGCCATCCGCAGGGCCAGCCAGCGCTCGCGCAGGGCGCCATACTCGGCCTGCAGCTCCGCATCCGGGGCGGCGGGGCGCTCGGCCTCGAGCAGCGCGGCGCTGCCGAACCAGCGCGCCAGCACTTCCAGGCGGGCTTCCGCCGCGGGCAGCGCCAGCAGCGGCGCGAGGGCTTCCACCGGGAAGCGCCGCGCCAGATCCTCGAAGAGGGCCGAGTGCGGGCGGTAGCCCAGATAGGCGCAGAGCGTTCGGAACAGCACCTGCTCGTCGCCCTCCGGCCCGGCGCCGCGCCGGATGCGCTCCGCCTTGGCGCGGGCGCGCGCCTCGGCCGCGTGGGCGATCACGCGCTGCACGGCCTCGGGCGCCTCGCGGGCCGCGCGCAGGCCGCAGCGGCCAGGCAGGGCGTCGTAGCGCGCCAGCAGGTCGCCGGGGGCATCCATCACCTCCAGCAGGGCGCGGCTCAGGTGCGGCGCGGCCACCAGCACGGGGAGCGGCGCCTCGCTGCCCGGCAGGTGCGCGGGACGGCTGCCGCGCTGCAGCACCACGTGCAGGATCACGCGGCCGTAGGCGAGGTCGTCCGCGTGGCCGTGGCTCCACCACTCGTCCTCGTGCAGGTGCACCTCCACGTCGCCCCAGTGCTCGCGCCCGTCGATGAGCAGGCGCGCCTCGGTGAAGTCCGGGCCTGCGCCGCGGTTGAGCCAGCCCGGCTCCAGCACCTCGAGGGTCGCGCCGGTGGCCGTGCGCAGGCGCCCGGGCGACCACAGCCGCTGCGCCCACCAGGCCTGCAGGAAGGGCTCGCGCTGGGCCAGCACCTCGGCCAGCAGGGCCTGCTGCTCGGTGCTGGGAACGGCGCTGGGTGCGGCGCCGGAGCGGGCGGGACGGCGGGCGGTCACGGCGGGCTCACGCGGCGGGGCCGACGGCCGGCAGCGGGCTCCAGCGCCCGCGCGTGTAGGGCCCGCCGATGGGCGCGGGGCGCTCGTGCAGGCGGCCGTCCGGCGCGCA
>JBGOUY010000162.1:0-9524 GCA_041477795.1 bacterium
ACCGCCAGAGCGTCCTGGCCGGCACTGTACCAGGCGAGCGCCTGCTTCTTGTGCCGGAGCCCCAGAACCCGTACGACCCGGACGCGGTCGCAATTTGTCGGGCCGATGGGCAGCAACTCGGCTACGTACCTGCCGAGAACGCGCAGGAATTCACGGATAACCTCGCGGCCGGAATGCGCGTGGAAATGCAGCTTGTGGAGATCACCGGCGGCACGCGGAAGAAGCCGACACTCGGCGCCAACGTCAAGATCACCGTAGAGGAGTAATCATCAGCATCCTCGCCGCGATGCGCTCCACGTCTTCCTCGGTGCGGCCGTAACGGGTGCCGCGGAATCCGGGCAGGCTGGGCGGCCTGCCGGTGATGCCCCTCGTCCACAACCCGTCGCTGGGGCTGGGGCATCCCTCCGGCACGGCCACCGGTGCCTGCCTGCGATTTCCGCTTGCGCTTGCACGGGGCCTGCGCTATTCTGGTATTGAGACTCAGTCACAATATTGCAGAACGTTGCGCGCCGGGGGGGAGACACTTGGCGGGAAGTCCCCGCTCACCCAGCGCACGCACACCATGCACTCCGCCCACGCAGTGGCGCCTCCCATGGGGGGAGAGCCGGTCACCCTGCTGATCGGCAATCCCAATGTGGGCAAGAGCGTTCTCTTTGGCCAGCTCACCGGCCGCTATACCACCGTTTCGAACTACCCCGGCACGACCGTGGAGGTGGCCCTCGGGCGCCACCGCCTCGGCGAGGGCATCGTGATGGACCTGCCCGGCGTGAGCAGCCTGCTCGCGGGATCGGAGGACGAGCGGATCGCGCGGGACGCCGTACTGGAGCATGGGCAGCAGGGAGCGTGTCGCGCGGTGCTGGTCTGCGATGGGAAGAACCTGCGCCGCGGCCTGGCCCTGGCGCTGCCGCTCGCCGAGCTGGAGCTGCCGCTGGTGCTGGTGGCCAACATGGCGGACGAGGCGGCCGCACGCGGTCTGCGGCTGGACGCCGCCGGCCTGTCCGCCGCGCTGGGCGTCTCCGTGCTGCCGGCCGTCGCGACGCGAGGCGAGGGCCTCGCGCCGCTGCTGGAGGGCACCTGCACGTTCCGCCCGGTGCGCGCAGCCGTGGACTACGGCCCCGCGCTGGAAGGCGCCATCGCGCGGGTGGGCACGTGGCTCCCCTCCGATCTGCCCGGCCGGCGCGGCATCGCCCTGCTGCTGCTGGCGGGAGCCGAGCGGCTGCCGGAGCCGATCGCCCGCCATGCGCAGCCGCACGCCGCGACCCTGGCGGCGCTGCGCGCGGAGCTCGCCGGCGCGCTGCCGGGTGGGGTTGCGTTCGCCATCCAGTGCGCCCGCCAGGCGGCCGCCGATGCCCTGGCCCAGCGCGTGCTGCTGCGCGGCCCGGCGCGGCGGCGCGGCGCGGCACAGGTGCTGGGCGATCTGGCCCTCCATCCCGTCTGGGGCGTCCCGGTGGCGCTGGGCGTCCTGTACGCGATCTATCTATTCGTGGGTGTGCTCGGTGCGGGGATGGCGGTGAACTTCCTGGAGCGGTCCGTCTTCGCCGCCCGCCTCGTGCCCTGGCTCGATGCGGGTCTGCGCTGGCTGCTGCCCGCCGTGCTGGAAGGCTGGCTGATCGGCCCGCCCGGCGTTGCCCCGGGCCATGGCCCCGGGCTGATCCTGGGGGACTATGGACTGTTTTCCATGGGGCTGTCCTACGCCTTCGCGATCGTGCTGCCGATCGTCGGATTCTTCTTTCTCGTCTTCTCCGTCCTGGAGGACTCCGGCTATCTGCCGCGCCTGGCCGTGCTGCTGAATCGCGTGTTCAAGCTGGCGGGCCTGAACGGCAAGGCCGTGCTGCCCATGATCCTGGGTCTGGGCTGCGACACGATGGCCACTATGACCACGCGCATCCTGCCCACACCCAAGGAGCGGCTCATCGTGACACTGCTGCTGGCGCTGGCCGTGCCCTGCTCCGCCCAGCTCGGCGTGGTCATGGGCATGCTCGCCGCGCTGAGCACCACCGCGCTGCTCTGGTGGCTCGGCACCATCATTGGGGTGATGTTGGCCGTCGGCGCAGTCGCTGCGCGGGTGCTGCCCGGGGAGAGCAGCCCGTTCGTGCTCGAGATCCCCCCGCTGCGCTGGCCGGCCCTGGGCAACATCGTCGTGAAGACCCTCGCCCGGATGGAATGGTACCTGCGCGAGGTCGTGCCGCTGTTCCTGCTGGGCACGGGGGTGTTGTGGCTGCTCAATGCGCTGCGGCTGCTGGGCGCGTTGGAGCGGCTGACGGCGCCGCTGGTGCAGGGCCTGCTGGGCCTGCCCGCCCAGGCCAGCCAGGCCTTTCTGATCGGCTTCCTGCGCCGGGACTATGGGGCGGCCGGGCTGTATGACCTCTTCCGCGGCGCGCTGGCCTCAGGGCAGCCGCCCGCGCAGGTGCAGGTGCAGATCATCGTGGCCCTTGTGACGATCACGCTGTTCGTGCCCTGCATCGCCAACGTCTTCATGATCGTCAAGGAGCGCGGGCTGCGAACGGCGCTGGCCATCACGGCTTTCATCTTCCCGTTCGCATTCGCCGTCGGGGGCGCGCTGAACTTCGTGCTGCGGAGGTTGCTGACGTGAGCGCCGAATCGCTGAGCGTGGCCTGCCCACGCTGTGGCACCGTCCTGCCGCTCGCGGGCACTTGCGGCGGCGCCTGTGGCGCGGCCGGGGGCTGCGCCCTGCTCTGCTGCACCGGCTGCGGAATCGCCTTCCCGCACCCGCGGCGATCCTGGCTGGCCTACCGGCTGTGGCGTTGGCTGGGCAAAGGTCAGCGGCCCCTGGCCCCGACCCGGGGCGAGGCGGCGGGTGCCGCCGGCCGCGGCGACGCTGCCGCCACCCTGGCCACGCTGCCGGTGGGCGCGGTCGCGCGCATCGGGTCGCACGCCAGCGCGCGGCCGGATCGGGCGCACGCCCTGGCTGCGCTGGGGCTGGTGCCCGGCACGGAAGTGCGGCTGCGGCAGCGGCATCCGGCCATCGTGCTCGAGGCGGGCGAGACCGTCCTGGCGCTGGATGCCGAGCTGGCGCGGGACATCCGCGTGAGCCGGGTCGATCGCGCCGGCTGATCGTTCCGGCGGCGGCCCGGCCGCCTGTCGCGCGCCGCTAGCGCCCCTGGAAGCGCGGCTCGCGTTTCTGCACGAAGGCCGCCACGCCCTCCTTGTGGTCGGCCGTCTCCCCGCAGCGGATGTGCGTCTCGGCCTCGCGATCGAGCAGCGTGCGGAAGTCCGCGCTGACGGCGGCGTTGACGTTGGCCTTCATGTAGCGGTAGCTCACCGTCGGGCCGTGGGCGATGCGCGCGGCGATGGCCATCGCCTCGGGCAGCAGCCGGTCGTGCGGGAAGACGCGATTGACCAGGCCCAGGCGCAGCGCTTCCTCCGCGTTCACCAGGTCGGGCAGGAAGAACAGCTCCTTGGCCTTGGCGGGGCCCACCAGCCGCGTGAGCTGCCAGGTAGTGCCGTAGTCCCCGCCGTAGGCGATGCGCGCATAGGCGGTGCCCAGCCGCGCCTGGTCGGAGGCCAGCCGCAGGTCGCACGAGAGCGCCAGCCCCAGCCCCGCGCCGGCGGCGGGGCCGTTGACGATGGCCAGGGTGGGCTTGGGCAGGTGGTGCAGCAGCCAGGGGAAGGCGTGGCGGCGGCGCAGGGTGTCCACCTTGCGCTCCTGGCTGGCGCCCGGCCCGCCGATCTCCACGCCGGCGTGCATGGCCGAGACGTCCCCGCCGGCGCAGAAGCCGCGGCCCGCGCCGGTCAGCACGACGCAGCCCACCGCATCGTCCGCGGCGAAGCGCTCCAGCGCCGCCACCGCCGCTTCGTTCATCTCCAGCGTGAGCGCATTGAGCTTGTCCGGTCGGTTCAGGGTGAGGAGGCCCACCCGGTCCTGCACCTCCACCAGCAGGTCTGCGGTCATAGCGGTTCCTCCGAGCGAGGGGCGGTTGATGGGCGGGGTCGGCAGCGCGACCGCAGCGCAACCGCGCCGCGCCGGTGCGTGGCGACGGGTCTGCGCGGAGCGGAGCGGCCCGGCGCTGCGAATCGTGCGGCCGCTTCGTCTTAGCGCAGCGGGCGCAGGGGGATCAAGCGGCGCACCCGGGTGGCGGCGCGGACGGCGCTGCAAGCGAGCGACGCAGGGCGGCCCTCAGCCCGCGACGGGCGGGCCATAGGAGCCGTGCAGGCGCAGGTGCTCCAGCATGGCCATGATGTGCTCCACCACGACCTGCTCGTAATCCGCAGCGGCGGGCAGCGTCCCGGCGCGCTGGGCCGCCTCGAAGCGCTCGCGCTCGGCGGCCAGGAAGGCCTTGCAGTCCAGCGCCGGGCCGATGCGGAAGACGACTTTGGCCTGGATAGGCCGCTCGTCCTCCATGCGCGCGGCGGGCGGCAGGGCGTTGCCGTCCATGCTGAGCAGGTGCGCGGACGCGAAGCTGTGCAGGTAGGAGGTGGTCTCGCGCACGGGCCGGTTGTCCGCATCGGGCTTCAGCCGGCCGCCCAGCGGGAAGAGCACGAAGATGTGGCCGGCCTTCTTGAGCTGCACCAGCGCGCGGAAGGCGGCGCGGTTGATGCGGGTGGCGTAGTGGCGGAACTCCTCGTAGTCCTGGCGCTCCTGCGGCGTGCCGGAAACGGGCGCGGGGGGGAAGTCGCGCCGCGGCACGATCACGAGGCGCGAGTACTTCTCCGAGAACATCTTGATGAAGTCGGAGGACTCGTTGAGCTTGCGCCCGGCGATGTACACCAGCCGCCGCAGGATCTCCTGCGCGCGGGGATAGGCGCGCAGCAGCAGCACGGAGAACGAGGGCACGTCCAGGTTGCCGCGGTGCTCGGCGAGGAACAGCACGTGGCGGCCCGCCTCCAGGTCGGCCAGGCAGCGCTCCAGGTGCTCCACGCCCTGCACGGCCGAGCCGGGCGCCAGCACGTGCTCCATGAAGGCTTCCAGATCGGCGCGCCCCGCTGCGCGGCCGGGCTGGTACACGTTGGCGGGCGTGATGACGCGGTCCCGGCCGGGCTCGTAGCTGCGCTGCAGCGCCTGGATCAGTTGCAGGGCCAGCAGGTTGAGCTCCTCCTGGCTGAGCGTCCGAAAAGGGGGCCCCTCCGCTCGCCGTTCCATCGCCTCGCCGTCTGCGTGAACCGCAGCGGCGCCGCCGGCGCCGCGCTGGCAATGTAGCATTCCCCGCGCCGGGCTGCCAGCCGCTCATACGCTGACCGCCCCTCACTTTTCCCGTCGCGGGAGAGACAAGCCCACCCCTTGAGCCTGCCCGCCGCTCGGCGCGACCTCATCCCCCCGGCCCCCTGCTCCGCTAGGCAGAGCAGGGGGGCTTCCTGGTCGCGCAGATCCGCTTGGACTGAGCCTTGCCGCCCCTCCCTGCCTGCGGGGAGGGGTGGCACGGCGCCCCCGGCGCCGTGCGGGGTGGGGTCTCGCGCGAGTCTGGCGTGGCTCCGCCCAGGGCAGAATGCGATTGCCCTAGGCCTCGCGGCGGCGGGGATCGAGCCAGTCGGTGAGGGCATCGCCGAGCAGGTTGAAGCCCAGCACGACGGCCATGATCGCCAGGCCCGGGTACACGGAAACCAGCGGCGCCTCCACCAGCACGGTGCGGCCCTCGGCGAGCATGGCGCCCCAGCTCGGCGTGCCCGCCGGTACGCCCAGGCCCAGGAAGCTCAGCGAGGCTTCGGAGAGGATCGCCCCGGCGATGCCGAAGGAGGCCTGCACCACCGCGGGCGCGAGCACGTTGGGCAGGATGTGCCGCAGCATCAGCCGCAGGTGCCCCGCGCCCAGGCTCTCGGCTGCCAGCACGTAGTCGCGCGCCCTGACCGTGAGCACCTGCCCGCGCACCAGGCGGGCGAAGCCCGTCCAGCCCAGGGCGGAGAGGGCGATCACCACGTTGCCCAGCCCGGGCCCCAGCACGGCCACCAGCGCGATGGCCAGCAGCAGGCCGGGGAAGGCCAGCAGCACGTCCACCGCGCGCATGGCGGCCTGCTCGCTCCAGCCCCCGGCGTAGCCCGCCAGCAGGCCCACGGCGATGCCCAGCGTGGCGGAGACGGAGACCGTGGCCACGCCCACCAGCAGCGAGATGCGCGCGCCGTAGAGCAGCCGGCTCAGGATGTCCCCGCCCTGCGCGTCGCTGCCCAGCAGGTGCGCCGTACCGGGCGGCGCCAGCGCATCCAGCAGGTCCAGCGCGAGCGGATCGTGCGGCGCCAGCCAGGGCGCCAGCAGCGCCGGCAGGCAGAAGCCCACCCCCAGCAGCGCCCCCAGCGCCAGCACGCGCCGGGCAGGCCGGCTCAGGTGGCGCGGGCGGGCGGCGCGGGCCGGGGCCTCCAGGCGGGGCGGGGCCTCGATGCGGGGCGGGGCGGAGGGGCTCATGGGCGGCGGATGCGCGGGTCGATCCAGCCGTAGGCCAGATCGGTGAGGAGGTTCACCGTCACGTAGGTCAGCGCGATGACGAGGATGCAGCCCTGCACGAGCGGGTAGTCGCGCCCGTAGATGCCGCCCAGCAGCAGCGTGCCCAGGCCCGGCCAGTCGAAGATGCTCTCGGTGATGATGGCGCCGGAGAGCAGCACGCCCACCTGCAGGCCGATCACGGTGACGACGGGGATGAGCGCATTGCGCAGGGCGTGCACGAACAGCACGTGGCGCTCGGGCAGGCCCTTGGCGCGGGCGGTGCGGATGTAGTCCTCGCCGAGCACCTCCAGCAGCGCCGTGCGCGTCATGCGGGAGAGCAGGGCGGCCATGGCCGTGCCCAGCGTGACGGCCGGGAGCACCAGGTGCGCGAGCCCGCCGCGCTCGTTGACCGGCAGCCAGTCCAGCTTGATGGCGAAGGCGAGGATCAGGAGCGGGCCGAGCCAGAAGTTGGGCGTGGCCACGCCCAGCACGGCGAAGCCGCTGGCGAGCTGATCCAGCCAGCGGCCGTGGTGCAGCGCGGCCAGCAGGCCCAGCGGCAGCGCCAGCGCGATGGCGATGGCCATGGCGGCCAGCATCAGCTCCACGGTGGCCGGGATGCGCTCGGCGATGAGCGCGGCCACGGGCCGGCGCTGGCGGAAGCTCGTGCCCAGGTCGCCCCGCACCGTGCGCGCCAGGTAGTGCGCGTATTGCACGCCGAGCGGCCGCTCCAGGCCCAGCGCCGCGCGCATCTGGGCGCGGTCGGCGGGCAGCGCCTGCTCGCCCAGCATCACGTCCACCGGGTCGCCCGGCACCAGGTGCAGCAGGAAGAAGACGATCGTCAGCACGCCCAGCAGGATGGGCAACGTCCAGAGCAGCCGCTGCAGCAGGAAGGTCATCGCCCGCTCCCGCCCGGCCGGCCGGCTCCGCTTGTAAGCAGCCTCAAACCGACCCAGGTCAGCGCGTCGGGGGCGCTGCCCCCAACACCCCCGGCAGGGAGCATTGCCCCCTGCACCCGATTTGGGGGCGCTGAGTTTTCACAGCACCCCTGCGAGGGGGGCGCGGCGGGACTTGTTCCCCCGCATGCTGTAGCTGCGGTGGTTGGCAGGGCACCGCCGTTCATGGCCCTGCTGTTCATGGCACCGCTGTTCATGGCACCGCCGTTCATGGTGCCGCCCAGTGGGCTTCCGGCAGGTGCTCGAAGCCGCCGGAGGGATGGAGCCGGAAGCCGGCCAGGTCGCGCGCGACCACCGCCACGTTGTTGTTGTGCCACAGGCTCAGGTAGGGCAGCTCCGCATGCACGATGCGCTGCACTTCGCGGTACAGCGCGGCGCGGCGCTGCGGATCGGGCGCCCCGCGCGCCTGCTCCAGCAGCGCATCCACCTTGGCATTGGCGTAGCCGCCGCGGTTGCGGCCGTCGGGCGGGCCATGGTGGGAGTCCAGCAGCTCGGAGAGGAAGTCCGGATCGGACACGCCGATCCAGCGCAGCGAATAGAGCTGGAAGTTGCCCGCGCGGATGTCGCCAAAGAAGGTCGCCCACTCGTAGGAGCGCACGTCCACGTCGATGCCCACCTGGCGCAGGTCGCTCTGGATCACGCGCGCCTGGATCACGGCGGAGCGATCGGTGCTGGTCTTGTAGCTGAGCCGCAAGCGCCGGCCGTCGCGCAGGGGATAGCCCGCCTCGTCCAGCAGGCGCGCGGCCGCCGCCGGGTCGTAGGGCCAGGGCTTGAGCGAGGGGTCGGCGGAGGGGCTGCCGGGCGGCATCAGCCCGCTGGCGCGCACGGAGTGGCCGAGCTGGCGCCGCTCGATCAGCACATCCACGCGGAGGGCCTGGGCGATGGCGCGCCGCACGCGCACGTCCGCCAGGATCGGATCGCGCAGGTTGAAGCCCAGGTACTGGTAGGACAGCCCCGGCGCCTCCAGCAGCGTGTAGCGCCGGCTGAGCGGCGGGCGCTGCACCAGCGCCAGCTTGTCCAGCGGCAGCTCGTTGATGGCCAGGTCGATGTCCCCCTTCTCCAGCTTGAGCAGGCGCGTGCTGTCGTCCTGCACGATCTTGAAGACCACGCGCGCCACGCCGGCCGGGTGCGGATAGGCGTCGTTGCGATCCAGCTCGATCTCGCCCACGGCGCGGCGGGCGAAGCGGAAGGGGCCTGTGCCGTTCAGGTCGCCCCAGGGCGTGGGCACGCCGTCCGGCTGGCGCGAGAGCACAGGCAGGATCAGGTGCGAGAGGAAGCCCGCGTCGGGCGCCTTGAGCGCCACTTCGAAGGCGAGCGGGCCGGTCTGCTGGAGCGCGGCGATGTCCTCGCGCAGCGTGGCACCATAGGGCGAGGCCACCTCCGGCGCCAGGAAGCGCTGCAGCGTGTACACGGCGTCGGCGGCCGTCAGCGCCGCGCCCGCATGGAAGCGCCGCCCGGCGGGCAGCGTGAAGCGGTAGCGCGTGGGGCTGAGCTGTTCCCAGCGCGCCAGGCCCGGCTGCACGCTCAGGTCGTCGCCGAGCTGGACGAAGGTCTCGAAGAGGAGCTGGTGCGAGATGCGCACGCCGTCGGCATCCGCGGCACGCAGGGGGTCCAGCGTGGCCGGCTCGCTGCCCAGCATCACCACCAGCGGCCGCTCGGCAGTGCCTGCGGCGCCAGCGGCGGCACGGGCGCCGGCAGTGAAAGCAGCCAGCGCGGCCGGGAGCAACAGCGCCAGCAGCACGGCGAGAGTCCCGCAACGGCGGAACCGATGGAGCGGCGTTGCTGCCCGCGTAGGCCGGGGGCGGTGATCGAGAAGCGCGCACATCATACCTGCGCGCACCGGAATACTTCATTTGGACTATACAATGAATGAATCGCAATCATATAAGGTCTACAAACTCTCTTAAGGCGCACCTTCTGTCTTCTTAAACAAATTATCCATTATCTCGGACAATCCAGGAACATGACTTTTAACAATATTGAAATCAACAATCTTGAATGCAAACTCGTCAGATCGAACACCATCAGATGACTCAATTGGTAGAATTATCTTGAAAGACTTTCCCTTCAATGCAATCCGCTCACTTTCAGATGTTGGTAGGATATCGGAAAATCTCCATCCTGAGGAAGTCAGGTCGACATTTGACTTTGGAATTATTGCATCATTGATGAACGAGTTAGGCGCGACACTACTTGGCACT
>JBGOUY010000098.1:0-13818 GCA_041477795.1 bacterium
GGAGGCCGCCGCGGAAGAGGGCGAACCGGCGGGCAAGGGCGGCGGCAAGTCCGCTGCGAAGGCAGAGAAAGCCGAGAAGGCCGAGAAGGCGGACAAGCCGGCCAAGGCCGGGAAGGCCAAGGGCAAAGGCAAGGCCGCCGACGCGGAGTGATGTGTTGCGAGGCCAGCACCGGCGCGCCCAGGAGGGCGCGCCGCACGGGCGCTGCGGCGCCGGGCACAGGATGCGCCCCCCAATCCAGGAGCGCGGGCATGACCTTGATCCCGATGGTGGTCGAGCAGACCAACCGCGGCGAACGCGCCTACGACATCTATTCGCGCCTGCTCAAGGATCGCATCATCTTCCTGGGCACGGCCGTGGATGACAACGTGGCCAACGTCATCATCGCCCAACTGCTGTTCCTGGAGGCGGAGGACCCGGACGGCGAGATCTCCATGTACGTCAACTGCCCCGGCGGCTACCTGACCTCCGGGCTGTCAATCTACGACACCATGCAGTACATCCACCCGGAGATCCAGACGATCTGCCTGGGCCAGGCGGCCAGCCTGGGGGCGATCCTGCTGGCGGCGGGCACGCCCGGCAAGCGCTTTGCCCTGCCCCACGCGCGCATCATGATCCACCAGCCCTGGGGCGGGCTCTCCGGCCAGGCCTCCGACATCGACATCCACGCCCGCGAGGTGCTGCGCCTCAAGTCCATCACCAACGATATCCTCGTGCGCCACACCAAGAAGTCGCTCAAGCAGATCGAGGCGGACACCCTGCGCGACCACTTCCTCGACGCGGAAGAGGCGATGGACTACGGCCTCATCGACAAGATCATGGAGAAGCACGACCTGCCCAAGACCATTTCCGCGGCCTAGCCGCGGGGCTGCCCTGAGTCCCGCCGGGGCCCGCCGGGCCGCCCGGCGCCCCATTTTGCGCTGGACAAGACCGGGCCGAGGCCGTAGCTTTGGCTTCCGCTGTCAGTCGCACCGGGCGGTTAGCTCAGCTGGGAGAGCGGCGGCGTCACAAGCCGTAGGTCGCAGGTTCAATCCCTGCACCGCCCACTTGCGGATCAAGGGGTTGCGTGCGAAGAAGGGCGAATTCGGTGGTGATAGACGCTGTGAGAATGGCCCCGGAAGCGGGCGGGATGAGGGTAGGCGGAGAGAAAGCGGCGGCCGACCGCAGTCACGGTCCGCAACTTCACACGTCGTTATCGTCGTGCGGGGTATCGCCATCGACGCGGAGGCGGTAGCCGACGCCGGTTTCCGTGGTGAGCAGGCGAGGCCGGCCAGGATCGGGCTCCAGCTTGCGCCGCAGGTGGGCCATGTAAACCCGCAAGTATTGAGTGTGCTCGGTGTTGCCGGGCCCCCAGACGGCCGCCAGCAACTGGCGATGCGTCACCACACGGCCGGCGTTCTCGATCAGCACCGCAAGCAGGCGGTATTCGAGCGCGGTCAGGTGGACCTCGGCGCCTTCGACTCGAACGCTTCTCCCGGTGAGATCCACCTGCAGGTGGCCGCACTCGAACACCTGATCGAGTCGGGCGCGTGCGCGCTGGGCGACGTGGCGCAAGGCCACCCGCATTCTGGCCAGCAGCTCGGGTAGGCCGAAGGGCTTGGTCAGGTAGTCGTCGGCTCCCGCATCCAGCGCGGAGACCTTGTCGGTCTCCTGACCACGGGCCGAGAGCACGATCACCGGCACTCGGCTCCACTGGCGCAGGCGCCGGGTCACTTCCAGGCCGTCCATGTCGGGCAGGCCCAGGTCGAGCAGCACGAGTTCGGGAATATATTGGCGGCTCATGTCCAGCCCTTCCTGGCCGGACTCGGCTTCCAGCAGACGGAAGCCATGGGCCGTGAGCCCGGGCCGCAGGAAGCGCCGGAGCTGCGCCTCGTCGTCGATAAGTAGCACTAGGGGACCGGGGGCTCTTTCGGGCGGAGAGGTAGAGGGTTGGCCTGGCATGGGGCCTCAGGCCGCGGATTGCGTGTGGGGTGGATCGGCGGCCCCGGTCGCAGGCACCAGGAACCGGAAGGCCGCGCCGCCGTCCGGGCGGTTCTCGACCCAGATGCGGCCGCCATGGGCCATGATGATGGCGCGGCAGATGGGGAGCCCCAGCCCGGTGCCGGGAATGCGGGCACTGCCGGAGATCCGGTAGAACTTCTCGAAGATGCGCTCCTCCTCCCCGACGGGAATGCCCGGCCCGCGATCCTGCACGCTCACCCGCACGCCCTCTTCGGTGCCTTCGGCCACGATGTCGATGGGCGTGCCCTCGGGCGTGTACTTGAGCGCGTTCTCCAACAAGTTCACCAGCACCTGCTCCATCAGCACGGGATCGACGGCCACCATCAGCATCGTGGCAGGGAGCTTCACGGCTACAGCTCTGCCGTACAGGCGTGCATCCAACCTGGTGAGGACGGCTCCGATCAACTCCTCCACCGGGTACCATTCGCGCCGGAGCTGCGTGGAGCCTGCTTCGAGCCGTGTCAGGTCCAGCAGGTCCTGAATGATCGCGTTCAGCCGATCGGCCTCGTCCCGGATGGTCTGGACGAGGTCCCGCCGGGCCGCAGGGTCGGTCACCTTCGCATCGTCCTGCAGGGCGCTGGCCGCGCCGGCAATGGCCGCCAGCGGCGTACGCAGATCGTGGGAGATGGTCGTCAGCAGGGTGTTGCGCATCCGCTCCGCTTCGGCGGCAACCCGGCGGTTCTCCGCCACCTCCTCCAGCAGGGCGCGTTCGAGGGCGAGGGCGGCCTGCGCGGCGAACAGCTCCAGCACCTGCCGCAGCGACGCGGTAAGCGGTGCGCGCTCCTTCAGCGCCACGCCGAGCACCCCCAGCGTGCGGCTTCCGCCGGTCAGCGGCAGGTAGAGCCCGATCGAGTCCGGCAGGGTGTCCGTCGAGTAGCCGGCAGGGCGACCATGCTCGTGCACCCATTGCGCCACCGCCTGCTCCCGCTCGGATTGGGCGAAGGGGTGATGCCCGCCTCCCGCAGGTTTCAGCCCGCCCGCGGCGGCGGGCAGATACAGCACCGCGCCCGTGCCGTAGACCACCTCCACGTGGCTCACGGCCGTATCCACGATGTCCTTCAGCCCGCGCCGGTAGGCGAAGCTGCGGGTCATCGTGTGCAGCATGGTGATGCGCTGCTCCCGTTCCCGGGCGGTCACGGCTTGGCTGCGGATGCGCAGCGTGAGCGTGCTCACCAGCAGACCGGCGACCAGCATCACCACGAACGTGAGTGTGTAGCGGGCGTCGGAGATGGCGAACGTAAAAAACGGGGGCACGAAAAAGAAATCGAAGGCGGCCACGCTTCCCAGGCTCGCCAGCAGCGAAGGTCCGCGCGAGAACCGGCTCGAGACCAGCAGAATGCCCAGCAGGTACAGCATGACGACGTCCACGCGATCCAGCAGAGGCCGGGCCACCCAGCAGAGCGCCGTGGCCCCCGCCAGTACCGCCAGGGTCCAGAGATACTCCCGCAGGGGCGTGGGCCGCCCGTCCGCGGGGGTGCGTCGGCTCCCTCGTGCATCGGGTTCGCCCCGGGTGACGAGGATATCAACCCCGTCGGCCAGCCGGATCAGGTCGTCCACCAGGGTGTCCCGGAAGCGGTCGCGCCAGCGCGTACGGCCGGGCTTGCCGACGACGATGCGGGTGGCGTTGCGCTGCTGGGCCGTCTGCACGATGGCGTCTGCGATCCGCTCGCCGAAGACGACGAGGGTTTCCGCCCCCAGCCGCTCCGCCAGGGTGAGGTTCTCCGCCAGGCGTTCGCGGTCCGCTCCCGACATGCGATGGCTGGCGGGGGTTTCCACCGCCAGGGCGATCCAGGGTGCTTCCATCCCCCTGGCCATCCGATAGGCGCTGCGGATCAGGTTGGCGGAGTTCGGGGCGGGGCCGACGGCGACCAGCAGGCGCTCCCGCGTCGGCCAGGCTCGGGTGATGCCCGCATCCTGCTTGGCCCGATCCATCTGCGCCTCGACGCGATCCGCCGTGCGCTGGAGGGAAAGCTCGCGGAGCGCCACCAGGTTATGCTTGCGGAAGAAGCTCTCGACGGCCCGTTCCGCTTGAGGGGGGTTGTAGACTTTCCCCTCGCGCAGCCGCTGCAGGAGGTCCTCCGACGGCAGGTCCACCAGCTCCACTTCGGCGGCCTCGTCGAACACCGAATCCGGCACCGTCTCCCGCACCTGGACGCCGGTGATCTGCGCTACGACGGCGTTGAGGCTTTCCAGGTGCTGGACGTTCAGGGTGGAGTAGACGTCGATGCCCGCATCGAGCAGCTCGTGCACGTCTTGCCAACGGTAGGTGTTGCGGGAGCCGGGCGCGTTGCTGTGGGCGAGCTCGTCGACGAGGATCAGCGCCGGATGGCGGGCGAGCGCGCCATCGACGTCGAACTCCTTCAGGGTGATGCCGCGGTAAGGAATCACCCGCGCGGGCAGCCGCTCCAGACCGGCCAGCAGGGCCTCGGTTTCGCCGCGGCCGTGGGTCTCCACCCAGCCGACGAGCACATCCAGGCCTTCCTGCCGGCGCTGATGGGCCGCCTCCAGCATGGCGTAGGTCTTACCCACCCCCGGGGAGGCGCCGAAGAAGATGCGGAGCGTACCCCTCTTGCGGGCGGTCTCTTCCGCCTTGGCCCGCTCCAGCATCTCTTCGGGGCTGGGACGATCGGTGCGTTCCATAACCAGTGCCGGTCAGGCGCTAATGCGGCGCATCGAGAGCGAGGTTCAGCTCGACCACGTTGACCCGCGGCTCGCCCAGGATGCCGAGCTGGCGCGGCTCGGTGAATTGCTCAACCAGCCGGCCGACGGGCTCCGGCGACAGACCGCGACTGCGCGCGACCCGCGCAATCTGCCACCGGGCCGCGGCGACGCTGATGTGCGGATCGAGTCCGCTGCCCGATGCCGTCACCAGATCGATGGGAACAAGGGACGTGTTGCCAGGATCGGACGCCTTGAGCTTGGCGAGGCGATCCTTAACCGCGTCTTGCAGGGCGGGGTTCGTCGGTCCCAGGTTGGAGCCCGAGGACGCCGCCGCGTTATAGGCCCCCGGACCCGTGGCCGAAAGGCGGGTCCAGAAGTACTTGGGGCTGGAGAACGGCTGGCCGATCAGGCGAGAGCCGACCACCTTGCCTCCGCGCGCCAGAAGGCTGCCGTTCGCGGCATCCGGAAAGGCCACCTGGGCGATCCCCGTAATCAGCAGCGGGTAGAGCAGCCCGGTCAGCGCCGTGAAGATCAGCAGCAGCAGCAACGCGGGCCAGAAGTGCTTGAACATGGCATTCCATCCTTTCGCGTCAAGTAAGTCCCAAGGCGACCAGCAGCATATCGATCAGCTTGATGCCGATGAAGGGTGCGATCAAGCCACCCACCCCGTAAATCCAGACATTGCGCGTCAACTGTGTCGCGGCGGGCACCGGGCTGTATTGCACACCGCCCAGCGCCAGCGGCACCAGGGCCACGATGATCAGGGCGTTGAAAATGACGGCGGAAATCACGGCGCTGGCCGGCGTGGCCAGTCCCATGATGTTCAGCGCCGCCAACTCAGGATAGATGGGCATGAAGGCCGCCGGCACGATGGCGAAATACTTCGAGACGTCGTTCGCGATGCTGAAGGTGGTCAGCGACCCGCGCGTCATCAGCATCTGCTTGCCGATCTCGACGATCTGGATGAGCTTCGTCGGGTTGGAGTCGAGGTCCACCATGTTACCCGCTTCCCTGGCCGCCTGGGTTCCGGTGTTCATGGCTACGGCCACGTCGGCCTGGGCCAGTGCCGGCGCGTCGTTGGTGCCGTCTCCCGTCATGGCGACCATCTGCCCTCGGGCCTGATAGTCGCGGATCAGCGCGAGCTTGGCCTCCGGGGTGGCCTGGGCCAGGAAATCGTCCACCCCCGCCTCCGCGGCGATGGCGGCCGCCGTGAGTTGATTGTCGCCGGTGATCATCACCGTCTTGATCCCCATGCGGCGGAGATCGCCGAAGCGCTCGCGGATGCCGCCCTTGAGGATGTCCTTCAGGTGCAGCACGCCCAGCACATGGGCACCTTCGGCGACAACCAGAGGCGTGCCGCCAGTGCGGGCGACCTGGTCGACGAGCCGCGTCACCGAGTCGGGCACCTGGCCGCTGCGCGCGGCGACGTAGGCCGCGATAGCCTCGGCCGCCCCTTTCCGGATCTCCCTGCCGGGCAGGTTGACGCCGCTCATGCGGGTCTGGGCGGAAAAGGGCAGGAACGTCGCGCCCAGCTCCTGGAGATTGCGACCACGCAGGTCGAATCTTTCCTTCGCCAGGACGACGATGCTGCGCCCCTCGGGCGTCTCATCGGCCAGCGATGCCAATTGCGCGGCATCGACGAGCTGAGACATTGCCACGCCCTCCGCAGGGAGAAACTCGGCACACTGGCGGTTGCCAAGGGTGATCGTGCCCGTCTTGTCCAGCAGCAGCACGTCCACGTCGCCCGCCGCCTCGCAGGCGCGCCCAGAGGTGGCGATCACGTTGGCCTGAGTCAGCCGGTCCATCCCCGCGATGCCGATGGCGGAAAGCAGAGCCCCGATCGTGGTGGGGATCAGGCACACGAGTAGGGAGATCAGGATGGTGAGCGGCACGGGTGCGCCATGGCCGGCGGCGGTGGCGCTGTATATAGAAAAGGGCAGCAGGGTCATCGTGACGATGAGGAAGATCAGCGTGAAGCCGGCCAGCAGCACGTCAAGGGCGATCTCGTTGGGCGTCTTGCGGCGGCGGGCCCCTTCCACGAGCGCGATCATGCGATCCACGAACGTCTCCCCGGGATTAGCGGAGACGCGCACGATGATCCAGTCGGAGACTACCCGCGTGCCGCCGGTGACCGCACTGCGGTCGCCGCCGCTCTCGCGGATCACCGGCGCGCTTTCTCCGGTGACTGCGCTTTCGTCGACCGAGGCGATCCCGACCGCCACGTCGCCATCGGAGGGGATCAGATCCCCGGCCTCCACGAGCACATAGTCGCCCTTTTCCAGATCTGCACCGAAGGCTAGGGTGACAGGCGCGTCCCGCTCGGGCCGCTCGATGCACTTGGCCGTCAATCCCCGGCGCGTCTCGCGCAGCGATGCCGCACGAGCCTTACCGCTGCCCTCGGCCATTGCCTCGGCGAAGTTGGCGAACAGCACCGTCAGCCAGAGCCAGATGGCCACGGCCAGGATAAAGAGAGGCTGAGCTTCTGCGTGGCCGCTGATTCCGGCGATGAACAGGCCGCTCGTGAACACCGCGCCGACCCATACGACGAACATCACAGGGTTGCGCGCCTGGTGCAGCGGGGAAAGCTTCCTGAACGAATCGAAGAGCGCCGGCCCGACGATTCGCCGGTCGAACATGGACGGCGTCGCGTTCTTGGATGTCATGGTTCATCTGCCTTTACGAGTGTTGCCCGTACGTCACCGCATCAGTTGCAGGTTCTCGACGATGGGGCCCAGCGCCAGGGCCGGGAAAACGTTCAGTGCGCCGACCAGGATCACCACGCCCACCAGCAGGCCCACGAACAAGGGCGTATGGGTGGGCAGCGTTGCGGCACTGGCAGGCACGATCTTCTTCTGCGCCAGGCTGCCCGCGATGGCCAATACCGGCACGGCGAACCAGAAGCGCCCCAGCCACATCGCAATGCCCAGCGCCGTGTTGTAGAAGGGCGTGTTCGCGTTCAGACCGGCGAAGGCGCTGCCGTTGTTGTTCGCGGCAGAGGAGAACGCGTACAGGATTTCCGAAAAGCCGTGGGAGCCGGGATTGGCCAGCGACGAAAGGCCGTCCTTCAGCAGCACTGCCATGGCCGTGCCGATCAGCAGCGTGAAGCTGGGGACGAGCACGGCGACGGTGGCCATCTTCATCTCGTAGGCTTCGATCTTCTTGCCGAGGTACTCCGGCGTGCGGCCGACCATCAGCCCGGCCACGAATACCGCGACGATCACGAACATCAGCATGCCGTAGAGCCCGGAGCCGACCCCGCCGAAGGCGACCTCGCCCAGGTGGAGCATCCACAGCGGCATCAGTCCCCCCAGGGGCGTGAATGAGTCGTGCATCGAGTTGACCGAGCCGTTCGATGCGCCCGTGGTGGCGATCGACCACAGCACGGAATTCGCCACGCCGAAGCGCAGCTCCTTGCCTTCCATGTTGCCGCCGGGCTGAGCCTTGCCGGGCTGGTCGTCCACGCCCAGGGCCACCAGCCGGGGATTGCCCGCGTGCTCCGCGCCCAGCCCCACCAGCAGCGGAGGGATCATCAGGAGCAGCATCGCGATCAGCAGCGCCCATGCCTGGCGGCGGTCCTTCACCATGTACCCGAAGGTGAAGCACAAAGCCGCCGCGATCTGCAGGATCGCGAGCAGCTCCAGAAAGTCCGAGAGCGGCGTGGAGTTCTCGAACGGATGGGCCGAGTTCGCGTTGAAGAAGCCGCCGCCATTGGTGCCCAGCTGCTTGATGGCGATCTGGGAGGCGGCCGGCCCTACCGCGATCACCTGTTCGGTGATGGGCTTGTTGTCGCTGCCCGTGGTGGGCTCCAGCAGCGGGGCGTGCACATACGGGGTGAAGGTCTGCACCACGCCTTGGGAGACGAGAACCAGCGCGAACACCACGGAGAGCGGCAGCAGGATGTAGACAATGCCGCGGGTCAGGTCCACCCAGAAGTTGCCGATGCGGGCGGTCTGCTTGCGTGTCAGCCCGCGGATGAACGCCACCAGGATCGCCATGCCCGCGGCGGCGGAGACGAAGTTCTGCACCGTCAGCGCGAGCATCTGGGTGAGGTAGCTCATCGTTGACTCGCCTCCATAGCCCTGCCAGTTGGTGTTGGTGGCAAAGCTGATTGCCGTGTTGAAAGACGAATCGGGCGAGACCGCCGCCTGGCCCTCGGGGTTGAGCGGCAGCCAGGCCTGCACGCGCTGGAGCAGATACACCGCCAATGTGCTCAGCAGGCTAAACCAGAGCATGGCCAGTGTGTACGCCTTCCAGTCCATCTCCTCGTCGGGCTTGATGCGGGCCAGGCGGTAGATCAACCGCTCCAGCGGCCCCAGCAGCCGCGCCGGCCACGTGCACTCGCCTTCGTAGACCCGCGCCATGTACCGCCCGAGCGGAATCGCCAGCAGCACGAGAACGACGAAATACAGGACGAGCTGCAGCCACGAGTAGCCCGTCACCCGCAGCAGCCCATCCCACACCCCAAGCCCGGCGACGGCCAGCACCCCGGGAATCACATGCGTATTCATTCGAACCACTCCGGCTTGAAGAGGGCGACCACCAGGTACACGAACAGCCCGACGGCCAGCACGCCTGCGATCAGGTAGATTGGATTCATTGGCGACGCTCCTGCAACGCGTCGAACAGCCACACCAGCAGCAGCGTTGCCTTGAAGAGCACCAAGGTCAGCACGATGAAGAGAATGTCCCACATGGGTCGATATCCTTTGGCAGTTCGTGTCTGTCCGCCGATTGGCGGTTACTAGACCTTTTCGGCCGATAGTCTCCCACCGATATCGGCTTCGGCCCGCATTGGTGCACGTCTTCGGCGGCACCACACCCAATGCTAGATGAGCGCATATAAAAACGGCATCAATTCGGGACGGGTCACCCGCGGGAACCGGTGCGCGGACAGGTAGCCTGCGCCCCGGGAGCGCAGCGGCGCCCGCCCGGCGGCCTGTTGCGTTTCAGGGCCGGCCGCGGCCGGCCGCCGCGCCATGGAGCCTGCGCGCGATCCGTCGGCAGACCCGCCCTTCGCCCGCCCCGGCGCTCGCTTGACCGCGCCCCACCCCCTGCCGGATGCTGGCGGGACGCGCAGCGCCCGGCCCTGCGGGCCCAGGCGGCACCACAGCGGGCGCGTGCGACCCGTCCTTCCTCTGCCGGAGCAGGCCGCCATGGGCATCACCGTAGCCCCCGTCACTCCCGCCTTCGTGGCCGAGATCGGCGACGTGGACCTCTCCCGGCCCCTGGGCGCCGAGGAGCTGCAGGCGATCAAGGACGCCTTCTGGCAGTACGCCGTGCTGATCTTCCCCGAGCAGCAGCTCAGCCAGGAGCAGCATTTGGACTTCGCGCGGCAGTTCGGGCCGCTGGAGGCCGGCACGGGCATCGGGCGCAACAACCCCTCGCGCATCCGGCCCGAGCTGGCGGACGTGTCCAACCTCAACTACGAAGGGGAGTTTGTCGACCCCGACAGCCGCCTGCGCTGGTACCAGCTCGGCAACCGGCTCTGGCACACGGACGCCTCGTTCCGGCGCGTGCCGGCGCTGTGCTCGCTGCTCTATGCGCACACAGTGGTGCCCATCGGCGGGCACACCGAGTTCGCCGACCAGCGCGCCGCCTACGATGCCCTCCCGGCGCAGACGCGGCGCCGCATCGCGCGGCGGGTGGCCGAGCATTCCATCTTCACCTCCCGCGCGCGCATCGGCCTGACGGACTTCGAGCCGGGCGAACGCGAGCGGCTGCCGCCCGTGCCGCAGGCCCTCGTGCGCACGATCCCGCAGACCGGGCGCAAGTCGCTCTACGTCGCCTCACACGCCGGGCGCATCTTGGGCATGCCCGAGGCGGAGGGCCGCGCGCTGATCGACCAACTCATCGCCCACACCACCCAGCGCCAATTCGTCCACTTCCACCGCTGGCGCGTGCACGACCTGGTGCTGTGGGACAACCGCTGCACGATGCACCGCGGCACGGACTACGACGACACGCGCTGGAAGCGCGACCTGCACCGCGCCACCGTGGCGGACTGCGCCAACTCCTGCGAGCAGGAAGGGATCGACGCCGCTTAGCGCAGCACGCGGCGGCTGCATGAGGGCGCAGGCTTAGAAGGGATGTGACGAATGGGGATTTTCCTTTCGGGGGCGCTGCCCCCGCACCCCTGGCAGGGAGCCCCGCCCCCTGCACCCCTTTCACATGAAGCATTTGCGCGGCAGCAAAGCAGCCGCGCAAATCCATCAGGGGAGCGCGAGGGGGCCTGTCCTGAGCGAAGTCGAAGGGCTTGCTCCCTCGCAGCCGTTGTTGTTCACAGCCTTTTTAGTCCAGCCCGTCCGCCACCCAGTCGGCCTCGTAGTCGGCGGAGGGGAAGGTGCCGCCCTGCAGCCGGTCGCCCACGGGATCGGCCGCCGCTTGGGCCTGCTCGGCGCTGGCGTGGGCGCGGTGATCCTCCGCGCGATGGCGCGGGGCATAGCCCAGGCGCTGCGCCGCGCGATTGTCCCACCAGGCGCGCGCGCACTCCGACAGGCCGAAGACCACCTCGTTGCGCACGTCCGGGTGTTCCAGCCCGATGCGGATGAGCTGCACCAGGTCCTCCGGGTGCAGCCAGATCGACAGGCGCCGCACGTCCAGCGGCCGCTCGGCCACGTTGCCGATGCGGATGCTGAGCACGCGCAGGCCGAACTTGTCCGCATACAGCGAGCCCAGCGCCTCGCCGAAGGCCTTGCTGACGCCGTAGCGGCTGTCCGGGCGCACGCGCTCGTCCACGCCGATGCGCCGCGTGCGCCGGTAGAACCCCACCGCGTGGTTGGAGCTGGCGAAGACCACGCGCGCCACGCCCTGGCGCCGCGCCGCCTCGAACACGTTGTAGCAGCCCATGATGTTCGCCGCGTGGATGGTCTCCCACGGCCCCTCCACCGAGAACGCGCCCAGGTGGATGATCCCCTCCGCCCCGGCCACGGCCTTTTCCAGGGCGCCCAGGTCCGTCAGGTCCGCGGACACGAAGCGCTCGCCGCTGGCCAGTTGCGGCGGCTGCACGCGGTCGCTCAGCAGCAGGGAGGGATAGTGCGTGCGCAAGAGCGGCCGGATCATGCCGGCCACGCCGCCGGCGGCACCCGTCATCACGACGTGCTTCATGGAGCGCTTCCTCCGCTGGAGTGAACGAGCCGCACCTCGCTAAACCGGGCTGCCCCTGGCCCCCTGCCGGGCTCCGGACCGTCCGCCGCCGAGGCCGTCACGGCTGCTGGGTCAACAGGTACGGCAGATAGTACAGGCAGCCGCCTGCGGCGGTGTAAGGCACCGTGGGATCGGCCGGAGGGTTGGGGTACAACGGGTCGCACGCCGGCGAGGGCGTGTCGATTTCCCCGTACATCGCCTGCACGGCCGTCGTGTCGTCGATCAGGCGCGCCATCTGGAAGGTCGAATTGTCCTTAGGGGCCACACTCGGGTTCGTATTGTCATGAAAGATCACAACCATGACATCAAATACCGTCGCCGTGGGTGGGGTAGGAAGAAAGCCCGATCCATCCAACTTGGGTGGCCCACTCGCGAGCGGCGCCGTCGTCCGATCGCTCCAGCCGGCCATCGGCTGATCGGCGGCGTTGGACGTGACGAAGATGGCGTCCCAGAGCACGGTCTGCTGGCCCTGGCAGGTGTTGTCCGTGGAGGGGAAGGTGGCCTCGGTGACCAGGATCGAGACGCCGATCATCGCCCAGATGATCGCGGTGTCCGGATGGGGGCTGTTGCCCACGCACCCGATCCAGTTCCCCGCCAGGATCTGGTGCGTGCCGGAGGCGGTCACCATGTTGATCACCGAGCGCGGCGGCGCCTTGTATTCGCCGTTGTCGTTGCAGGCGCCCAGCACGAGCAGCCCGCACAGGCCGAGCAGCCACGCGCTCCCGGGGGATCGCCAGATCATCGCGGGCCTTCCCAGTTGGCTCGCCTCGGCAGCGGCAGTCGGCGCGGCCGGCGCTGGCCGCGCCGCGCTCGAATCCGTCTCGCCGCCAGGGTATCAGGGCCTGGGGGTCGCGCACAAACCGCGGCGCCGGCTGAGGCAGCCGTGGCGGCCGGGCACCCGCCGGGCGTTCAGCCGCCCAGCTCGGTGCGCTTGGTGATGATGTGATCGATCAGGCCGTAGTCCAGCGCCTCCCGGGCCGTGAGCCACTTGTCGCGGTCGATGTCGTTGGCGATCTCGGCGGCTTTCTTGCCGGTGTTCTCGGCGTAGATCTGGACGATGCGCTCGCGGTCCTTGAGGATTTCGGTGGCCTGGATTTCCAGGTCCGTGGCGCGGCCCTGGTAGCCGGTCATGAGCGGCTGGTGGATGAGGAACTTGGCGTTCGGCAGCGAGTAGCGCTTCCCCTTCTCCGGCGCCAGGGCGATGATCGAGCCCATGCTGGCGGCCAGGCCTGTCACGATCGTCACCAGCGGCGCGGACAGGAAGCGCATGGTGTCGTAGATGGCGAAGCCGGAGAAGACTTCGCCCCCCGGCGAGTTGATCAGCACCGTGATGCGCGCACGGGGGTCGTCGTAATCCAGCAGCACGAGCTGCTGGATCACCTTCTGCGCCAGCTCGGAATCGACCTGGCCCGAGATGATGACCGTGCGCGAGGCGAGCAGGCGGCTGAACAGCCCGCTGCTGTCGCCCTCGCTGGGCTTGCTGTCCTTGCTGCCTGTGGTGTGGCTGCGGTTCCGCATCGGCGGTGCCTGGAGGGGGAGTGTGCCGCCGCGGCCCAGCCTGCGGGCCGCGGCAGGTGCGGTCGGACGTCCGGCGGGCCCGGCCCTGCCCGGCGCTGTGCACGCTGGCGCGGCGCGACCGGACGTTGCGCAACAGCCGCGCACGCCCGGCCTGCGCAGGCCGCGGCACGGCCAAGCGGCGGGGCTCGCGGCGAGGCGACCACCGGCGCCCGAGGGCGGCCGGCGGCGCGCCTGGCGGCGCTACTTGACCTCGACCGTGGCGCCGACGTCTTCCAGCTTTTTCTTGATGGCAGCGGCTTCGTCCTTGCCGACGCCTTCCTTCACGGTGCCCGGGGCGCCTTCCACGAAGTCCTTGGCTTCCTTCAGGCCCAGGCCCGTGATGGCGCGCACTTCCTTGATGACGTTGATCTTCTTGTCCCCGGCAGCCGTCAGCACGACGGTGAACTCCGTCTTTTCCTCGGCGGGGGCAGCGCCCGCGGCGGCGGCGGCCGGCGCGAC